>NZ_CP143423.1:1989965-2306209 GCF_014337925.2 Roseobacter fucihabitans | reverse complement strand
CTGAGGTCAGGTTGCAGACGTTTTTCGGTGGGCGAGATGGAGATATGATCGTTCAGCGCCTGGCGCCCCAGCAACATCCGTGAGGACATTGTGCCGCGATTGGTCAGGGTGATTTCGATGGGCCAGCTTTGATCCGCCACCGCCAGCGTTGTGGAGATGACAAAGCGTTGCTCGGTCTCGCCATTCGAGGATGTAATTTCGCGCCGGTCCACGAGGGGGGCCGAGCAGATGATCGAGACATCTTCGCGCCCTGGCATGGGGTGAATACTGAACCGGACCTTTGGGGTCTTGGTTGTGCCGAAAACCTCGATGTCATCCGCATGCAAAGCGGATGTACGCGCGCCGGTATCCACCTTTGCCTTGATCGCGGGCAACCCCAGATCGGGCAAAGCGATCCATTCTTCCCAACCAAAAGTCAGCTTTTCCATGTTTAACCTTCCCTGTTGATCTCCGGGGTAACAGGTGGGTTCGGTGATCTCAACCGCTCGCGCGACTGATCAGGATGCAGCAAAAAGCGCCGCGACCTGTGGCGGGTCGTCAAAATGGCCGATTTCTGCGTCAACTGTGTTTGAAAGTTCTGGCCATTTTTGCGCTCTCTGGCCTGGAACCGAGCAATTTTGGAGCGAAACGTATGGCGCAATGTGAATGCCCACAGGCTCTAATTGTCGTTGATATCTTCATGTACGACACGGGCACCGCTGGATTGGCTGCGAAAGAGCATGCGTAAGGCGATCCAGGCCAGCAGGGATAGTCCGGCAAAGATCGCCAGCAGCGCAGGGGCGGCCAGACCCGGTGCCACCAGCACCAGTGCAACCATTGCCAATGCACCGAGGGCAAACCCCAAGAATATGAACCCCGGCACCAGCACCTCGATCACGGCCAGCACAAGGGCCGCCGCCATCCAGACCCACCACAGATCGGCCAGCCCACTCACGTCACGCGTCCCTTGAGGAGCTTGAACGCATCGCCAAAGGCTTCGATGGCCTGTGCTGGAACCAAAATGGTCTGCTTGCCCTCACCCGCCCCCAGCGCGTTGAGCGCATCAACTTGTTTCAGGGCGATCTGGTATTGCGCCGCCTCAAGCCCGTTTTCATTGATTGCATGGGCGACAACCTGCGTCGCATAGGCCTCTGCATCCGCGAGAATCCGTCGCGCCTTGGCGGTTTGTTCAGACGCATAAAGCTCCGCATCCGCCGCCAATTCCACAGCCCGTTTGGAACCTTCGGCCTCGGTGACCTGTGCGCGGCGCGCGCGTTCCGCGTTCAATTGCTGCAACATCGCATCGCGGGTCGCCTGATCCAGGTTCACATCCAGAATTTCGGCGCGCGTCACTTCGATGCCCCAGTCATCAACCTGGCTTTCGACGAGTGATTTGATTGTCGTGATGAGTTGAGAGCGGTTGGATTGCACCTCATCCAGGTCCATCTTGCCGATCTCGGCCCGCACGATCCCCGCGACAGTCGTTGCAATCGCCGCATCCACATCCCGGATTCGATAGACGGTTTTTTCCGGTTCCGTGATGCGATAGAAAACGGATGTTTCCACCTGCACCAGGACGTTATCCTTGGTGATCGCATCCTGGCTGGCATTGGGCAATTGCCGCTCCAGGATCGAGATTTCATGCGCGACGCGGTCAATGAAGGGCACGATCAGATTGATGCCGGGTCCAAGCACCGCGCGCAGCCGGCCAAAGCGTTCAATCACGTATTTTTCCGATTGCGGCACGATCTTGACCGCCTTGACCGCGAGAATGATGAGCAATGCCGCCAGCAACAGATATACCAACGAGCTTTCGATCGCAGACAGGATGAGGGTTTCGATTTCCACGTGGGCCAGTCCTTATTTTAACGCCGCTGTTGCTGATGTGATCCTTGAACAGCTCAATTGCAACAATTGGGCGGATATTTTGCGATTTGGATGAAAACAAGATGAACGCCAAAAGGGCCTGTGTTGAAGACCGGCGGCATGGGTTTGTCCGGCCCAAAAACCCGCGCGCTTCTGCCTGCCAAAGGCGAGACATGGCGCGCGCTGGTGTGATGTCGGTCGTGCTTGGGTCGCCATTTGCGCCCGTTGTCCAAATGATCCGTCGAGAGGGTTGGAAATCGCGTGGTTTTGCGCCAAAGGAACCCTCATGAGATTTAGCTTTGATTTGAACGCCACAGATGGCAAGGCCCGCAGCGGGATCATTTCCACGCCGCGCGGCGAGATCCGCACTCCTGCTTTCATGCCGGTCGGAACAGCTGCGACCGTCAAGGCGATGATGCCGCATTCCGTGCGCGAAACAGGTGCCGATATCCTGTTGGGCAATACCTATCATTTGATGCTGCGCCCCACGGCGGAGCGGATTGATCGGTTGGGTGGTTTGCATAAGTTCATGAATTGGGAGCGTCCGATCCTGACAGATTCGGGCGGGTTTCAGGTGATGAGCCTGGCGGCGCTGCGCAAACTCACTGAAAAAGGCGTGACCTTCAAAAGCCATATTGACGGCTCCAAACATGAAATTACGCCGGAACGATCAATGGAGATTCAGCGACTTTTGGGCTCTGACATCGTCATGTGCTTTGATGAATGTCCCGCACTTCCGGCGGATCGTGATGCCATTGCACAAAGCATGCGCCTGTCGATGCGGTGGGCGGCGCGGTCGCGTGACGCTTTTGGCGACCGACCCGGACATGCGTTGTTCGGGATTCAACAGGGCGGTTTGGAGCGTGATTTCCGCAGCGAGAGTGCGCAGGCGCTGATCGACATCGGCTTTGACGGATATGCTTTGGGGGGGCTGGCCGTGGGGGAAGGCCAGGCGGCGATGTTCGACGTGCTCGATTATGCCCCTGACATGCTGCCACAGGACAAACCGCGGTATCTGATGGGGGTCGGCAAGCCGGATGATATCGTCGGGGCCGTGGCGCGCGGGGTCGATATGATGGATTGCGTTCTGCCCAGCCGGTCGGGACGCACCGGGCAGGTTTTCACACGGCGCGGCGTTGTAAACATCAAGAATGCACGTCACGCCGATGATCCGCGCCCGCTGGATGAAGGGTGCCGATGCCCGGCCTGTCGCAGCTATTCGCGTGCCTATCTGCATCATGTGTTTCGCAGTCAGGAGATTATCTCCTCGATGCTGCTGACCTGGCATAATCTGACCTATTATCAGGACCTGATGGCCGGGATGCGGGAGGCCATTGCCCAAAAGCGTTTCGCAGCCTGGCAAAGTGATTTCGAGGCGGGCAGGGCGCAGGGTGACATCGAACCAATGTGACGCGATCGGCAGCTTTTTTTCGCGTAACCGGCGTGCGATTAACGCGAGTTTAACTTCATGTCCCCTAGAGATAGGGCCTAGGAACGGAGTTGCATTGATGTCCCTCAAAACGAAGACTGCGGAGGCCGAGAAAGGTCCCTCGCTGGACCACACCCTTCATGACACTCAGACCAAGATTGCGCCGGTGCGCTTGGCTGCTTTACAGATTCTTATCCACAACATGGAGCAGAGCACCGAACAGGGCAGTAATGTCACGGCAGAAGACTTTATGGACGCGCGCGATAAGTTGAAAATTGGTTACGATGCGGCGAAGGGGCTTAAAAATCTCCTTCTGACAGCGCATGATTTGAAATTCCCCAAAGGTCTTGCCGAAAACCTTGACAGCCTTGTCGCCGCGCTGGAAGAAATTGTGCGTATCACCGGCCGATGCACGTCCGAAGACGGTGTTATCAAGGGATTTCAACCAGGTGCGCATATGTATGATCTTTGCTGTACGCGCATTGCCAAAGGCGTGAACTCTTTCAACGAAGATTTTCGAACCTTCGTTTTGGAATTGAACGACAAGGGAAAAGCGGACGCATTTGATCGGACGAGTGTCATTGCTGTTGAAATTGGGCAGATTGGGCGAGTCATAAATATGGTGGCGACGAATGCGTCGATTGAGGCAGCACGTGTCGGTGATGCTGGCAAGGGTTTTGCGGTCATCGCTGACGAAGTAAAAGTATTGTCGTCGCGGGTCTCTGCGCTGTCGGTGTCATTGACGGATCGCTTGCATGTAAATTGAGGTGTTTTGTCCAGGCTTTTCATTGAATTGAAGGCTTGTGATTCCGCGGTCCAATGTCCATGCTGCGGGCAACAAAACCAACGGCAAGGTTGATTTCGTGGGGTGATCGCCCCACCTGTATCTTTCGAGCCTGGAGATGGGCGAGTGTTGCTGCATATGCGGGACCAGAACCATCTTGCCAAAAACAAGGAAAGAGCATGCAAGAGCCTCTGAACGCCTCCTACCCCGTCCTGCCGCTGCGCGACATCGTGGTATTTCCTCACATGATTGTGCCGCTGTTCGTTGGGCGCGAAAAATCTGTCCGCGCTCTCGAAGAAGTCATGTCTGATGACAAGCAGATATTGCTGTCCAGTCAGATTGATCCCGGTGTGGATGACCCGGACAGTGATGGTATCTACAAGGCCGGGGTGCTGGCGAATGTCCTTCAGCTGCTTAAGTTGCCGGATGGAACTGTTAAGGTTCTTGTGGAAGGGCAAGCGCGCGTCCGCATCACCGAATACATCGAGAATGACAGCTTTTTTGAAGCTCGCGCGGAATACCTTACCGAAATGCCGGGCGACATCGCAACGACAGAGGCCTTGTTGCGCACCGTATCTGATGAGTTTGAGCGCTATGCCAAAGTGAAAAAGAACGTGCCGGAAGAGGCTTTAGCAGCGGTTGGCGAGTCGGGTGAACCTGCGAAACTTGCCGATTTAGTTGCGGGTCATTTGGGTATTGAGGTGAACCAGAAGCAGGATCTGCTGGAAACGCTCAGCGTTTCTGAGAGGCTCGAAAAAGTTTACGGCCTGATGCAGGGCGAAATGTCTGTTTTGCAGGTTGAGAAAAAGATCAAGACACGCGTGAAGTCACAGATGGAGCGCACGCAGCGCGAATATTATCTTAACGAGCAAATGAAAGCGATCCAGCAGGAATTGGGCGACGGCGAAGACGGCAAAAACGAGGTCGCCGAACTGGAAGCCAAGATCGCTGCAACCAAGCTCAGTAAGGAAGCGCGTGAAAAGGCTGATGCCGAGATCAAAAAGCTAAAGAATATGAGCCCGATGTCTGCCGAAGCGACCGTGGTGCGCAACTATTTGGATTGGATGCTAGCGATCCCTTGGGGCGTTAAATCTCGCGTCAAAAAAGACTTGGGACGCGCGCAGAAAGTGTTGGATGACGACCATTTTGGTCTCGAAAAGGTCAAGGAACGGATTGTCGAGTATCTGGCTGTGCAGCAGCGTTCGACCAAGTTGAAAGGCCCGATCATGTGCTTGGTCGGCCCACCCGGCGTCGGTAAAACATCACTGGGCAAATCCGTGGCCAAGGCGACGGGGCGTGAGTTTATCCGTATCAGCCTCGGCGGCGTGCGGGATGAATCCGAAATACGCGGCCACCGCCGGACATATATCGGTTCCATGCCGGGCAAGATCATTCAAGCTTTGAAGAAAGCAAAAACGACTAATCCACTGATTTTGCTTGATGAAATAGATAAGATGGGTCAGGATTTTCGGGGTGATCCCGCGTCTGCGATGCTCGAGGTTCTGGATCCCGAACAGAACTCCACATTTGTAGATCATTATCTCGAGGTGGAATATGATCTTTCTAACGTTATGTTCCTGACGACTTCCAACAGCTACAACATGCCCGGTCCTCTGCTGGATCGCATGGAGATCATACCGCTGGCGGGTTATACTGAAGACGAAAAGCGCGAGATCGCATTACAACATCTCGTGCCCAAACAGATCAAGAATCACGGTCTCAAGGCTAAGGAATTTGCGATTGAAGACTCTGCAATCACAGAGATGATCCGCACCTATACGCGCGAGGCAGGCGTTCGAAATCTGGAGCGTGAAATCGCGAAGGTTGCTCGCAAGTCATTGACCAAAATCATCAAAAAAGAGGCGGAAACGGTTGCGGTCACGGATCAGAACATTGATGATTTTCTTGGCGTTAAGAAGTTCCGCTATGGGCTTGCCGAAAAAGAGGATCAGATTGGTGTTGTGACGGGGCTCGCCTATACTTCGGTCGGCGGTGAGTTGTTGAGCATTGAGGCGCTGCGCTTGCCGGGCAAGGGTCGGATGAAGACAACGGGCAAGCTGGGCGATGTGATGAAGGAATCCATTGATGCGGCATCAAGCTATGTCCGCTCTATAAGTCCACAAATTGGCGTGAAGCCGCCGACCTTTGACAAGATCGACATTCACGTTCATGTGCCGGACGGTGCGACCCCGAAGGATGGGCCAAGCGCTGGGCTCGCGATGGTCACGTCGATCGTATCGGTCTTGACAAAAATTCCGGTGCGAAAAGACATCGCCATGACGGGTGAAGTGTCGCTGCGCGGCAACGCAATGCCGATCGGTGGGCTTAAAGAGAAACTGCTCGCAGCCTTGCGTGGTGGCGTCAAAACCGTTCTGATCCCGGAAGAGAATGCAAAGGATTTACGTGAAATCCCGGATAACGTGAAAGAGGGGTTAGAGATTATCCCGGTCGATCATGTGTCTGAAGTGCTAAGGCATGCGCTGGTCCGGGCACCGGAAGCGATCGAGTGGGATCAGGAAGCCGAAGAGGCTGCGGCTGCAGCAAGTCTGGCAAAGTCGTCAGATTCTTCGGATGCTGCCACCGCACATTGATGCGGCTGGTCTGAAAAGGATAAAGGGGGCGCGTATCGCATGCGCTTCTTTCTTCAAAGCCGACAGTTAGCAACTGGCAACAGTTTCACAAAGCCACATCTGTTGTTTTGCTCGTTTTGACATTGGAAAGGCGCAAGTGCTGCGCCAGTTTCGGGTCTCGAAGGTTCTCTTTTGTATCCACTCTTTAGACGGGTGTGCCGTAGAGTGAATAATTCCTTCTTGATCCTGTCCTGCAAAACTCGACTGTAATTACTGTGTTTTTGGTCGCCGACACCGCCGCGATTGGTTGATCATGTATCGCTACAAGGTCTTGTGGGCGATAAGCAGTTCCGGGTCCGTGATATTTTCCGTCAGCTTTGCGCCTAAAACGGCACCGAGGTCATGCGAACCCCTGCAAATTCGAGTTGTTTGCGAGAGGTCCTTTCAAATTGCCAACACAAACTCGCCCTGAACGGGTCATTCCACGTTTTTGCTGACTCGCCGAACCAGCTGGCGCTTTAGCGCGTTTTGGTCCTGCGGCGGCGCTGCAATCAGTGATTGCCCTGTGGCCAATGTGCAGAAGGTCTTGATCAAACAATGTCATACGATGACCGTATCTGTTGCGGATATGATGTCATGCTCGTTAACCCTAGTCTGAACTAGCCGTTGAGCTGCCATACCATTCGAATTTAAACTGAATTTGAAATGAAAAAAGCTGCTACGACAAAAAGTGATATTGCCACTGCAATCCTCTTGGAGGCCATGGTGCGTGACGCCTATCGCTCAAAAGTTTCAGCTGATGTTCATCCATTGCAATGGTCAGTTTTACGATATCTCGGCACGCACCCGCAAAGCCAGTGCACGATGAGTTTGATGCGCAAATCACTACGAAAGACGCATGCGCCCGTAGTTCGGGCGATTCAGACGCTGGTGAAGCGTGACTTAGTGCGACAAATTGCCAATCCGGAGGATGCGCGCAGCAGATTTCTTCTCCTGACGCCCAGTGGCGCAAAAACGCTCTCCCGAGACCCGATCCTGGGGATCGTGAGACGATTTGAGATTTTGCCCCCATCGCAATTACGTGTGTTCAAAAATGCCGTTCATGCGATGGCGTCACTTCAAGATCCGGGAATCTAACGCGACGGGAAAACTCCGATCCTTGCGCGTTTTTTGCATTGGTTTCCAATGCCAGTGGGTGGCTGATGGTCAAGTCGACAGATTGTCCCAACTTCATTTGACGTTCAGGACCGCAATCCATTCTCGACAAACCTCGAGGGCGGTGTGTGATGACTGGTAGCCACACAGATCGGTCTCAGGAGAGCTTGTCTTCTGCTCTGTCGACAGATGCTCAAAACCGACAGCCTACTGGTTTTCTAAAGCATTTTGTATTTAATCTGCGGCATATCCGGCAGCTTTGAGGAGGTTCCGGCATTCGCTTGGATCAAACAGATCACAAATGTCGCCGAGGGCCTGGAAGAGTGCATCGAACGTTTTTAGCCCGATCGGTCTCAGATGGGCTTTGAGAAAGCCATCTCGATCATTGGCCGTCAGGGTATTGTGCAGCAATGTCCCGAGAGGTGGGGTTGAGGTCGCGGGAGTAGGGCGGCAAGAACAGGAACCAGCACGCGCTTTCTTAACGCCTGCGCTGCGCGGGGGCTTTTGTGGGTGGAAAGATTGCCCCTTGCCCGGCAGTTGATTGCAAAGCAATTAAGGAGAGGAGAGAATGGCTACCGTTCCGGGTTCCAACGCAGGTGTCGAAGGCGCGCCCGTCCAGTGCACCCGTGATCACCCACGGCGCGATCAGCGCAGCCCGGCGATGAAAGTCTGCGTACCCCGTTTTCCAAAGGGCGCGGTGCCAAGGAGGCGCTCGCCTATAGGTGCCCGTCCGCACAGCCGCGTGACATTGGTTTTTACGGCTGTCTCATCCACTGGCCGTCAGGGTATTGCGCAGCAATGTCCCCAGAAGCAATAAAGACCAGTCTGTGTGGCTCCTGGCGCATGCGCGGCTGGCGGTGGTTGATCCACCCCCGCCTTGCCCTGCGCAGGGCAGGCCGATTACGTTCCCGTGCGATAAGTCCTTTTTTCATATAAGAACCCGGCGCGTACCAAGGCGCGGTGAATTGATGAGAGGTGAACAGATACGCCAGACGTGTCTTCCAGCGCGCCGGATAGTTCATGCAATGTTATGTCTGGTTCGGCACGGATAACCCCGATTAAGAAATCCTTATACGGTGCCAGCTGGCCAAATCGGCCCACCGGCCTGCCCTGTGGTCTGGGCGTGACGTCGCGCCGCTCTCGTTTGTCCGCAGCATAACGCACCCCCGTTGCCGCACTGACACCAAAAATACGCCCTGCTGCACGACAAAAGATCCCAGCAGCAACATACCCGCAAATCCGGTGCCGAAGATCTAAAGAAAGAGGTTTGCCCATCATCCACCTCCACACTGAAAATGAAGCAGACAAAGACTCCTTTGGGAAACACAAATCAATTCAGATTAAACGCGGACCTCTCTAAATGGTTAAAAACGTTTCGACATTGCGGTGTCATCTCGTTCCCTTTGTAGAAAATCACTGCTAAAAAGAGTGCTAGTGGCACATAATATTCCATTAAGAGAGCCAAGAATACGGGAGCGTAAGTTGGATAAAATCAGCAGGGAAGTCGTTGAAGAAACTCAATCCGTCCTGCGCGAATTGAGAGGATATATCGCCGTCGTTCAGAAAAACCAAGGGGATAGCGCCCATCCCGTTTTGGCCCTGTTGTCGGCGAAACTGGATCAGACGGTCTGTGATATCGAAGATCTTGATCGCTCTGGACAGCATTCGCCAACATCCTGATGGCGATACGAATGTGCGCTGGTGCATGAACAAGATGCGTAACGCTGGAGTCTTTTGCAAAAAATTAGCTGCATGTGAAACGCCCCCCTGATTGTTCAGGCGGGCGCTTCCTTTCTCACATGCCCTCAGGCGAAATTGATGCCTTCGTTCTGCATGGGCAGGGATGTGATGCGCGGACCGTCCACAGCGATCGCATTTGCCAATGCGGGACCGGCGGGCGGTGTGCCGGGCTCACCAATCCCTGTCGGCGCTTCACTGGATGCGATGATATGTGTATCGATTGCGCCAATGTCGCGCATGCGCAGCGGTTCGTAATCGGGAAAATTGAATTGGTCCGTCTCCCCGCCCGTCAGCGTGATCTCGTTGCGCATGATCGCACCGATTCCATAGCCGATTCCCCCTTCGATCTGCGCCTTGATCACATTTGGATTGACCGGGAGACCGCAATCAACGGCGGCAGTAAACTTCTCGATTTTGACAGCCCCGTTTTCATCGCGTGAGATTTCAGCCACCTGCGCGACATAAGAGCCAAAGGACTTATGCACCGCAACACCTTGGCTTCGCCCCTTTGCGACGTTGCCCCAACCGGCTTTTTGAGCGACCAGTTCAAGCACACCAGCAAGGCGTTGTTGATCCGGCGTTCCGCCCGAGAGGTATTCCAGACGGAAATCAACGGCGTCCTTTCCGGCCGCTTTGGCGGCAATGTCCATCATGCTCTCCATGACATAGGCCGTGTGGGTATGGCCGACTGAGCGCCACCAAAGCAGCGTTGTCGCTGGTTTGTTATCCGTTAGCCCAAAATGCATGCCGGGAATATCGTAAGGCGTATCGGCGGCGCCCTCGACCGACGCGTGATCAATCCCGCCATGCACCATGACGCTTTCAAAGAAGGTGCCTTTGAAAATCGACTGCCCGGCGATGCGGTGATCCCAGCCCACGATTTTGCCGCTGTCATCCAACCCGACGCGCACCTTATGGGCGAAGGCGGGGCGGTAATATCCACCGGTGATGTCATCTTCACGCGACCAGACGAGCTTCACCGGGCGGGTGCGGTCCGTCATGGCAAAGGCCAGCGCCACTTCGACCTGATAATCCGCGCTTGGCGTGGCGCGACGGCCAAAAGAGCCGCCGGCGATCATGGTGTTGACCTTGACCTTCTCCATGGGCAATTCAAGGATTTGTGACAAGACATTGTGGTTGCTGGTGGGAAACTGCGCGCCGTCATGGATGACGACCGCGCCGTCAGCCAGGGGTTCGATTGTAGCCGTCAGCGGCTCCATCGGAGCATGGGCCAACAGGGGGAAATAGAAGGTTTCCTCCACCACCTGCGCGGCCCCTTCAATGGCGGCGAGCGTATCGGACAAGTCACTTTCTGAGGAGGCGTCGAATTCTGCATCGCCGTCCAATGAGGCCAGCAGTTCACGACGAATTTCATCCGACCCGCGCGTTTCGGCGGCGGTGAAATCCCAAGTCACACGGACCGCTTCGCGAGCCTGAAGCGCGGCCCATGTCTTGTCGGCATAGACCGCAACACCGGCACCATTGGGCAGCGCAAGCGCCTGAATGAAGCCCTTTATGCCCTGCGCGCCGCTCTCGTCAAAGGACGCGACGCTTCCCCCCATGCGTGGACTGCGTTTGATAACCACAACCATCTGGTTTTCCAGATGAAGGTCCATCGCATATTGCGCCGTGCCGTCGATCTTGGAGTTTTGATCGTTTCGGTGCACGTCCGGGTTGCCGATGATTCGGAATTGCGCGGGGTCCTTGAGCGCGGGGTCTGCCGGAACATCCAGCAGGCTGGCATCTGCGACGAATTCACCAATGTCGCCGCTTTGATCCGGCCCTGAGATCGTCCCGTCTTTTAGAGAGAGGGCGCTTTTGGCAACACCCCAACGCTGTGCTGCCGCCGTCAGCAGCATCTCGCGCGCCGCAGCCCCGGCCGTTCGGTATTGCAGATATGAATTCGCCATGGCGGTTGATCCGCCAGTCCCCTGATACGGTCCGAACAGGCTGTTGTTGTAGACCGCTGGATCGGAGGGCGCGAATTCGAATTTGATCGCATCAAGCGACATGTTCAACTCTTCGGCGATCAAGGTGGACAGCCCGGTCGCGGTGCCTTGGCCTTTTTCGAAATGTTTGATGATGGCGGTGACCGTGCCATCCGGCGCGATTGTCACAAAGGGGTTCAGCGCACCGTCGCCCGCCTTGGCTAGCGCACCGCGCGGCGATATTCCGATTGCCAGCACGCCGGTTGCGGCGGCGGCGGTTGCAAGAAAACCACGTCGGGATGTTGTGAGTGTCATGGTTCAGGCCTCCATCAGGTCTGCGGCGCGCAAAATCGCGGCGCGGATGCGTTGGTAAGTGGCGCAGCGGCAGGCATTGCCGTTCATGTAATCATCGATATCCGTGCCAGAGGGTTTGGCGTTTTCGCTGAGCAGGCCGACGGCGGACATGATCTGCCCGGACTGGCAATAACCGCATTGCACGACGTCAAGTTCCGCCCATGCCGTTTGAACCGCGCGCCCGATGTCCGAATTCAACCCCTCGATGGTTGTTATCTCGGAGCCCTCGACGTCTTCAACATAGGTTTGGCAGGACCGCACCGGCACGCCATCGACATGCACCGTGCAGGCACCGCAGGCCGCGACGCCACAGCCAAATTTTGTACCGGTCAGTTTCAGATCATCGCGGATCACCCAAAGCAAGGGGGTGCCGGGGTCAGCGTCCAGCGTTTGGATTTCGCCATTCAGTTTCAGGGTAATAGCCATCACATTCTCCTGTTGGGTGGTACCAATCTCGCGCATATCTATTTTGCTTTTAGGTAGTGTGGAAATCGCAAAATGGTACTGCCAAACCGCTGTGACAGGCTAACAGTTGGTAAAGCAACATTAATTTCTCTGTGGCGGATGGGGTCGTCGGCCAGATTGATATTGCGCTGCGGGCCGGGACCGTGCCATCGACACTTTGGAACTTAAGTTATCCGCCTGCTGGGAGACGAAGAAATGAGGCCGCCGCTCTATATTCTGCGCCATGGGCAAACGGTTTGGAATGCCGAACACCGTATCCAGGGCAGGCTCGATTCTGCACTGACCGCGCAGGGCCGCGCGCAGGCACGCGATCAGCGCAAAATTCTCGGTGGCTGCGATCTGCGCGATTTTCAAGCGTTTTGCAGTCCGCAGGGTCGTGCTTTTCATACGGCTTCGCTGGCGCTGGAAGGATTGTTTCAAACAATTCAGACGGATGCGCGCCTGTCGGAAATATCCGTCGGCGCGTTTGAGGGGTTGCGCCGGGATGCGTTATTGCCCGGTCACAAAATGGATGAAAGCGAAGAAAGCGGCCTTGACCTTTATGAGCGCGCGCCGGGGGGGGAAGGTTTCAAGGGGCTGCATCGGCGCTGCCTTGCCTTTCTGGATGATCTATCCGGGCCGGCGGTACTCGTGACGCACGGCATGACATCGCGCATGTTGCGTTTGATTTTGTTGAATATGGACATCTCGCAGATGGGTGCGCTGCCAGGTGGGCAGGGTGTGGTTTATCACCTTGCGTATGGAGAAATGAAATGCCTGTCGATAGGGGCTTGAAGCCGCGCGCGAGTTTGGCTAAACCGCCGCTTAACGGGTCGTTAGCTCAGTTGGTAGAGCGCTTCGTTTACACCGAAGATGTCGGGAGTTCGAGCCTCTCACGACCCACCATTTAGTCTGTATTTAGATGAAAGTGCTAAGCGGGATGTATTGCCGCTGACGAGGAAAGTCGCCAAACCGTATTTGGCGTATTCCGGCTAATGGCGAATATGTATCCATGATGACCTTGCCCGAGCAGCTGTAATTTTTTTGTCATATTGGGCACAACGGACGTTGTATTTGATAATCTATGCGTGTTTTCAGGGTAAAATTGATCTACCTTGGGTTGACAAATAGATTGGTGTCCAGAAAGAGTGATGCCAAGCCAGTCAAAAGAAACAGCGTAAGAATACAAGGATCATGCGACGCGACACTAGGGTGCGTTGCAGGTCCCGCGCGAAATCGGGATATCTGCGGTGGTATCACATCGCAATTGTCTCTGGTCGGGTAGGGTTTTGAGAGTTGCAGGAAACGGACATGATATGACCGTGCCAGCGGGTGATGATCTTTTGACGGGTGTTGACCTTTCGTCTGCTTTTGAGACGCTTGATGCTTTGCAAAGCCGGGCACGTGTAAAGGCGGCGATGCAGGCGGCGGCAAAATTACTGGAATATGCGGCTTATGAAATGGCGTTGGTGCAACCTGCGGGCGATGTTTCTGAGTTCATTCATATCGCGGCCCGGCTTGATCTGGCGTCGCGGCGTATGGAACCTGATCGCGCGCAAACGAAAGTTAGCGAGGATTTGCAACGGACCTGATGCCACGATGCGGTTGGGAAAACCGGAGCTTCTGTGAGTGATCGGTCGATAGGGCATCGTCGGTGCCAAAATTACTCTGACACCGCATCCGGTGTTTTCAGACGTCGATCATGCGCGGCTGGCGCTGCTGCGTCAAAATTTCGATTGCATCGGCAATATGACAATCGGCAATGGCCAAATCCTCTCTTTGCACACGCAAGGAATGGGCCTGGGCCAGCACATCCGCGTGGGTCGCACCCTCGGGCGGCTCAAAACGATAGCAGGCCAATTCGATTCGCAGGCCCAGAGGATCGTGAAAATAGATGCTGTTCATAAAGCCGCGATCCTTGAGACCCGTATGCTTGATGTGCCGCTCATCCAATCGCTCGCAAACCTGCGTCAACACCGAACGCGACACTGAAAACGCCAGATGGTGAACAGCACCGACCTGATCTTTCAGACGTTCGGGTGTGAGTTTGCGATTTTCATCTGTAAATACTGTGATTGTTTGACCGTTACCTGCTGCAAAATAGAGATGCCCCTGCCTGTGGTCGTCTAGATTGGGCTGATCGAAAATCAGTGAAAAACCAAGGAGCCCCTCCCAGAAATCAATGGAGGTCTGGCGATCAGCGCCGGTCAAGGTAATGTGATGGATGCCCTGGGCCTGAATCTTTCGCATTTTCTCGCTCCTCGCATTTCAACACTCACCCTAGGCGGGGATCATCACGGGCTCAATCCATCATCGCTGTCTCTCGACCCATTGGCGATGGGGACCGGATGTGCTTTTTACACGCTGGTGTTGAGGGAGACAGGCATCCATGCTGCGGGTTGAAACGGATGGTGCATTCTTGGCCATACGCTGAGACGTGCAGGACAACAGGAAAGGATGAGAGGCATGAGCGCGCTATTTTGCAAGGCCACATCTCGGTCGCGCCAATCAGAAGGAGGAGGTGGGGGCACGCTATCGGGGGGCCGCGGGTCGCCGATACAAAGGCATCGGGGATGTTAGCGGCACGCCTGCTTCAGGTGGGTCTCTCTCCCGTTCTCGCGCTCCAGGCGCTTATGGTGATCGCGCGCACGCCAAAATTGCCCGAGGCGGGCGGCGTAAGGTGCGGGCGCGTCGGTTGCGGTCCGGTTTTGCGGCTGTTGATTGTCGGGGATTCATCGGCGGCCGGTGTCGGAGTACGGGATCAGTCAGAGGCACTGAGCGGGCAATTGATCGCGCCTTTGTCCAGGCATTGTACCGTCGACTGGCACCTGGTGGCCATGACGGGTATGACCACGCGCGCCATGCCCGAGCATCTGCGCCGCTCCTGTCAGGGAGATTTTGACGTTGCTGTCACGGCACTTGGCGTCAATGACGTGACGCGTTTGGTAAATCCTGACAAATGGGTGGCGCAAACGCGCGCCTTTCACCAAATGCTGCGGCGCGACTATGGAATAGAACATATCTTTGTCACATCGGTGCCGCCCATGGGACGATTCCCGGCGCTCCCGTTTCCTCTGTCTGGCGTCTTGGGCGCGCATGCCGAGGCGATGCGGAGCGCTTTGGATGAGGAGCTGAAAACACAAGAGGCATGCAGGCTTGTGGATCCGGGTTTTCAGTTGGACCCGGAGATGATGGCGCGGGACGGCTTCCATCCTGGGCCTGCGCTTTATGCGCGCTGGGGCGAGGTTATGGCGCGCCAAATACGGGATGATCTGGCGATCAAAGACCAATGACGGGGTCGCAGACCGCGCAGCTGTGGGGTCGCCTTTTGGCCTGAGCGAAAAAAAACCACATCAAGAGGCGCTACCTGCTTGACGGGACCCCAGACGCGCCATAAGACGTCCAAGCACACCGGGCTTGCTCGGTAAGCTGCGGGCGGTTGTAGCTCAGATGGTTAGAGTACCGGCCTGTCACGCCGGGGGTCGCGGGTTCGAGCCCCGTCAACCGCGCCACCGCTGCTTTAAAAGGGACCCTTGGGTCCCTTTTTGCATTTCGGGAACGGCGGTTTTTCGAAATGTTGTGGGGGATGAAACCTGCGTGGCTCATAATCACATGAAACTACCGGGCATTTTCGCCTGAAAGCTGGTAAATTCGTGACCCCGTAATTTTCGACGCTCAAAACTCATTGACCAGGCGATCCGCTCGAGGCCGCTCGGCAGGCACCGGTTTTCCCGCACCGAGGACTCTGTTAAAAGGGAAAGGCCTACCCAATACGGAAACGACCTGTCAGCCCTCTGCGTGCTCCAGAAATCGAGCAAGGGCCTGCGTGGTTTCAGCCGGATATTGATCGACGAAGAAATGCCCGCCTGGCAGGGCCTGCGCGTGGATGTTCGAAAGACGATCCTGCCATGTTTCCGGCACATCGTAATGACGTGCCATAGCGCCCTGCGCCCCATATAGAACCAATGCCGGGCAGCTGACCCTGCGCGCCAGATCGGCGGCGTCCAGCTCGAAATCATAATGCAGCGCGGCGCGATAATCAGCGCACATGCCGCGTATGGTCTCCGGATCGCGCCAGGCGGTGCGATAGGCTGCGAGGGCCTGAGGCGCGAAATCCGACAATTCGGCCGCTCCCCAACCCAGCAAACAGCTCTCGAAATATCGATCCGGGTCATGGCCGATCATGGCTTCGGGAAACGGTGCGGGTTGGGCCAGGAAAAACCAATGGTAATAGGCTGATGCGACGTCACGGGTGAGATCCGCCAGCAGCCGGTGCGTCGGGACGATATCCATCACGGTCAGGCTCAAGACCTGATCCGGCGCATCCAGCGCAAGGCGGTGGGCCACACGACCGCCGCGATCATGTCCCGCAACATGGAACCGCGCAAACCCCAAATGCGTCATCAATGCCGATTGGTCCCGTGCCATGTGGCGGAAACTATAATTTTCCGTCCCCTCGGGCTTGGAACTCTCTCCATAGCCGCGCAAATCCGGTGCGATGATGGTGAATCGATCGCTCAACGCGGCCCCGACCTCACGCCACAAGACATGTGTTTGCGGAAAACCATGCAGCAGCAAAATAGGTGGGCCTGATCCCATGCAAGCATAACAAATCCGTTGCCCGTTCACATGAGCAAAGGCTTTGGCGAAAGCATCAGCCATCCGATGCACAGGCCGTAAGGTGGGCTTTAGGCCACCGTGCCGCCCTCACGTCGCAAGTGCCGCCAGAATTCGCGCCCAACTGCGGATGCCCTTGTGAAAACTCTCAACGTCATATTTCTCGTTGGGCGAATGGATCGCATCATCATCCTTGCCAAACCCTACCAGCATCGGCGTGGTCCCCAGAATATCCTGGAAAAACCCCGCAATCGGGATCGACCCGCCACAACCAACATAGGCCGCTGGGACCTGCCACTCCTCACTCAACGCGCGCCGTGCCGCCTCAAAACTCGGATCGTCGGTTTGTGTCATCGAGGCCTTGCTGGCACCGTGCCCTTCAAAGCTAACTTCGCAATCCTGTGGCAGCATCTCGCGCACCATCGCGCGAAAATTCTCCCGGATCACCAGCGGATCCTGATCCCCGACGAGGCGGAAACTGACCTTGGCATGGGCCTGCGCGGGCAGGACGGTCTTGAACCCATCGCCCGTATACCCACCCCATATCCCGTTGACTTCACAGGTCGGGCGCGACCAGATCATCTCCAGAGGCGTGCGATCCTGTTCTCCGGCCGGGTGTGACAGCCCGACATCTCCCAGAAATCCCGCATGATCAAAGGCCAACCCCTGCCACTGCGCCTCCATCTCATCGGAGAGTTCCGCAACGCCATCATAAAATCCCGGCACCATGATGCGCCCCTGATCATCATGCAGCGCCGCGATGACGCGTGACAAAACCCGGATTGGGTTGATCGCAACACCGCCATACATCCCCGAATGCAAATCCACATTCGGCCCGGTGATCGTGATTTCCTCTCCTAACAGACCGCGCAGCATGGTCACGATTGCAGGTGTCTTGCTTTCAAACAGACCCGTGTCGCAGATCAACGCAATGTCGGATTTCAGTTCTTTGGCATTTTCCTGCATGAACGGCACGAGGGACGGGGAGCCGCTTTCCTCTTCGCCTTCCAAAAAGAACGTCAGCTTGCATGGCAGGGACCCATGCACCGCTTTCCACGCGCGGCAGGCCTCGATGAAGGTCATCAACTGGCCCTTGTCATCCGAAGCGCCGCGCCCGCGAATGACGCGGCCCTTGGCGGTTTCCTCGATCTGTGGATCAAAAGGGTTGTTGTCCCACAGCGCCAGTGGATCAACCGGTTGCACATCATAATGGCCATAAAACAACAAATGCGGCCCCGGACCATCCAAATGCCCCACAACCATCGGGTGGCCGGGGGTTGGGCGCTTTTGCGTTGCGATGCCAAGGCTATTGAGGTCCGCCGCCAGCCAATCCGCCGCGCGATCACAGGCGTCTTTGAAAGCAGGGTCCGTCGAGATGGAGGGGATGCGCAGCAAGGCCATCAGCCGATCCGTAGCGTCGGGCAAATCCGCATCAATGCGGGACAAAACATCGTTTAACGACATAGCAAACTCCTGAGTATCTGTGCGAGCGTATCAGTGTGCACGCCGGTGTCCAGCGCCCAGCTTTCCAGCGCGCAACAGATCGTTTGACGGCCCCATTGCCAGACCCCCCAACGCTGGATGGATTTGATACAGGTCAAAGATGCGACAGGATGCGCAGCCTAAAGTTATTGAACCTTAAGGCTAGGGACTATATTCAGTTTAGAAGGATTCCAACGGTGCTGAGTACCCGGGATCGAGTGAAGGAGAGACCGGGTGAGCTATAACGAGCAGTTGGACCGTGCCCTTGCGCGCTTGCATGAGGAGGGCCGTTACCGGACCTTTATCGACATCGAGCGGCACAAAGGCCAATTCCCTCATGCAACGCGCACGCGCCCTGACGGCAGCACGCAGGACGTGACGGTCTGGTGTGGCAATGATTATCTGGGCATGGGACAGCATCCGGTTGTGCTGGAGGCGATGCATGAGGCGCTGGATGCGACGGGGGCCGGTTCGGGCGGGACGCGCAATATATCGGGCACCACTGTTTATCACAAACGCCTGGAGGCCGAGCTTGCCGATCTTCACGGCAAAGAATCAGCGCTGCTGTTTACCTCCGCCTACATAGCAAATGACGCCACTCTTTCAACTTTGCCTAAACTTTTCCCTGGATTAATTATCTATTCTGACGCGCTCAATCACGCCTCGATGATCGAAGGGGTGCGCCGCAACGGCGGTTCCAAACGGATCTTTCGGCATAATGATCTGGACCATCTGCGCGAATTGCTGGCGGCGGATGATCCCGCTGCGCCCAAAGTGATCGCGTTTGAATCGATCTACTCCATGGACGGTGATTTTGGACCCATCGAGGGCATCTGTGATCTGGCAGATGAATTTGGCGCGCTGACCTATATCGACGAGGTGCATGCGGTTGGCATGTATGGTCCGCGCGGTGCTGGAATCGCGGAGCGGGACCGTCTGATGCACCGCCTCGACATTATCAACGGAACCCTGGCTAAAGCTTACGGTGTGATGGGTGGATATATCGCAGCGTCTGAAAAAATGTGTGACGCCATAAGGTCTTATGCGCCGGGATTCATCTTCACGACCTCGCTTCCACCCGCAGTTGCAGCGGGGGCTGTTGCATCGGTTACCTTTCTCAAACGCGCCCCAGAATTGCGGCGGGCACATCAGGAGCAAGCACGGGCGCTGAAGCTGCGCCTCAAAGGATTGGGGCTCCCCATCATCGATCATGGAAGCCATATCGTGCCGGTCATGGTGGGCGATCCGGTGCACACCAAGAAGCTCAGCGACATGCTGCTAGAAGAGCATGGCATTTATGCGCAGCCGATTAATTTCCCGACCGTGCCAAGGGGAACGGAACGGTTGCGCTTTACCCCATCGCCCGTACACGGGCCGGATGAAATGGATGCGCTGGTACACGCCATGGATAGTTTGTGGTCCCATTGTGCGCTGAATCGCGCCGAAGCTGCGGGCTGATAAACAGCAGTATGAGAATCCAGTTGCCTTGTGTTAACCTAGCATAAACAACAAGTCAGGTACGAATCGTGAGGACGGTTTGAAGCCTGGCACAGATGTCAGGCAGCTATACAGGATCGGGGCAGGGCTATGATTGGGCGCAAGCACTCCAAGAGTGTTCAGGAAGATCTCGAACGCAAAGCGTTTGATGATTTCGAATTGCGCCTTGGCGATGTGATGCGCGGGGAGCGCGCCACTATCGGCAAGTCGCTTTTGGATGTGCAGCGGGAATTACGCATCAAGGCATCTTATATTGCTGCGATCGAAAACTGCGACCCTGATGCATTTGATACACCGGGTTTTATAGCCGGTTATGTGCGCTCCTATGCGCGCTACCTCGGGATGAACCCCGATAAGGCCTTCGAGACATTCTGCGAAGAGAGCGGTTTTACCGTCGCGCATGGGATGTCGTCCAAGGCCTCAGTTGTCAAAAAATCGCCTCTGGGAAAGCGTTCGCAGGCGTCAAGTGAAGCGGATATGTTCAGCCGGTCCAAAACACCCTTTACGCCGGTTGGGGATGGATTTTTTTCCGGAATTGATGCCAGCGCCATCGGGTCCTCTTTGGTATTGGTTGCGTTGATTTCCGCGATTGGGTTTGGCGGTTATTCTGTCCTTCAGGAAGTCCAGCGGGTTCAAGTTGCACCTGTTGAGCAGACGCCTATCGTCCTCTCTGATCTTGATCCTTTGGACGGTGTCCTATCTGCTGCGCCGGATGCAACGGCGAGCACACTGACACCAGGCGTGATGGACCAGCCGAGGGTTGAGGCGCTGGATCAGCTTTATAGGCCACAGGCGCTTGATGTGCCGGTTCTCATTGCGCGTGATGCACCGATATCGACCATTGATCCGCGCACGATTGGGAATTTCACCAGTGTTGCGCAAGACGCCCCACCTCAGACACAGTCGTTGGCGGGCTCAATTGATGCTGCGATTTCTGCCAGCCTGATACCGCTTCCCTCCGTTCCACAAGTGGTGGAAAAACCGCAGCCGGCGCTTCGCATGGTGGCTGTTCGTCCCTCCTGGGTGCGGGTGAGCGCTGCTGATGGAACTGTCATATTTGAAACGATTATGGAACCTGGTGAAACCTGGGATGCCCCCGCAAGTGAAGTGCCCCCGACCTTGCGAACGGGCGAGAGTGGTGCGATCTATTTTTCGTTGAGTGGCGATTACTATGGGCCGGTTGGTGAAACTGGAACGGTTACATCCAACTTACCGTTGGAAGCCAGCGGTCTGAAATCGCGCTTTGCAGTTGCGGATCTCGCCGCGGATGAAGCGCTGGCCACAATGGTTGTCGAGTTGCAGACCATACCGGAACCCTCCCTTGAATAATCGCGGTTTCTACTGAAACCGCCCATTGCGAGCGTCGGCATGACTGTCTAGTTTGTGATACAGTAGTATCACGCAGAGGACATCAGCATGTCGTTGAATCACATTCGCCCTTGGCGCAATATCTATCGCCGTAAATCCCGTCAGATCATGGTGGGTGCTGTTCCTGTTGGGGGCGATGCGCCGATTACGGTTCAGACGATGACGAACACGCTGACCACTGATGTCAAAGGCACCATTTCCCAAATTATGGCGGCTGTGGATGCAGGCGTAGATATCGTGCGTGTTTCGGTGCCTGATCAGGGATCATCGAAGGCTTTGCGGGAAATTGTGCGCGAGGTCCCTGTCCCGATTGTTGCTGATATTCATTTTCACTACAAACGCGGCATTGAGGCCGCCGAGGCGGGTGCGGCCTGCCTGAGAATCAATCCCGGTAACATCGGTGATGAAAAACGCGTGAAAGAGGTGATTAAAGCCGCCCGCGATCACAATTGTTCGATGCGCATCGGTGTAAATGCAGGCAGTTTGGAAAAGCACCTGTTGGATAAATACGGCGAACCCTGTCCGGATGCGATGGTTGAGTCCGGTCTTGACCACATCAAAATTCTCCAAGACAATGATTTTCATGAGTTTAAAATAAGCTGTAAGGCGTCGGATGTGTTCATGGCAGCCGCCGCCTATCAGCAATTGGCCGATGCAACAGATGCGCCGATCCACCTGGGCATTACCGAAGCAGGGGGGCTGACCTCTGGGACGATCAAGTCCGCGATTGGGCTTGGCAATCTTTTGTGGGTGGGTATTGGCGACACGATCCGCGTCAGCCTGTCGGCGGATCCGGTAGAAGAAGTGAAGGTCGGCTATGAGATTCTCAAATCTCTGGGGCTGCGGCACCGGGGGGTAAATATTATCAGTTGTCCCAGCTGTGCCCGACAAGGTTTTGACGTGATCAAGACTGTGGAAACCCTGGAAAAGCGGCTCGAACACATCAAAACACCTATGAGCCTCAGTATCATTGGCTGCGTGGTCAATGGACCGGGTGAGGCCTTGATGACGGATGTGGGATTCACGGGCGGCGGTGCCGGTTCCGGAATGGTCTACCTTGCGGGCAAGCAAAGCCACAAGCTCGACAATGACGCGATGGTTGAGCATATCGTCGAACAGGTGGAGAAAAAAGCAGCTGAACTTGATGCGGAAGCTGCCGTCGCTGACGCGGCCGAATAGATATCCCTAACCCTTTGAGCCTTATGGTTAAAGATCGCGCTTTTCTTCCAGAATGGCGCGCATCTGATCATAGGGCAAATAGCCCCGCAGCATTTCGTCATGCACAACAAACGTTGGCGTGCCCGTGATGCGCAGTTGCTGTGCTAGCGCGCGGGTTTGGGATATTTCCTGAGTCACCGTATCGTCATTCATTCGGGCCTCAATCGCGTCCGTGTCCAACTCAAACGTCGAGGACAACCGCCGAAGCGCGGCTAGCGTTATGTCTCCATTGTATGACATGAGCGCGTCATGCAATGATTTGTAGGCTTGCATGCCTTCAACTTGTTTGGCCGCGATCACAAAGCGTGACGCCAGGACGGATTGCTCACCTAGAATCGGAAATTCCTTGACGATGAAACGAATATTTCCGTCTGATTCCAAAAGCTTCTCGACTTCACCAAAGGCGCGTTTGCAATAGCCGCAACGGTAATCCATGAACTCCACGATGGTGATGTCGCCATCTGGGTTGCCGCCGACAAAGGAAAACCCATCGTCAAAAATGGCTTCCTTATTGTCTGACACAAGTTCGAAATCCGCCTGTGCCTGTGCGTCGGCTTGCCGGTCTTCAAGGGCCTGAACGGCTTCCATGATCACCTGGGGATTTTCCATCAGGAAACTACGCACTTCTGCGCCGAAAAGTGCGCGTTCTTCGTCGGACATTGCGTTTAAATCGAGCGCTGCCGCGGGGCTTGAAAGCGCGAACGCAGTGAGGAGGGCGGTTAGGGTTTTCTTATTCGTCATGTTCATCTCCGTTTTTCTGCGCGTTCAGCAGCAATCAACACATCCTGAGCGCGTTGCCAAGAGGTTGTGCCGGTGTCCAGCAATCCCGAGGCGCGTTTCGCGTGGATTTCAGCATCTTCCATCCTGCCAGACAGCGCGTATCGCTCTGCCGTGACCAGAGAGGCCATGCCGGTCTGGTTTGATTTGGCGTAAGCAATGGATAAATCCCGTAACATGGATCCATCTCGAAAATCAATTGATCTTGATTTTTCAAGCACTTGCCTGGCTTTATTGATGTCGTTGATGGCAAGCAGGGCCTGCCCGTAACCCGACAGGACCAAGGCGTCGTTTGGGGCCAGCTGCACGGCCCGCCCGTATGCTGCCGCCGCTGCCTGAAAATTGCGCGTTTCCATCAGGATTTGCCCGCGTTGGTCGTGTAAAAACGGATCATCAGGGCGCAGCGCAATGGCGGCATCGATCGCACGCAGGGCTTGTTTGGTACGCGACTGACGGTGTTCGGCCACGGCCTCGCGCAACAACCGCACATCCGCATAGGGGCTTTGCTCAAGACGCCCCAGCGTCCATTTTGGCGCGCGCGTATAGGCGCTCAGCTTGCCCTTAATGCGCTCGAACCAATAGGCGTGGTTTGGATTTTCCGCCGTGATATTGCCATAAGCTGAAACGAAGCCTTCAACCGCGCGCAGCCGGTCGCGCGAAAAGGGGTGGCTGCGCAGATAGGGGTCCTGGCGCGTTTCGGCCAAAACTTCCTGACCTCTGAAAATCGATAAAACATCCAGCATACCCTTGGGGTCAATGCCACCCGATTTCATGAACCGGATGCCAGATTGGTCCGCAGAGGCCTCTTCGGCTCTGGTGTGTTTGAAAAATCGCGCCTGCGCGGAGCTTTGCGTACCGATTGCAATACCCCCGGCCGCACTTCCGGCACCCGCGACGGCGGCGGCGGCGGCAAGCGCAAGGCCAAGACCGGAAGCGGTGCGGGTACTGGCCAGGTTAGTCATGCGCCGCGTGAGGTGCCCATTGGCGATATGAGCGGCCTCATGGGCGATCACGGCCTGCAACATGCCGGCGGTCTCCAGGCGGTTGATCAGCCCATAATGGATATAGATCGCGTCATTGCTGACCACAAAGGCATTCAGCGAGCTTTCATTGACCACCAGAATTTTCACTCGTGCGGGGCTCAGACCGGCTGCGCTCAAAACCGGTGCTGCAAGCTGTTTGAGCCCATATTCAAGGTCGGCATCGCGCAACAACCCCTGTGCCTGCAAGGGGGCCGCCATCAGCCAGATCAGAAACGCCGGGATTGACGTTGCGCGACAGAACAGGTGAAACATCATGAAACCTAGCGTGGAGTGATTTTATGCGTAGTTCAAGGCGGTCTGTGGTTGATCCCTTCATTGTGATGGATGTGATGGAGGCCGCGCGCGCTTTGGAGGCGACGGGTCGGCAGGTGATCTATATGGAGGTTGGGCAGCCCGGAACCGGCGCGCCGCGCGCGGCGAGCAAAGCGTTAACCCGAGCAATGGCGGCGGGTCCATTGGGGTACACGGTGGCCCTGGGCTTGCCTGAATTGCGGGCGCGGATCGCACGGATGTATGGTGATTGGTATGATGTCGACCTGGACCCCAGCCGGGTTGTGATCACGCCGGGATCGTCGGGCGGGTTCCTTTTGGCGTTCACCGCGCTGTTTGACACCGGTGATCGGGTCGGCATCGGTGCGCCGGGCTATCCGAGTTATCGCCAGATATTGCGCGCGCTCGACCTGCAACCGGTGGATTTGCCGACCGCGCTGGAGAATCGTTATCAACCGGTGCCGTCTGATTTTGCCGGTATGGATCTGGCCGGTTTGCTGGTGGCCTCACCGGCGAACCCCACGGGGACCATGCTGGATGTCACGGCGATGCGCGCTCTGATCGAGGCGACACAGGCGCAAGGGGCCGCGTTCATTTCTGACGAAATCTATCATGGCATCGAATATGGAGCCAAAGCCGTGACCGCTTTGCAGATCACTGATGAAACCTATGTGATCAATTCGTTTTCCAAGTATTTTTCCATGACCGGCTGGCGTGTCGGCTGGATGGTGGTGCCCAAAGATCATGTGCGGATTGTGGAGCGGATCGCCCAGAACATGTTCATTTGTGCACCGCACGCCAGCCAGGTCGCGGCCCTTGCGGCGATGGATGCCACGGATGAATTGCAGCGTAACATGGATGTCTATCGCGCCAATCGCGCGCTGATGCTGCAAGGCCTGCCGCAAGCGGGGTTCACCAAGATCGCGCCGCCCGATGGCGCGTTTTATGTTTATGCGGATGTGTCCGATCTGACTGCGGACAGCCGTGCCTTTGCGGATGAAATCCTGCAAGTGGCGGGTGTCGCCGTGACGCCGGGTCTGGATTTTGACCCCGTGCGCGGTCATACGACCTTGCGGTTTTCTTACGCGCGCAGCACGGCAGATATTACCGAGGGTCTTGCGCGGCTCAAGGATTTCATGAACGCGCGTTGATCAGGTGTTCCCCTTGCGCCTATGCCTGCGTTACACTGCGCAAAACCATAACCGGCAGAGCAGAACATGATCCGGCACCTCGCTTTTTTGACCGCTTGCATCTGGATGGGCCTGGCCTCTCTATCTGCGCTATCCGCACAGGAGATGACTGCCACGGCGCGTGTGGATGCGGATCAAAGCAGAATCAAAGACCGTTGGTTTGGCAAGACCGATATTGAATTGCACCTCAGCCAGGGCGTGCCGTTTCGGGTGTTCACGCTGGCGAATCCACCACGGCTGGTGCTTGATTTTCGCACTGTCGACTGGTCCGGCCTGCGCGCGGCGGACCTTTTGGCCGGAACGGACGCTTTGAGCAATCTACGTTTCGGGAATTTCCAGCCCGGATGGTCGCGTCTGGTGGCCGATCTGGAGGGTCCAATGCTGCCCGATGAGGTCACAATGCGCCTAAATGAGGCGACGGGGCGCGCGGTCTTGTCCATTACCATGGCGGCGACCGAGCCCGATGCGTTTCAGGCGCGCGCCGGTGCGCCCCAAGATGCGCTCTGGCCGCAACCGCAGCCGCAACAGGTGCCGGCACCGCTGGTGGATGACCGGTTTGTGGTTGCCATTGATCCCGGACATGGGGGTGTTGATCCTGGCGCTGAGCGTGAAAACGTCAACGAAAAAGAGCTGATGCTGATGCTGGCTTTTGAGCTGCGGGAGGCTTTGCTGCGCTCGGGTGTGTCCGATGTCGTATTGACCCGGGAGGCGGATGTTTTTGTGTCACTGGAAGGGCGTGTGGCCATTGCCCACCGTGCGGGAGCGGATGTTTTCATCTCGCTGCATGCGGATGCGTTGAGCGAGGGCGGTGCGCAGGGCGCGACGGTTTATGTGCTCTCGGAAGCGGCGAGCGATAAAGCCACGGCGCATCTGGCCGCCCGCCACAGCCGGGCTGATATCATTGCGGGGACGGATCTGACCGGGTCGGATGACGAGGTGGCCAGTGTCTTGCTGGACCTGGCACGCCAGGAAACCGAACCGCGTTCAGAGGCGCTTGCCGCTGCGCTGGTCAAGGGCATGACACAGGCGGGCGGACCGATGAACCGCCGCCCGCTGCGCAATGCGGGGTTCTCCGTTTTGAAATCGGCGGATATCCCGTCGGTGCTGGTCGAGGTCGGATTTTTGTCCAGCGCGCGCGATCTTGCCAACCTGCGCGACCCGACCTGGAGGGCCAGAATGACCGGTGGCATGGTACATGCGATCATGACGTGGCGTGATGGGGATGCCGCAAAACGGCCGCTGGTACGACAATAAGGCAAAAGCGGCAAAGAGCAGCCGGTGATGCCGTCTTCGGTAAGGTTTCGTGTTTTGACGCCGCGCGCCGCACTACCTATATAAAGACAAGCAAATCAAAAGGCCGATCGCGCGTGTTCAGATTCATATTGTCTTTTTTCGGTGGCATTTTCACCACTGTCACCATGGCCATCGGCATGGTTGCCCTGACCGTGGGCGCGGTGTTGTGGATGTATGGTCGCGATCTGCCCAGCCACGAGTCATTGGCGCAATATTCGCCACCGACCATAAGCCGGATTTATTCCGGTCAGGGTCAGATCATTGATGAATTCGCCAAGGAACGGCGTCTTTTTGCCGCGGCAGAAACCATACCCGATCTGATCAAACAGGCGTTTATTTCGGCTGAAGACAAGAATTTCTATATCCACGAAGGGTATGATCTTCGCGGCATCGGGGCGGCGGCTTTTGATGCGGTGAAATCGCGTGGGCAGGACGTGCGCGGGGCCTCGACGATCACGCAACAGGTGATGAAAAACTTTCTGCTTTCCGGCGATCGTCAGGCCGAGCGCAAGATCAAGGAAATCATCCTTGCGTCCCGTCTTGAGCAGACGCTTAGCAAAGAGCGCATCCTCGAACTCTACCTGAACGAAATTTTCCTGGGGCAGAATTCCTATGGCGTGGCGGCGGCCTCGCAGACTTACTTCAATAAACCGCTTGCGGACCTCGCCCCGCATGAGGCGGCGTTTCTGGCCTCGCTGCCAAAAGCGCCAAGCGATTATCATCCGGTGCGCCAGAAAGACCGGCTGCTGGCGCGTCGTAACTTCGTTCTGAAAGAGATGATGGAGAACGGATACATCACGCAGGAGGCTTTGCTTACAGAGTTGAACGCGCCGTTGCGCTCGGTTCAGAACGGTGATTTCGAGAGCTTCAAGGACGAACTGCCCCCGCGTGACTATTTTACCGATGAAATTCGTCGCCAGCTGACGGAAAACTTCGGTGAGGGCGAGTTTTTCACCGGGGGGTTGACCGTTCGCGCCACCATTGATCAGGAAATGCAGCCCATAGCCGCGCAGTCTCTGCGTCGCGGGCTTGAGGAATATGATCGGGGACGGGGCATTTGGCGCGAAGCCCGGATCAAGATTGATCCGGCTGAGCTAGACAGCGAAGAAAAATGGCGCGCTGCATTGCTTGCAACGAAAATGGCGCGCGATATCGAGCTGAACGGGCCTTGGTATCCCGCTGTCGTTCTATCGGTCGGCAGCAATGATGCGCGCATCGGCATAGAGGGTGTGGCCGAAGACGCAGATGGTCATTTCATCACTGCCAGGGACGTCACCTGGGCGCGAAAGCGGTCCGAGGATGGCACCACGGGGGGCAAGGCATCGGTTGCCGGTGATCTTCTGGAGGTGGGCGACGTGGTCCATGTGCGCGCCATGACCTCCGATGAGGATGGCACCTTCGTGCGCTGGACGCTGCGACAGGTGCCTGCGGTGCAGGGCGGCTTTGTTGCGATGGATGTGAACACCGGGCGGGTGATTTCGATGCAGGGGGGCTTTTCCTATCAGGCCAGCGTGTTCAATCGCGCCACTCAGGCCAAACGCCAACCCGGCTCCAGTTTCAAACCCTTTGTCTACGCGGCCGCATTGGACAGCGGTTATTCCCCCGCCACCATCGTGGTGGACGCCCCGATTGAAATCAACACGCCGCAGGGCCTGTGGCGCCCGCGAAATTCATCACGTGAGTTTTATGGCCCGACGCCGCTGCGCACGGGTATTGAACGCTCACGCAACCTGATGACGATCCGGCTGGCGCAGGAAATCGGGATGGATGTTGTTGCCGATTATGCCGAACGATTTGGCGTCTATGACAACATGGGGACATTTCTGGCCAACTCCCTGGGGTCTGAGGAAACCACGCTTTATCAAATGGTTGCGGCCTATGCGATGTTTGCCAATGGCGGCGAGCGCGTGCGTCCGACATTGGTGGACCGCGTGCAGGACCGATATGGCAAGACCATTTACCGACATGATGAGCGCCAATGTTATGACTGCGAATTGGCCAGTCTGGATGCGGGCCTCCCGCCCAAGATCATTTCGAACCGCGAGCGGGTGATGGATCCGATTACCGCCTATCAATTGACCTCGATGATGCGCGGCGTGGTCGAGCGCGGCACGGCGAGCCGCACGGTGAACCTGCCGGTGCCCACGGCGGGTAAAACCGGTACCACCAATGAGGCCAAGGACGTGTGGTTCATCGGCTTCACCAGCAACATCGTGGCGGGGTGTTATATCGGGTATGACCAGCCGCGTGCAATGGGTCGTGGGGCCTCAGGGGGCGGCATGTGTGGTCCCGTCTTCCAGCGGTTCATGGAAGAGGCGACCAAGAAATACGGCGGTGGTCCCTTCGAGGTGCCACCGGGCGGGCGTTTCATCAAGATCGACCGCTTTACCGGCGCGCGTCTGGGGGATGATGCGACCGGCGAAACTGTCGTGGCCGAGTATTTCCGCGAGGGGGAACAGCCGATATTCGGGATCACCTATGATGGGGGCTTTGCGATGGGCCAGAACCTGCCGCTGTTCGAAGAGGTTGGCCAGCAGCAACAGCAAGTGACCACCTCGACCGGTGAAACCACGACCGTGGGGCCCAAGGCTGATTTCGGGACGTTGAGTTCTGGCGGGCTTTATTAACGCGGCTTGCGTGCAGGTTCCCTTGCCGCTGGCAGGGCGCTGGTTTATCACACCGTTCAAACCCAACGCCAAAGGCCAGTTTCATGCGCGCTGACGCACAAAATACCGTTGAGAAGATCGAAAAATCCCTGAACCTGCTCGCTCAGCGGTTGGATGTGGAGACCGCCGGCTTTCGGCTGGAGGAGTTCAACGCGCGTGTCGAGGACCCCACGCTTTGGGATGATCCGGATGCGGCGCAGAAATTGATGCGCGACCGGCAAGCCCTGGTGGATGCGATTGCGACCTATGAGGGGATCAAGCAGGACCTTGCCGACAATGTCGAGTTGATCGAATTGGGCGAGATGGAAGAGGACGATGAGGTCGTCGCGGATGCCGAAGCGGCACTGAAGGCGCTGGAGACCACCGCGGCCAAGAAAGAGCTTGAGGCGCTGCTGGACGGCGAGGCCGATGGCAATGATACATTCCTTGAGGTCAACGCCGGGGCAGGCGGCACGGAAAGCTGTGACTGGGCCTCGATGCTGGCGCGGATGTATGTCCGTTGGGCAGAGAAGAAGGGCTATAAGGTCGAACTGCAGGCCGAGAGTGCTGGCGAGGAGGCGGGCATCAAATCCGCTGTCTACAAGATCACTGGTCTGAACGCCTATGGCTGGCTGAAATCGGAGAGCGGCGTGCACCGGTTGGTGCGCATCTCGCCGTTTGATTCAGCGGCTAAGCGGCACACGTCCTTCACGTCGGTCTGGGTCTATCCGGTTGTGGATGACAATATCGACATTGAGGTGAACCCCTCAGATATCCGCATTGATACCTATCGTTCATCGGGCGCAGGTGGGCAGCATGTGAACACCACAGATTCCGCCGTGCGCATCACCCATGCGCCCACCGGCATTGTCGTGACCAGTTCCGAAAAATCCCAGCACCAGAACCGTGATATCGCGATGAAGGCTTTAAAATCAAGGCTTTATCAGATGGAGTTGGACCGTCGCAATGCCGCCATCAATGAGGCGCATGAAAACAAGGGCGATGCGGGCTGGGGCAACCAGATCCGATCCTATGTCTTGCAACCCTATCAGATGGTCAAGGACCTGCGCACCAACTATGAAACCTCCGATACCAAGGGGGTTCTTGATGGGGATCTGGACGGGTTGATGGGCGCGACCCTGGCGATGGATGTGTCCGGCAAGAGCCGGGCCGAAGCGCAAAGCGGCTGAGCATGGAGCTTGCGCGTAGATCCGCACTGGCGCTCTCAAATGCCTTGGCGGCGGGTGATATCAGCGCGCAAGATCTCATGAGCGCAACATTGGCGCGAATCGACGCGGTAAATCCAAAGGTAAACGCCATTGTCTCGATGAAATCGCACGCGGCGCTGATGGATGAAGCGCGCGCGTGCGATCAGTCAAATCGCAACGGGTGGCTGCATGGTATTCCCATTGCGATCAAGGATTTGGCCAATGCGCGCGGTTTTCCGACCTCCAAAGGATCACCGATTTTCGCCGGAAAAATGGCCGCACAGGACGATCTGATGGTGGCACGGCTCCGTGGCGCCGGGGCCATTGTGATCGGCAAGACCAACACGCCTGAATTCGGTCTGGGCAGCCATACCTTTAACCCGGTGCATGGCGCGACGGCCAACCCTTATGACCCTTCGAAATCCGCGGGCGGGTCGTCGGGCGGTGCGGCGGTGGCGCTGGCGACGGGGATGCTCTGCGTGGCCGATGGGTCGGACATGATGGGCTCATTGCGCAATCCGGCCGGGTGGAACAACGTTTATGGCATGCGCCCAACCTGGGGTGTTGTGCCCGCCCACCCCGAGGGCGAGGCGTTTATGGACATGCTCGCCACCGAAGGCCCGATGGCGCGCACGCCCGGCGACCTTGCCGCATTGCTTGATACGATGGCGGGGCCCGATCCGCGTGTGCCATTTTGCCGGCAGATTGCGCCGACCCTGCCACAGATTGATGCCTTGCCTGGGGTGCCAGAGATCGCGTGGCTGGGGGATTGGGGCGGGGCCTTCCCGATGGAGCCGGGCGTTCTGGCGCTTTGTGAGGCGGCGCTGTCACAGATGCAACAGAGGGGCTGGAGCGTTGATCCGCTGGTGGCCCCGTTCAGCGCGGATGCGATGTGGCAAAGCTGGATTGATTTGCGCTCCTATCGTGTGGCGATGGCCAGGCGGGCGGAATACGACGATCCGGTCAAGCGCGCCTTGTTGAAACAATCGATGATCTGGGAGATCGCGCGGGGCCGTAACATGTCCGGGCTAACCATCCACGGTGCCAGTGAAACGCGGTCGGACTGGTTTCGTTGTGCCGCCAAGCTGTTGGAGCGTTTTGATGTGCTGGCTCTGCCGTCTGCGCAGCTCTGGCCGTTCGATATCGCGCTGGAACACCCCACCGAAATTGCGCGCGTTCAGATGGATATCTATCACCGCTGGATGCAGGTTGTGGTTCCGGCCAGCCTGATCGGATTGCCGGTGGTTAATGTGCCCATCGGCTTTGGTGCGCAAGGTTTGCCGATGGGGTTGCAATTGATGGGCCGCCCCGGAAGCGACGGGCATCTTCTGCAAATTGCGCAGAAATGGCACGAAGCCACTGGCTGGCCGCAAAAAAACCCTGCTATGATAGAGCGGCAATAAGGGGAGGGGCACAGATGACGACGACAGCCAGCACAGAGCCACAGATCGGCGCGCCGCCTCTGCGCCCTGCGCGGTTTTCAGACCTCAAAATCGCTCTCGGCCGTGGCGCACAGGATTTTCGTGCCCGCCCGTTTTACGGTCTGGTTTTTGCGACATTCTATATTGCGGTGGGCTGGGTGATGGCGCTGGTCACAGCGGCGACAGGACATACGTTCTGGCTGGTGCTGGCGGCCATCGGCTTTCCATTGCTGGGGCCTTTTGCGGCGGTTGGTCTTTATGAGGTATCGCGCCGGTTGGAAAACGACCTGCCGGTCAATGCCGTGGCGATATTCGGCGTGATATGGCATCAACGGCTGCGCCAATTGCCCTCGCTTTGTACGATGATGGTGGTGATCTTCATGTTCTGGTTTTTTCTGGGACATATGATCTTTGCGCTTTTCCTGGGCCTGTCGACGATGACCAACATATCGAGTTCGTTTGAGGTTTTCCTGACCTTCAATGGGCTGTCGATGCTGGCGTTCGGCACGCTCGTGGGCGCTGTATTCGCGCTTTTGATCTATGCGATGTCGGTCATCGGCCTGCCGCTTCTGCTGGATCGTGAAATTGATTTCATTACCGCGATGATCACGAGCTTCGGAGCGCTCAAGAAATCCCCGGCGGTGATGATCTGTTGGGGTCTGCTCATCGCGGTTCTGAGTTTCGCCGCGATCGTGCCTTGGTTTCTGGGTCTGTGGTTGGTGCTGCCATGGTTGGGGCATGCCTCTTGGCATCTCTACCGTCTGCTGGCTGACACGCCCTAAACCGGCGTTTCGCGGCCCATTTCGATCAACTGTTGGCGCAATTGAGCCACTTGCGGCGCGCCTTGCTCCAGGGCGAACACAAAAGCATGCGTCAGATAAAACGCCCGTGCATCCTCCTCCTCGGCAAGCTGCGCGGCTTCGGTATAAAGATCGACCAATGCCCGTCCATCCTGCGCTTCATGCGCCAGAATGAGGCGGTCATCCAATGCGCTCATTCCGCCGCATCCGCCGCGTGGCGATGGGCATCGACCCGCCCGGCCACCCAGTCGTGAAAGAGATGCGTCGGCCCGTCCATGGCCGGCGAAAATCGTCCACCGTCAAATGAATGGGCATGGCGTCCGCGCTGCATGCCTTCGACGACAAAAATATCCTCGAGAAAAACATCTTTCCAAAGCTTTGCGTTCTTTTCACGCAGGACGGGGTCCGTATCGGGTGTGGTATAGAAAATATGGACATGTTCGCGGGTTTTTTCAGGCCCTTGCGGCTCCAGGATGATCGCGAAGGTGTGATCGCGGTGCACGCCCAGCAACACATTGGGAAAACCCGTAATATACTCTGCGGCAGTATCCCATTTTACGCTCAATCCGTCAAAATCCGGAAAAACAGACCCGTCATCGCCCGTGATTTGGCGATAGACCAACGTGCCTTGTCCTGAAAATAATCCGGGGCTTTCGATGTGGTAATGATCTTCCAACCTGGAGTAGCTGTTCAAGCCCGGATGTATCCAAGGCAAGTGGTAGCTTTCGCAATAATTTTCCACCGCCAGTTTCCAATTGCAGTTCACATCCAGCTTGAATTGGCTCTCGGCACCGCCATGAAACAACGGTTTGTCAAATTCTGCCCAGCGTTCGAGGAGTTCGGCATGCGCGACGTCAAAGCTCGGGGCTGTGCTGGAAAGATTGACCCATATGACCCCCATCCAGATGTGGGAGCGCACCTCGAGAAGTCCCAAAAGCGCGCGATCAATACCGTCATGTTTGTTCTGTCCCGGCCCCCCCACATGCGGGGTGCTCACCAGTTTGCCCTCTGTGGAATAGCACCAACTGTGATAGGGGCAGCGGATGGCCCCCTCGATCCGGCGCGGTTCTGACACCAGTATCATACCGCGATGGCGACAGATGTTCTGAAAAACGCGCAACCGGTTGGCGCGATCCCTGACAAGCAGCAACGGCATCCCAAGGAATTCCAGCGGCATGGCATCGCCGATTTCCGCAGCATCCGCCGCGACGGCCAGCCCGGCCCAGCCGTCCACCAACAAAGCGTTTTTTTCTTCGGCATAGATTTCGGGGTCGATATAATGGGCGTTTGGCAGACCATTTGCCACTGCAATGGGGCGGCGAACTTGGGACAGATCGGTTGGGGTCTGAGGCATTACAACTCTCCTGCATCATGGCAAGAGCATAGGCCGGTCGCGGCTCCTTGCAGTTCTCAAAACGACGGGAGTTTTCTCAAGGCGACATCGCTGTCCTGCGGGACAGGTCAGCGAAAAGGTTCATGCGGTTGCAGCAATGTCTGGTGAAAAGGCATCAGATCATCCAAAGCGCAAAACCCAGCTTGGCGTGCAGGCCCCAAAGCGTTTTTCGGATTTGTGCCAAGCAATTCAAATACCAAACGCGCCATGCGATTGGTAGAGGCATTCTCTCTCACGGGGCGCGCACAGAACCCGGCCCAGAAGTTGTTTTGAAAAGAGGTCACGCGGCTCAGATAATTGAACGAAATGGACATACCATTGCGGCGGCTGACGGTGGCGACGACCCCGTCCTCGATGGCCGTGATAAAACCGCGATATTCGCGCGATTTCGGTGCCGCGGGAATGCCTTGCATGGCCATTGCGTTTTTCGGCTCAAATCCACGCAGGAAGGTGTGCTCGCCTTGTCGTTTGATCTGTATGATGCCGCGCACGTATAGATCGTCTTTCATGAAACTGCGCCGCGTGAACTGGTAAAACCCGCTTGGCAGGCTGTCTTCCGGGATCGTTTGCGTCATCGGTCCGGTAAACTCGCGCAGGTATTCATTTGAGGCCGGACTAAAGTCGCGCGCAACTTGATCAATCGGTTCGAGCAGGATACGCGCATCGACAGAAAAGAAATCACAGATCCGCGCCAAGACGTCCGGGCGTGGAAAGCTCTCGCCGTTCAGATACCGATTGAATTGAGTTCTGTTGATCCCCAGATCCCTGGAGAGCGCCGAAATCGACGGGTATTTGGCGCATAGACGATGCAGATTCGCACCAAACATATTGCGCAGCTCCGCTGGGGTACGGGCGTTCAAAGGCATGATCGTTCCTTTGTCTGGTCGCAACAGCACCATACTACGTCGTATGGCGCGTTTTAGCCAATAGATTTGATTTCATCGGGTCAAACTGACGCCAAGTAGAGTCACTGATAGATCGTATTTGTGTCAGGCTTACGGCAGAATGCCACAAATTCCAAGCGCTCGGTCCCGTTTTTGTCACGTGTTCGTTAGTTAACTTGTTGGTACTCATGTTGGGAGGGTCGACTTAATCCAAATAGAAAAAGCAGAGCAGAAGATTGGAAGAAGTGATGATAGGGGTTGTTTTGTGGAGTGACGTGTCGGATCGCAAAGCGGTCATCTGGTGCGAGGATCAGGGCGATCTGGCTTTTCTGACCTCCAAGGATGACATCTTTGCCGCAGATGCATTCTTTGATGCCGGCGATGTTGTGCAGTTCGAGATGGAGATTCATCAAACCATGCGCCGCGCGCGCAATCCCCGCCTGGTTGTCGAGCGCGCGGGCGCGGGTCTGCCTGAAGCGCTGCGCGAGCAGGCACACTACGTGGATGCACCGACCCGGACCGCTCAGATTATTCCCTTTAGGGCACGTGTCGATGATAAAGCGCGTGACGACATTCAGATCGCGTCGAAAGCCTGAGCGTTATTCACCACGCGACAGCGCAGCGACGCCGGTACGGGCGACATCTGTCAGCCCAAGCGGGCGCATAAGATCCGCGAAAGCGTCGATTTTGTCAGGCGCGCCGGTAATCTCGAACACGAAACTTTCCAGAGTGCTATCCACGACACTGGCGCGGAAAATATCCGCCAGGCGCAGGGCTTCAACACGTTTATCGCCCGTGCCGACCACCTTGAACATCGCCAATTCACGTTCAACCGACGCGCCCTCAACGGTCAGATCATGCACGGCATGCACGGTCACGATACGGCCCAACTGCGCTTTGATCTGCTCAATCACTTGCGGCGTGCCGGATGTGACGATGGTAATCCGGCTCAGATGACCGGTGTGATCGACCTCCGCCACCGTCAGGCTGTCGATGTTATACCCGCGCCCGGCAAAGAGCCCGATGACCCGCGCCAGCACGCCCGGTTCGTTTTCAACAAGAACGGCAAGCGTATGGCGTTCGATCACATCCGAAAACGTTGGTCTTAGGTTATAGGCGGAATGGCTGGTCGCGCCTTTTTTGATTTTTAGGGGGGACATATGACTTCCTTTTATAAACGCCTTATCACAGCGCCACCGAGTTTCTTTCCTTCGGCTTTGCCACCGTGGCTGTGGAAAGTACGCAAAACATCGAAGGTGTCTTCGTTATTCTGGCGGACCATAACGCTGTCAATTTTTGCACGGTTGAATGACTTTGATACCTCGACGAGTGCAGAACTCCAGCCGTCAAATGCACCTAAATCTCTATATAGATTGCCGGATTGCCGGATGAGAATACAGTGCACAGGTCCTGACGATAGTGCAATCATACCTGGCAGTTGGTTGGTATAAACAACTGAGAAGTCTTCTGCATTTTGCAGTCTCGCGTTCTGGTAACCCCACGCAGCCAAAGCTATGATAGCGAATAGAGCTAAGGCGATGATTGATTCTACACCTTGTTCCATGTCACACCAACACACTCCCCTTGCTGTCGATCACGCCCTGCGTATCCGCTTCACCCAGCAGCATTTCATTATGCGCCTTGCCCGATGGGATCATCGGGAAGCAGTTCTCATGCTTGGCCACCAGACAGTCAAAGATCACCGGCCCGTCATGCGTGATCATCTCCATGATCGCATCATCCAGCGTATCGGGATCCGAACACAGGATACCCTTGGCCCCAAAGGCTTCGGCCAGTTTCACGAAATCGGGCAGGGCTTCGGACCAGCTTTGCGAATAGCGCTCACCGTGCAGCAATTCCTGCCACTGACGTACCATGCCGAGGCGTTCGTTGTTCAGGATGAATTGCTTGACGGGCAGGTTATATTGCACGGCCGTGCCCATTTCCTGCATATTCATCAGCCAGCTTGCCTCACCCGCCACGTTGATCACGAGAGCGTCAGGGTGTGCCATCTGCACGCCGATTGAGGCAGGAAACCCATACCCCATGGTGCCCAAGCCCCCCGATGTCATCCAACGATTTGGGCCCTCGAACCCAAGGTACTGCGCCGCCCACATTTGATGCTGGCCGACTTCGGTACAGATGTAACGGTCATGCTTCTTGGTCAATTCTTCAAGACGCGCCAGAGCATATTGTGGTTTGATGATCTTGCCGGTCTGGGTGAATTTCAGGCAATCAATGGCCTTCCATTCCTCGATCTGGCGCCACCATTTGGCCAATCCTTCGGAGTTGGTCTTGCGCCCGCGTGACTTCCACACCTTAAGGATATCCTCAAGCACACGCCCGACATCACCGACTATCGGAATATCGGCCTTGATCACCTTGTTGATTGAGGAGGGATCAATATCGATGTGGGCTTTGGTCGATTTCGGACTGAAGGCGTCAATACGTCCGGTGATGCGGTCGTCAAACCGCGCGCCGATATTGATCATCAGATCGCAATCATGCATCGCCATATTGGCCTGATAAAGCCCGTGCATCCCGAGCATGCCCAACCAGTTTTCACCCGAAGCCGGATAGGAGCCAAGCCCCATGAGCGTCGAAGTGATCGGAAAGCCGGTGGCCTTGACCAATTCGCGCAACAGCTGGCTGGCCGCAGAGCCGGAATTGATGACGCCGCCGCCAGTGTAAAAGATCGGCCGCTTTGCCTTTTCCATGGCGGCGACCAATTCGACGATCTCCTCCATATCCCCTTTGACCTTGGGCTGGTAATGAGACACCGATGGCTTTGGGCCGACATAGGTGCCGGTGGCAAATTGCACGTCCTTGGGAATGTCCACGAGCACCGGTCCGGGGCGGCCTTGGGTGGCGACATGGAACGCCTCATGCAGCACACCGGGCAGGGCGTCGGTTTCCTTGATCAGCCAGTTGTGTTTGGTGCAGGGGCGCGTGATGCCGACGGTATCGGCTTCCTGAAACGCGTCCGAGCCGATCATGAAGGTCGGCACCTGTCCGGTCAAAACAACAATCGGGATCGAATCCATCAGCGCATCGGTCAAGCCGGTCACCGCATTTGTGGCACCGGGGCCGGATGTTACCAAGACAACGCCGGGCTTGCCGGTCGCGCGCGCATAGCCCTCAGCCGCATGCACAGCACCCTGTTCATGGCGCACCAGAATGTGGCGAATGGCATTTTGCTGAAAGATTTCGTCGTAAATCGGTAGCACGGCCCCTCCGGGATACCCAAAGACGGTATCCACGCCTTGATCAATCAAGGCTTGGACAATCATTTTTGCTCCGGACATTTGCCGTTTCATATCGTTCTTCTCCGTGTCGGGCCGCGTGGGGCCAGTGCCAGCGTTTGCGCAAAAAAAAGCCCCCGTTCTGGCGGGGGCGCATGGGTCAGACTATGGTCTACCGTTACCGGCCCATGCGCGTGTTTCCTAGAATGACGACAACTGGTGTCATTACCAAAAGGCTCCCTTGTGCTCGCGAGACATTATGTGTCTGGCAAGGTGGCGTCAAGCAGCAAGAAAGAGAAATAAATGTCGCAGGGGTGATTTTTTTTGTCATTAACTTGCGTCACAGGGGTGTGTAGTAAAATATATGGAAAATATCTCCGCGATTCACTTGGTTTTCTACTATCTTGACGCTTAGATGTTTTGAATGTCCTCGCGGGCCGAGGAGGTCAGTTGTTGTACTTCTTCGGCCAGTGTTTTGAATTCCTGCGCGATAATCGCAAGTCCTTTGCCGGCCTCGCCCGCGCGGGAGGCCTCCATGGAGGCGTTTATCGACATCGAGCGGACGTATTTCCTGATCCGATCAAGGCGGTTAACCCTTCGCCCGGACGGGTCGCGGATTTCATCGCAATCTCTAGCTGCATGCTGCGACCGGTTTCGATCTGAACCCAGATGTGATCCGTCAGGGTCGTGACCGCTGCAAAAAACGCGCCCTGGCCAAACGCAATATAGGTTTGCAGCAGTCTTTGGGCCGAATCATCTTCGCTCTGGACGGCCTCAATCAAGATGTCGGTCTGTTCTGCCATCCTGGTGATCACCCGAATATGGGTGTCCTGCGTCTTGCCGATTTGCGCCAGCCAGGCGCTCAGTTCCTCGGGTAGATTGGTCAGAGTGTCCTTGCCATTTAGCACGTCCAGTGTGCTGCGCAGAGTCTTGGCTTGCTGTTGCAGCACCTGAGCAAGCTTTTCACGCGCCTCTTGTGTCGGATTGCTCAACAGCAAACAGCAGTTCAACGCAATACGCCCGACCAAAAGCCCGAAGAGTCGCAACCTGATCAATCCCCACGCGGTAAGGCAATTTGTCGATGGCCGATGCATCAGGCATCGTTAAGAGTTGGTCTTACTTTTCCGACCAGTTTGCAGCCTTGTTAAGATGGATCAGGGTTTCATTTAGGCTGCCAATCTCATTGGTTCTGTTTTGCTGACATAGGCCTCATTGGGGGTCAATATGCCGCGGGTCGAATGTGGGCGCTCAGAGTTGTAATAGGTCAGCCATTTGCTGATCCCCGCCCGCATTTCTGAACCCGCCTCAAAGGCGTTCAGGTAGACGCATTCGTATTTCAGTGATCGCCAAAGCCTTTCAATCATGCGATTGTCCCGCCAGGCAGCTTTGCCATCTATTACCGTCAGTGCATTGCGTAGCAATGTCACGAGAGGCATGCTGATCTTGATCTTTGCATCCGTGAGCACGTCGATCCAAGCACCACTGGTAAATTGGCTGCCTTGGTCCGTATTAAATATCTCTGGCCTGCCGTGCTTTGCCAGTGCCTCTTTCAAGGCTTCAACGCAGAAGTCCGCGTCCATGCTGTTGGACAACCGCCAAGCAAGGGCTTTGCGACTGTACCAATCCATGATTGCCACCAGATACAGAAAGCCACGCCGCATCGGGATGTAGGTAATGTCAGCACACCATACCTGGTTCGGGCGGTCGATCACGGCTTTCCTAAGCAAATACGGCCAGATCTTATGCTGGGGATGTTTCTTGCTCGTGTTGGGTTCCTGATAGATCGGGACCAAACGCATGAGCCGCATGAGAGGGCGCACGCAATGGCGACCGCATTTGTGGTTGTTGCGTTGCATGCACCGCGCCATTTGACGTGACCCCTACCATGGCGTTTCGAGGAATTGCTTATCCCCTCTCGGGATCATGCTTCGCATAACCCTGCCGGGCAGTGAATGATTTCCATGAACCGTAGGTTCTCAGCGCTCTCCCCCTTCGGTTCATAGTACAAGTGGGATCGGGTCAGCGTCAGCAGCTTGCATTGACGGCGTACACTCAGCTTGTGCTCCTTACTCACCATTTTTGCCTCGCGTCCCGAGCAACTGATGCGAGGCATCCACTGCCCGACAGGCGCATGCGCAGCATGCTGCCGGGAGGGGGCCAAAAAATCCCGCTCCACCACCAGCTGGCCGATCTTCCCCTCTCAGTGATTGCAGGCAATCACCTGCCGGTTGACAGAATGCAACTTGTCGACGTCCGCAATGCTCACCTGTTCTGGGGCTGCACCTGCTCAGCGACGGACCCTCGGCGCGTAAAGGCCGTCGCCAGGTTCTCTATCGCCGCGCATTTCCATGTCCCAATCTGCGTCGGGTGAATGCCATATTTCTTGGACAGCTCCGCCAACGTCATCTCCTCGCGAATTGCTTCAAGCGCAACCTTAGCTTTGAAATCGGGCGAATAATTCTTTCGTTTCGTCATTTGGGATCACTTCTTTCACAAATTAATCCACCTTAACGACTGGTCCGAAATCTTGCGACAACCTCTTTATGGGGCTTTGTGTGTTCATGGCGGCAATCTTAAGAAACCGCGTTTAAAAAAATATTGAACGTCGCATCCCAGCCGCGTTTTTTCGCGGGCTTTTGCGCAAAGAAAACGTCTTACTTATGTACCCCTGAAACCGGATTTCAGAACCGCGCGCCAGTGCCCTGCAAAACCCCGTGTTCCAGCGCATATCGCGTCAGACCGGCGGTGCTGGAAATCCCCAGTTTGCGCTTAATATTTTTGCGATGAGTTTCGACCGTGCGGACCGAAATTTCCAGAGCAAGGGCGACATCCTTGTTGGATTTTCCTTGCGCCAATTGCAACAGGATCGTCTGTTCACGCCCCGTCAGAGCCTCGCGCGCGGAGGCGTCTTTAGGTTCAAGCGAGCCACGCGCGCCAGTGCATAAATAACGCTCCCCCGACATGACGACATCAATGGCCTGTTTGATTTCATCGGTCGGCACGTCCTTGAGCACATAGCCCATCGCACCGTGGTTGAGGGCTGAGGCAATATACTCGGGACTGTCGTGCATAGAGAGCACCAGGATCCGTGTGCCGGGGCGTTGTTCGAGCACGATTTCGGTGGCTGTCAACCCGCCCATGTCCGGCATGTTGAGGTCCATGAGAATCACATCCGGGTCCAGCGTGCTGAGCCGGTCAATCGCCTCGCGCGCGGCATTGCAGGTGCCGACGACCGAAATATCGTCATAGCTTTCAAGGATGGATTGGATGCCTTCGGCAACCATGGGGTGATCATCGACGATCAGGACTTTGATGGGGGTTTTCATGAGACGGCTTTCGCTCTTGCGCGGCGTTCAGGTTCCGGCGGCAGCAGGTGGGACAGGGGAACGGTGACCTCTATGGCGGTGCCTTTTCCGCGGTCTGGGGTGGTGAGGTTGAATTCACCGTCCAGTTGTTCAACGCGTTCCTGCATGTTGCGTAATCCAAGGCCGCCCGTGGGGTTCGCGCTGGCACCTGTGATCCCGCACCCGTTGTCACGGATCCGCAGGGTTGCACCTTTTTTATGCCCGCGCAGGTCAATGAACACGTGCGTGGCCTGTGCGTGCCGTTCAATGTTGGTCAAGGCTTCCTGCGCAATGCGGTAGAGCGCGATCTTGGCCTCACCGTCCAGCCGGTTTCGAAACACGACCGTGTCGAATTCAGCAATTATGCCGGTGCGCGCGCTGAAATCCTCCGTCAGCGCCTTGAGGGCCGGGCCAAGCCCGAGATCATCAAGCACACCGGGGCGCAGATCGCGGCTGATCCGGCGGACTTCTGAGATTGCCACGCCCAGGGTTTCAATACCCTTGCCAAGCGGTTCGGGCGCGGTCGGGTCGCCCCGATCCAGCTTGCGCCGTGCCGTGTCCAGCGCATACCGCACCCCCACCAGCAATTGGCTGATGCCGTCATGCAGCTCGCGCGCGACCCGTCCGCGTTCTTCTTCTTGCGCATCCAGAACCCGCTGGGTCAGCTTCTTGAGTTTGGCGTCGGCAAGGCGGCGTTCGCGAATGTTCAGACCCATGCCGGTCAGGAACACAACCATCAGCGCGGCCAATGTGATCATGCCGATATAAAAAAACGTCTGCTGTACGCGGGCCTCGACATCCGCGCGCGCCGTTGCGACCGTGGCCAGCACATCGTCGATAAACACGCCGGTGCCCACAGCCCACTGCCAACTGGGAAAGCTGGTGACATAGGTGATCATGCGCGCCTCTTCACCGGTGGAGGGTTTGGGCCATAGATAGCTGTGATAGCCCGCACCCGAGCGCGCAATGCGAATGATTTCATCCACCACCGGCGTGCCTTCGCTGTCCCTCAGACCGGTCCAGTTCTTGTTGATCATCTCGGTTTGGCGCGGGCTGACCAGGTTGGTGCCATCGTAATCATAGACAAAAAACGAGCCATCCGTGCCATAGATCATCGCCGAAAAGATCTGGGCCACCTTATCACGCGCGCCCTGATCATCGGGGGCGGCGCTGCCATAGATGAAATAGAACCCGTTGCGCGCCTGTGTGACGTAATTGGCCAGTTCCGCCTTTTTGGCCTCCAGCAATTGCGTCTCGAGCGCCTTGATCTCGCGTTCCGCCAGCGCGCGCGACTGAAACGCGACCAGCACGGCAATGGCCGCCACAGCCGCAATCAGCGGCACGGTCGCCACCAGGGACAGTTTTTGTGCGTAGCTGGGTCGCAACCATGCGGCAATGGGTTTCATGAGCCCTCGCTTAAGATGGAATCACATCGAATCAAAGCGTGTTTGCGCGTTACCGGGGTGGGTCTGGCACCAAAACAGCCCCTCAAGAACCGCAAACCGGCCAAAAAACAGGGCCAAAATCGACTAAATCCGCGTTCTCTACGCAGTAGTAGGTATTTCAATTGGAAATCGCTTCGCTAGTGTGGCGACACTCAAAGCGACCTGCGCGTGGTGAATACGACGTGGGCGTTATACCTGGGAGGAGTATCTAAATGGATCGTCGTTCATTTCTAAAGACATCTGCACTGGGCGGTTCCGCCGCAGCCGCCACAACATTGGCCGCACCCGCCTACGCACAGGGCAACCGCACCTTGACAATGGTCACGTCCTGGCCGCGTGGTTTTGCCGTGCTGGATGATGCGGCAACGTATTTCAACGATATGGTCGATGCGATGTCCGACGGGACCTTGACCATCGACAAAAAGGCCCCCGGCGAGCTTGTGGGCGCCTTTGAGGTTTTTGACGCGGTTTCATCCGGTCAGGCCGATTTGTATCACTCGGCGGATTACTATTTCATCGGCCAGCATCCGGGCTATGCCTATTTCACCGCGGTGCCTTTTGGCGCGACGGCGCAGGAATTGACCAACTGGTATCACCACGGTGGCGGGCATGATCTGCACACCGAATTGGGCGAAATCTTCAACCTGAAATCTTTCCTGGCCGGGAATTCCGGGTCTCAATCGGGTGGCTGGTTCCGCAATGAAATCAACTCTGCTGAGGATTTCAACGGTCTGAAATTCCGCATGCCGGGTCTGGGCGGCAAGGTGCTGGGCGAACTTGGCGCATCGGTACAAAACATCCCCGGTGGCGAACTCTATCAGGCGCTGTCTTCGGGCGCGCTGGATGGTCTGGAGTGGGTCGGTCCCTTTGCGGATGAGCGCGCGGGTTTCCAGGAAGTCGCCAAGGTCTATTACACGGCGGGTTTCCACGAGCCGGGTTCCGGCCTGACTGCGGCCTGCAACCTTGACGTCTGGAACGAATTGTCCCCGGCGCATCAGGCGATCATCTCCAACGCTGCCATGGCGACCACCCACACACAGCTGGCTGAAACGCTTGCCAATAACGGTGCGGCGCTGAAACGTCTTCAGGCGCAGGGCGTCAAGACGCTGCAATTCCCGGATGATGTCTGGGATGCTTTCGGCGCGGCTTCCAAGAAGGTCATGGATGAAAACATGGATGATGAGCTGTTTGCCAAGATCCGCACCTCCTTTGAGGAATCGCTGGCGCAGAGCTCGGATTGGTTGCTGAAATCGGATGGCTTCTATGTCGAGCAACGCAACCGCGTGCTTGCAAACGGCTGATCCGGCGTTACAAATTAACGAAGGGCCGTCACATTGGGGCGGCCCCTCGCAAAAATAGATCACCGGCAATCGGGATCACACGACACCTGGAGTGCCAAAGCGCGCAGACCAGTTGAGGGGGAGATTATGGAAAACGACGTTGAGGCCAGTGGCGGATCGCTCTCGGTCATCTTTGACGGGATATTGTGGTTTTTTGCCAATATCGGCATGTCCGTTTACAATTTCTTCTATGCCATATCGCATCCCTCTTTGTGGCTTGATTGGAGCGACAAGCAGGCGATCATGCGGTTCGTCTATTATGGCGGGTCAAAGGAGTTTTTCTTTGTTGTCCTGACGGCTTTCCTGATCATGTTCGCCATCGGTGTGTGGCGCAATAATATCATGTGGGGCTATGTGCGCGTGCTCGAGGGGTTCGCCAATGTGGTGGGCCGCTTCTTTGCTTGGGCGGGGCTGTTGATGGTGCTGCAACAGATCATCATCGTCTTCATGCAACGGATCTTCACGCGCCCCGATATTTCTTTCGGCTTTGGCATCCCATTGCAATTCGATATCAGCTGGTTTGCCGAAGAACTTAAATTATACAACGCCTTGGTCGTCTGCCTCTGCATGGCCTATACCTTCGTGCAGGGCGGCCATGTGCGGGTTGATCTGGTCTATTCGGCGGTAAGATTCCGCACCAAGAAGGTGATCGACATGTTTGGCGCGCTCTTCTTCATGATGCCGGTGGCGGTGCTGATCTGGATGTATGGCTGGTTCTTCCTGTGGCGCCATTTGATCGTGCCGAACCCATCGGCCTCCGACACGCTGGACCGCTTGCTCAACAAATCGCGCGCCCTGCGCTGGAACGTGGAAACCATCGGCTTCAGCCCCAATGGCTTCAACGGGTACTTCCTCTTCAAGATCCTGCTCTGCGCCTTCACGGCCATGTTGTTCTTGCAGGCGATGGCGATGTTTTACCGCTCCTATCTGGAGTGGAAAGAAGGGCCTGAAAGCGAAGGCAAATATCTCGACAAGGATTCCTTGGGAGAGGGCGAAGAAGCCTATGAGGGCGCACATTAAAAGACGCAGGCTCAACGCCGCGCAGTAAGGGACATAACGACATGTTTTTCGGTTTGGACGGCGTCGAAGTTGGCCTCATTATCGTTTTCATATGCCTGTTTGGCGGCATTTTGTCGGGCTTTCCGGTGGCTTTTGCCATCGCCGGCGCGGGCATCATCTCCTTTGGCATCATCGCCGCGCTCGACTCCGCGGGGTTGCTGATCCATCAGGCGATCGACCAAAGCTCGCAAGCCTACCGCGATCTGGTAAACTCGGGCGTCAAGGCCGATACGATATCTCTGTTCCGATACCCCGAACTCCCGCGCATCGCAGAGGCCGTTTTTCCCAGCGGCTGGGAAGTCGCGCTTGACCGCAACGTCTCCTTTGTTGTGAACCGTATGAATGAACGCGTGCTCGCGGGGCAATCTATCGAAACCCTGCTGGCGGTTTTGATGTTCGTGCTGATGGGCATCACGCTGGAGCGCTCGAAAATCGCCAATGACCTGCTGACAACGATGGCGCGCGTCTTTGGCCCGCTGCCCGGTGGTCTTGCGGTCTCCATCGTGGTTGTGGGCGCGTTCCTTGCGGCCTCGACCGGCATCGTGGGTGCGACGGTTGTCACCATGGGGCTGCTTGCCTTGCCCACCATGCTGCGCAATGGCTACTCGCCTGAACTTTCCACCGGCGTGATTGCCGCCTCCGGCACACTTGGGCAGATCATCCCGCCCTCCATTGTGATCGTCCTGCTGGGTACGTTGGCGGGTGATCTCTACTCCGCCGCACAGGAAAAACGCGCAGTCGTTGCCGGGTGTACGGACGCGCTGACCTTCCTCGGTGAGCCTGCTGTGCTTTCGGTTGGGACATTGTTTCAGGCCGCGTTGCTGCCGGGCATCATGCTGGCGTTGCTCTACGCGCTTTATGCTTTCGGCTTTGCGCTGCTCAATCCGGACAAAGCCCCCGCCGTGCCGATGGGCAGCACCAATGCCGAACCGGTCACCCGCTCGGAAGCCTTCACCTGGTTTCTCGGTGCTCCTATCGCGCTGATTGTGGGCGCGATCTTATTGGGCAACCTTGGGATCATCGGGGATCAGTCGACAAATGTCTCACGCTATTCCGACATCGGGCAGGGCGCATCGCTGCGCACCAATGTGGGTCCGGAATGCCAGGCTTCCATGATCGAATTGCACGGTCAGGCGGCATGGGACGCGGCCCTCACCGAGCAGACCGTGATCAATGAAGCGGGTGGGATTCAACAATCCGAGCGCCTGACCGAAGAGGAATTGGTGCAGGCCCAAGCGGATAAGATCGCCAATGCGGCCCCCATCGGAACAGGTATCGCGATCATACTCGTACTGACCGGTCTGTTCCTCACAACCGCGCGGGGTGTGTCGCCGACCAGTTCAACGCGACCCCTTCTGATTGGCGGGTTGGGGGCGGTGCTGATGATCCTTGTGGACATCGCCCTGATCAGCCCCGCGACATCGGCAGGCGTTCTGGTGGTGCTGATGGCGCTGCCCTTCGCAGCCCTCATGTACGGCGTGGTCTATGCCACCAAAATCTGCGCCACGAATGAGCTGATCCGCGTGGTCTTCCCACCGCTTGTCCTGATTGTGGCGGTGCTTGGCTCCATTCTTGGCGGCATCACCAACCCGACACCGGCCGCAGCCCTCGGCGCAGGCGGGGCGATCATGCTCGCCGCCTACCGCAAGCTCAAGGACCAGGACCGCTCGCCCAAGGCGATCATCTGGTCGACGCTGGCAATCATGGTCTGCATCCTTGTGGGCATCAATTTTGATCTCAGGATCAATCAGGAAGACGTGGGCTTTCAAAGCTGGGTCGCCTTCTTTGTCGCCTATGCAGCCTATCTCTATGCGCTGTTTGGTCTGCTGTTCTCCTGCTGGATCCTCTATACTTCCGGCGTGTTGAGCCCGGTCGTGCGTGAAACCGCCAAGGTCACATCGATGGTCTTTACTATCCTGATCGGCTCGCAGCTTTTGAACCTCGTGGTGATCTCCTTTGGCGGCGAGCATTACATCCAGCAGTTTCTCAAGAGCTTCGATGATGAGTTCAAGGTCTTCCTGATCGTCATGCTGGTGCTCTTCGTGCTGGGTTTCGTGCTCGATTTCCTCGAAATCATCTACATCGTGATCCCGATCGTGGGGCCGGTCATCTATGGCGGCAGCTTCGATCCTAAATGGGTGACGATCATGATCGCGGTGAACCTGCAAACCTCCTTCCTGACGCCGCCCTTTGGCTTTGCGCTCTTCTATTTGCGCGGCGTGGCCCCCAAAGAGGTCACGACAGGCCACATCTACCGCGGCATCATCCCTTTTGTGATGATCCAGGTCGCAGGGCTCGCACTCCTGTGGACCTTCCCCGGTATCGTGACGATCATCCCGGATCTGATTCCGAATTGATCGCGTTACCTGAGGGCGAGACGGACACGTCCTCAGGATTACAGAACGAACCGGAACGTTGGCGGTGAGCCCTCCTCACTGCATTTCTGCATTGCGGCTAATGTTTAGCTATCACGGTGGAGGCAAAAACGTTCAACAACCACTTGGGTTTTGAACAGGGTTTGTGGAAGCATTAAACGAGGACTTTTGTAGGCGTGCCAAAAAGGAGGGTTCTTGGTATGGTCCTGAAGATCGGCAATTGGGATTTGGCGGGCATTGTTGTGTGAACAAAAACAGCTTAGATCCTGATCGGATGACCGAAAAAGATTCGAGCAAAGTGAACAACGAAGAACAGCAAACTGGCGCAGGACCTTCTGATAATCATGAGAACAATATTGGCTGCCGCGATCCGTGTGGTGCCCTCTCGGCAGATTACCTTGTAATCGCCTGTCGGGTAATAAATGCAGTCTTTCGGCGGTAACCGGAATGCAATCGCCATCTTCAGCGCCCTAATTGCCAGATCGCGCTTCATGCGATTACTGACGGCCCAACCAACGACGCGCCTTGAATGCAGGTCGAGGATGACAGCCAGGTACAACCAACCCTCTCGGGTCCAAACGTAGCTGATGTCACCAGCCCACTTCTGATTTGGCGCATCTGCGGTGAAGTCCCGATCCAGCAGGTTCGGCGCTATGTTGAACTTATGGTCGCTGTCCCCCTCTCAGCAGATTGCTGTGCAATCGCCTGCCGGGCAATGGTTGTGACCTTGTGTTTACGGGTCCTGACCACGGTTATTCCGTTCTGACGCATCAGACGACCAACACGACGATGGCCAACATTCAGACCGATCTCCTTCAGCTCTTCAGTCATGCGCGGTCGACCATAGCTGCCCGGGCTGAGACGGGACCGCTCCTTCCCTCTCATGTATTTTCAATACACTGCCGGGCAATGGATGTGCGCAAGCGTGACCAAGTCAGACCGCCGTCTTCGGCTGGCAGGACGGTTGCGGAATGCGCGTAGCCCGCTTGTGCTGACGCCCACAACATTGCACAACCGGTTGGCTGGGAAGCTGCACCTGTGTTCTTCCCCTCTCGTGCATTTTCAATGCACTGCCGGGCAGTGGATAAACCTAAATCTCATTGCTTTAGGCCCGCGAAGAACTGGGTGGCCCTTTTTAAGATCTCCCTCTTCTCCTTCAGGAGTCGGTTCTCCCGTCGAAGTCGATCATTCTCTTGAGCGAGGCTCAAATCCTCTTTCGACACCACGTCTGTATCTCGGTGCGCGGTGATCCATTTGTTCAGCGTCGACATCCCGACACCCAGATCGTCAGCCACCTGCTTGCGCGTCAGCCCACTGGTCAATGCGATACGCATTGCATCTTGGCGGAATTCGTCCGTCCGTTTCAGTCCCATAGCCCGTCTCCTTTGGTGCAGTAAATGCTATCAAAGGAGCGGCATCAAACCGCGACAGGTCCAGTCCAGTAGATACGATCAGCGCGCCATTGGTTGTCTGGTCCTGTCATCGAATAGATTAATAGCCATTCATTGTTGTAGCGCTGACCCTCCCGAAAACGAACGTTTTTTGAATATTTTGCCAAGCCGGACATTGACGCAAGTGCAGCTAAGGTCGGCTTTGTTTAAGGTTTTTCGATGCGGGCCTGTGCGCGACTTTTCGGCTTAGTGTGAGTGTGGCCCGCGTTGGGAAACATGACTAGGAGGAAGCCGTGGGGTCTGGGCGCGCGCTATGGGGGAAGCGCCAATCAGGTTCAGCCGAGGATGCTGCGAGATGGAATTGCTTGGCATCATTTCTCATGGATTGGTGCCCTTGAGCGTCTTTTTCGGAGTGGCTTGGCACCAGTTTGGGCGCATTGGACGCCATCAATTTTCCTTCACCCAAGCCGATACCAGCCCAAAACGCGATGCAGTTCGGGGAATGGTCTTTGATTGATGACGTGCGCCCCGTCATGCTGCGGCCTTTCTGGGTGGTGCGCGGGATTGTGGTCTTTGGCCCCGCCGGAAGGTCTCGATGATGCGCATTTTCCCGCCGCAGCCGGGGCATGGGTCTCGCAGTGTGAGCGGGATGACCTCGGCGACTGGTGGGTCATCCTGTTTGGCGGTTTGTGCGCCAAGTAAGGTCCGAGCTTTTGCGATGTTAGCCTTACGGGTCGAACTGGCGAGCAGGCCATAATGGCGGATGCGGTGGAACCGGTCCGGTAGCACATGGATCAGAAAGCGGCGGATGAACTCTGATGTGGAAAGGTGCATGACGGATCGCCCGTCACCAGATTTGAAGCGATAATCTTTCCATCGGAACGCAACGGTGTTGGCATCGGCACTGATCAAACGGCTGTTTGAGATGGCGATGCGGTGCGTGTAGCGGCTGAGATAGGCGAGCACGGCTTCGGGCCCGCCGAATGGCGGTTTGGCATAGACCACCCATTTGGTTTTGCGCAGTGGGGCGAGATATGCGGCGAAGGCCTGTGGGTCCGACAGCCCGTTCAGATCGCCGAAGAAGGACAGTTCACCTGCGCGGTGCAGGGCAAGCAGCCCTTCGATAAACAGCCGCCGGAACAGTCGTGACAACACCCGCACATGTAGAAAGAACCCCGGCTTGCAAGCGATCCATCTCTTGCCATCTGACGACAGACCGCCGCCTGGGACAATCATGTGGACATGGGGATGGTGCGTAAGTGCCGACCCCCACGTATGAAGGACGCTGGTCATGCCAACCCGCGCGCCGAGCCGTTTGGGATCGGCTGCAATTGTCATCACCGTTTGCGCAGACGCTTTGAACAGTAGGCCATAGACGGCCTTCTTGTTCCAGTAGGCGATACGAGCGATCTGCGCAGGCAACGTGAAGACGACATGGAAATATTCCACGGGCAGCAGATCCTCGGCGCGCGCTTCCATCCAGTCGCGCGCGGCCGGACTCTGGCACTTGGGACAGTGCCGGTTCTTGCAGCTATTGTACGCAATGTGCATGTGGTTGCATTTGGTACAGGCCGCCACATGCCCGCCGAGCGCCTCAGTTCGGCAGGCTTCGATTGAGGACATCACTTTGAGCTGGGACAGGTTGACATGGCCCTTATTGACCTGCCGCCACGCAGGACCAAACTTTCGGAAAATATCCGCAATCTCCAGTTCTGGCCGGGGCACCCGGCCTCGGTTATTCCCGTCTGCGCTTGCGGGTCTGTACGTTCAGCCTTTTGAGAGCTTCAAACGGGCTGGGCGTATCCCGGATTGTTTTAGTCGCAACATGGGTATAACGCGCTGTCGTGCTCAGCTTGGCGTGACCCAGTAAGACCTGAATCACCCGCACATCCGTTCCAGCCTCCATAAGATGGGTGGCAAAGCTGTGCCGCAAGGTATGCAGCGTGGCTGGCTTTGAAATACCAACCAGATGTTTGGCCGAGTTGAACGCCCGACCCAATTGCCTCGACGTGACCGGATTGATCTTCGGCTTGCCCGGAAAGAGCCATCCCTCGGGGCGCGCTTCGCACCAATAGTCACGCAACAAGTCCAAGAGATCGGGTGACAGCATGACCTTGCGGTCCTTGCGCCCCTTGCCTTCATCGACATGGATTAACATCCGGTCACTATCGATATCGCTGACCTTGAGATTGCAAACCTCAGATGCCCGCAGACCCGCACCATAGGAAATACTTAGCGCCGCCCGATACTTCAGACCCGGGCCGGGTGCCGCAGCAAGAAGCTCCGAAACATCTTCGATACTCAGCACTGTTGGCAGCCTGCGTGGCTGCGTGCGGAACTGCATGTACTTCTTCATGTCTTCACGGTTGCAGGTTGTACCGAACAGGAACCGCAGCGCCATGATCCGCGCGTTGAATGTGGGCGGTGTCACTTCCGTATCGGTCATATGCAACTGATACGCCCGAAGATCATCTGGCGTGGCGGTATCGGGCGAGCGCCCAAGAAAACCAGAAAAGTGTTTGATCGCCCGAATGTGCGCCTTCTGAGCCTTGTCGCCCATCCCGTGGATGCGCATGTCTTCCATCATCCGCTCCCGAAGCGGGGTCATCTTCTCATGTGTCATGGGGAACTCCTGTCCGTTGATTGAGAAGCCTCAATCGTCAGACAGGTTCGTTAAATCTCAAAATCCACACGGCTAAAGTCAGCGCACAACACCCGCAACAATCGCCATTGCCGCGGCAGCGGCTTCGTCCTTGTTTAAGGTTTTTCGATGCGGGCCTGTGCGCGACTTTTCGGCTTAGTGTGAGTGTGGCCCGCGTTGGGAAACATGACTAGGAGGAAGCCGTGGGGTCTGGGCGCGCGCTATGGGGGAAGCGCCAATCAGGTTCAGCCGAGGATGCTGCGAGATGGAATTGCTTGGCATCATTTCTCATGGATTGGTGCCCTTGAGCGTCTTTTTCGGAGTGGCTTGGCACCAGTTTGGGCGCATTGGACGCCATCAATTTTCCTTCACCCAAGCCGATACCAGCCCAAAACGCGATGCAGTTCGGGGAATGGTCTTTGATTGATGACGTGCGCCCCGTCATGCTGCGGCCTTTCTGGGTGGTGCGCGGGATTGTGGTCTTTGGCCCCGCCGGAAGGTCTCGATGATGCGCATTTTCCCGCCGCAGCCGGGGCATGGGTCTCGCAGTGTGAGCGGGATGACCTCGGCGACTGGTGGGTCATCCTGTTTGGCGGTTTGTGCGCCAAGTAAGGTCCGAGCTTTTGCGATGTTAGCCTTACGGGTCGAACTGGCGAGCAGGCCATAATGGCGGATGCGGTGGAACCGGTCCGGTAGCACATGGATCAGAAAGCGGCGGATGAACTCTGATGTGGAAAGGTGCATGACGGATCGCCCGTCACCAGATTTGAAGCGATAATCTTTCCATCGGAACGCAACGGTGTTGGCATCGGCACTGATCAAACGGCTGTTTGAGATGGCGATGCGGTGCGTGTAGCGGCTGAGATAGGCGAGCACGGCTTCGGGCCCGCCGAATGGCGGTTTGGCATAGACCACCCATTTGGTTTTGCGCAGTGGGGCGAGATATGCGGCGAAGGCCTGTGGGTCCGACAGCCCGTTCAGATCGCCGAAGAAGGACAGTTCACCTGCGCGGTGCAGGGCAAGCAGCCCTTCGATAAACAGCCGCCGGAACAGTCGTGACAACACCCGCACATGTAGAAAGAACCCCGGCTTGCAAGCGATCCATCTCTTGCCATCTGACGACAGACCGCCGCCTGGGACAATCATGTGGACATGGGGATGGTGCGTAAGTGCCGACCCCCACGTATGAAGGACGCTGGTCATGCCAACCCGCGCGCCGAGCCGTTTGGGATCGGCTGCAATTGTCATCACCGTTTGCGCAGACGCTTTGAACAGTAGGCCATAGACGGCCTTCTTGTTCCAGTAGGCGATACGAGCGATCTGCGCAGGCAACGTGAAGACGACATGGAAATATTCCACGGGCAGCAGATCCTCGGCGCGCGCTTCCATCCAGTCGCGCGCGGCCGGACTCTGGCACTTGGGACAGTGCCGGTTCTTGCAGCTATTGTACGCAATGTGCATGTGGTTGCATTTGGTACAGGCCGCCACATGCCCGCCGAGCGCCTCAGTTCGGCAGGCTTCGATTGAGGACATCACTTTGAGCTGGGACAGGTTGACATGGCCCTTATTGACCTGCCGCCACGCAGGACCAAACTTTCGGAAAATATCCGCAATCTCCAGTTCTGGCCGGGGCACCCGGCCTCGGTTATTCCCGTCTGCGCTTGCGGGTCTGTACGTTCAGCCTTTTGAGAGCTTCAAACGGGCTGGGCGTATCCCGGATTGTTTTAGTCGCAACATGGGTATAACGCGCTGTCGTGCTCAGCTTGGCGTGACCCAGTAAGACCTGAATCACCCGCACATCCGTTCCAGCCTCCATAAGATGGGTGGCAAAGCTGTGCCGCAAGGTATGCAGCGTGGCTGGCTTTGAAATACCAACCAGATGTTTGGCCGAGTTGAACGCCCGACCCAATTGCCTCGACGTGACCGGATTGATCTTCGGCTTGCCCGGAAAGAGCCATCCCTCGGGGCGCGCTTCGCACCAATAGTCACGCAACAAGTCCAAGAGATCGGGTGACAGCATGACCTTGCGGTCCTTGCGCCCCTTGCCTTCATCGACATGGATTAACATCCGGTCACTATCGATATCGCTGACCTTGAGATTGCAAACCTCAGATGCCCGCAGACCCGCACCATAGGAAATACTTAGCGCCGCCCGATACTTCAGACCCGGGCCGGGTGCCGCAGCAAGAAGCTCCGAAACATCTTCGATACTCAGCACTGTTGGCAGCCTGCGTGGCTGCGTGCGGAACTGCATGTACTTCTTCATGTCTTCACGGTTGCAGGTTGTACCGAACAGGAACCGCAGCGCCATGATCCGCGCGTTGAATGTGGGCGGTGTCACTTCCGTATCGGTCATATGCAACTGATACGCCCGAAGATCATCTGGCGTGGCGGTATCGGGCGAGCGCCCAAGAAAACCAGAAAAGTGTTTGATCGCCCGAATGTGCGCCTTCTGAGCCTTGTCGCCCATCCCGTGGATGCGCATGTCTTCCATCATCCGCTCCCGAAGCGGGGTCATCTTCTCATGTGTCATGGGGAACTCCTGTCCGTTGATTGAGAAGCCTCAATCGTCAGACAGGTTCGTTAAATCTCAAAATCCACACGGCTAAAGTCAGCGCACAACACCCGCAACAATCGCCATTGCCGCGGCAGCGGCTTCGTCCTTTGTTTAAGGTTTTTCGATGCTGGCCTGAGCGAAGGGTTTCGTTTCTGTGCGACGGCGGCCCGCGTTGGGAAACATGACTAGGAGGAACGCGCCGTCGTGCTCAGCTTGGCGTGGTCGAGCAACACTTGGATCACCCGGACGTCGATGTTTGCCTCCAACAGGTCCGTGGCAAAGCTGTGCCGCAGCGTGTGTAAAGTTGCGGGCTTGGAAATACCTACCAAATGCTTGGCTGAGTTGAATGCCCGACTTAACTGTCGTGCAGAGATTGGGTTGATCTTGGGTTTACCCGGAAACAACCACCCCGCAGGCTGCGCCTCGCGCCAGTAGTCGCGTAGCAGGTCCAATAGGTCAGGCGACAGCATCACCTTGCGGTCCTTGCCGCCTTTGCCCTCGTCAACGTGGATCAGCATCCGGTCGCTATCAATGTCGCTGACTTTGAGGCTACAGACTTCAGACGCCCGTAAACCCGCTCCATAGCTGATACTGAGTGCCGCGCGATATTTGAGACCTGGCCCAGGGGCCGCCACAATGACCTCGGACACCTCTTCGATACTCAGAACCGTCGGCAGCCTGCGCGGCTGCGTCCGGAACTGCATATAGCGCTTCATCTCCCCACGGTCACAGGTGGTACCAAATAGAAACCGCGGCGCCATGATTCGAGCATTAAACGTCGGCGGGGTCACTTCCGTATCGGTCATATGAAGCTGATAGGCGCGCAAATCATCCGGCGTGGCGGTGTCAGGGGACCGCTTCAAGAACTCGGCAAAATGTTTAATCGCCCTGATATATGCTTTTTGAGCTTTGTCGCACATCCCATGGATACGTATATCCTCGATCATCCGCTCACGTAGCGGGCTCATCTTCTCATCTGTCATGGAAACTCTCCTGTCCGTTGATTGAGAAGGCTCAATCGTCAGTCAGGTTCGTCAGATCTCAAAATGCGCAGCGTTCAGAGCAACACAAGACATCAGCCACAAGTGCCAGTGCTTCGTTCTTGTATGCAATCCTGCCGAATCTACTTCACCGCGTCGGGCGCGTATCCGGCAGGTGAATATTCGCGACCTGTTCGGCAATCGGATCCGTGGAGAGCGGATGGGTGTCGGCGCTGAACGCTTCGGGATCGCGCATCGCCTGCCATTGCCCGCCGATGTAGACCTCAAGTCCTGAGAACTTCGCCTTATAGCCCATCTTCTGGCTGCCGGGCACCCAATAGCCTAGGTACAAATAGGGCAGGCCCGCTTCCTGCGCGATCCTGATGTGATCAAGGATCATATATGTCCCGAGCGAGCGTTTGAGATGATCGGGCGCATAGAAGGAATAAACCATACTCAACCCATCCGAGAGCACATCGGTCAGGCTGACCCCGATCAGCTCTTTGCTCGCCTCATCGGTATATTCAACCACGCGGCTGCGGATCGGGGTTTCTTCGATCATGGCGGCGAACTCGAAGACGTCCATATCCGCCATGCCGCCCTCGGCGTGGCGGCTGTCCAGATAGGTGCGGAACAATTCGTATTGCGCTTCCGAGGCCCAGGGCGAACTGGCGCGACGGTTCAGATCGGCGTTACGGTGCATCGTGCGGCGCTGGCTGCGAGAGGCGGTAAAGGCGTTCACGTCGATGCGCGCGCTCAGACAGGCCGAACATTCCGCGCAGGACGGGCGGTAGAGCACATTTTGCGAGCGGCGAAACCCCTGCTGGGACAGGCTGTCGTTGAGCTTATCCGCGTTTTCTCCCTGCAACGCCGTGAACAGCTTCCGCTCCATGCGCCCTTCGAGATAGGGGCAGGGCTGCGGAGCCGTCACATAGAATTGCGGGGCGATGGGAAGCGTGTGGCGCATTGGATTCCATGACTGTTTCAGCGCAGGATAACAAGACATGTGCCAGCCGCCAAGGCGTAGTTTGCCCCTTATGAGCGCGTGTTTGCGCGGCGATTGACCATGACGCTGCCCAAAGCGTGGTCGCTCAGCCCCTGACCCCGCTCGGATGTTGCCATGAGAACCATGGAAATCAGCTGCAACGGGAAGATGGCCCAGCTGAGCGTATAGCCGAGCGTATGGGCAAAAGCGCTGCCGGCATCAAAGCGCGCGCCGTTCGACTGGCGCAGTTCAATGGCAAAGAGGCGCATGCCCCAGGTCGCAGAGCCATTGGCAATCGTGATCATCCGGTAAATGAATCCCACGACCAGAAACAGCAGCGGAAAGAAAAACAGCCCCGTAAAGGCGGTAAAAGGCAGGATGACCAGGCAGGCGATAAACGTCAAAAGCGCATCGACTCCCCAGGCCAGGAGGCGCTTGAGGGGGACGTCCTTGTAAAAATCTGGCTGTGCATGGGGGTCTGGGGTGGTCATGATTTCGGTCTTCTTTGGTAAGGGTGACGTGCCGGAGCGAGCCCCGGCACCGGTCTTTTAGGCTTGTACTGCGCTATTGTCAGCCTTGTCGGCGCGATCGTTCATGAATTGGTCGAACTCCGCCTTGTCCTTGGCATCCCGCAGGCGCTCCAGGAAAGCCTCGAACTGGTGCTGTTCTTCCTCCAGGCGGCGCAGCGTGTCGGTCTTATAGGCGTCAAAGGCGCTGTTGCCGCTGGGGCGCATGGCGTTCATGCCCTGGCGCATCGAGGTGCTTTTGCGGTTGCAGGATGAAAACATGCGTTTGCTCCAGATCATGTAGAAGAGAAGGGCGAGGCCGACTGGCCAGAAGAAGACAAAGCCGAGGACCATGGCGGCAATCCATGCGCCTCTTCCCTTGGCGTCCAGCCAGTTTTCGGCGCGTGTAAACCATCCGGGCCGGTGCGCCAGAGGGCTGGTATCTGTGATCGTGGTCATGAAAATGCCTTTCGGTTTAGGTTTGCGGGGTCCGGTGTGTCCGGGATGTGAATGTCTTTCACATTAAATAGATTGGCATATGTCGCCCCGGTTGCAAGAGGGTATGTGAATGTTTTTTACATTGAGGCATATACCTTATATATATCAGTAAGATAGGGTGAGTTATTTTATGCCCGGTGTTCGAAAATAAACCGCTGTGACCGATAGCTAGGGCACGCTTATCCCTTTTCGTCCCCCATTGACGTTCCCCCACGCAAGCGCAAAAACGGATGCCATGACACTTGTTGATGCCTTTAGCCGTTGTCCGCGCGCCTTCAACCCTGATCGGGGGGCGGAGGCGGTGCTGGCTGTGCCCGATATCGCGCCGCAGGCCCGCGAGGTGATCCGGGGGGCGGCAGGCTCCAGCCCCTATCTGGCAGGGTTGATCGCAAAGGAGGCCGCCTGGTTGCGGCAGGCATTGACCGCGCCGGATGACGCGCTTGCCACCGAGATAAAAGCTGCGCGCAACGCCCCGCCCGAGGGGATCGGCGATGCGCTGCGCCGGGGCAAGCGGCGCGTTGCCTTATTGAGCGCGCTGGCGGATCTGGGCGGGGCCTGGCCGCTGGAAAAGGTCACGCGCGCTCTGAGTGATTTCGCGGATGCGGCCTGCCAGTCGGCCTTGCGCGCAGGGATTGCCATCCAGATCAAACGCGGCAAGCTGCCCGGCATGACCGAGGACGATCTGGAGGACGCCGCGGGCATGTGCGTGCTGGCCATGGGCAAGATGGGGGCAGGGGAGCTGAATTACTCCTCTGATATTGATCTCATTTGCCTGTTTGACGAAACCCGCTTTGATGGAGATGATTTTCACGATGCGCGCGCCAGTTTCGTGCGCGCCACACGCGCAATGACGGCCACGTTGAGCGAGATGACCGCGCAGGGCTATGTGTTTCGCACCGACCTGCGCCTGCGTCCTGATCCCGCCGTCACCCCGGTTTGCATGGCGATGGAATCGGCAGAGCGCTATTACGAAAGCCTCGGGCGGACCTGGGAGCGGGCGGCCTATATCAAAGCGCGTGTGGCGGCGGGGGATGCCAAAGCGGGCAACCGTTTCCTCAAGGAGCTGACGCCTTTCGTGTGGCGCCGGCATCTGGATTTTGCCGCCATTCAGGACGCCCATGACATGCGGCTGGCCATTCGCGAGCATAAGGGGCTGGGGGGGCCGATCACGCTGCCGGGGCATAACATGAAGCTGGGGCGCGGTGGCATTCGCGAGATCGAATTTTTCACCCAGACGCGGCAATTGATCGCCGGGGGGCGCGATCCCGAATTGCGAACGCGCGGTACGGTCGAGAGCCTGCATGCGCTGGCCGCCAAGGGTTGGGTCGAAGGCCCCATGGCGCAATCGCTGGCGGATCATTACGTCGCGCACCGCACGGTGGAGCACCGTTTGCAAATGGTGCAGGACGCGCAGACCCATAGCCTGCCGGGCAGTGACGAAGGGTTTGAACGCCTGGCTTGCCTGATGGATTGTGACGTGGCCACCTTGCAAGGCGAGCTTGCAGAACGATTGGGGGCGGTGCATGAGATGACCGAAGGCTTCTTTGCCCCTGCGACCCCTGATCCGGGCGCGTCGGCGCTTTTGGACGGTGACATGTTGACCCGCTGGCTCAGCTACCCGGCGCTGCGCAGTGAACGCAGCCGTGAAATCTTTCGCCGCCTGCGCCCGGATCTGATGTCCCGATTGGCGCGGTCATCGCGCCCTGAGGATGCGCTCCTGACCTTTGATCGCTTCCTGGCGGGTTTGCCTGCCGGGGTGCAGTTGTTCTCGCTGCTGGAAGCGAACCCGCAGCTGATGGATCTGCTGATTGATATTACCGGGACGTCGGGCGAGTTGGCGCAATATCTGTCGCGCAATGCCGGTGTGTTTGACGCGGTGATCGGGGGGGATTTCTTTACCGACTGGCCGGAGCAATCGGGTCTGGAAGAGCTGTTGCGCCAGAGTTTGCGCGCCGAAGCCGATTATGAAGCACGGCTGGATGCCACACGCCGCTGGAGTAAGGAGTGGCATTTCCGGGTCGGGGTCCATATGCTGCGCGGTCTCATCACCCCCGACGGTGCGGCGCGGCAATATTCAGACATCGCGCGCGCTGTTCTGGCGGTGATTTGGCCGGCGGTCATTGACCAGTTCTCGATCCGTCATGGGCCGCCACCGGGACGCGGGGCGGTGGTATTGGGCATGGGCTCGCTGGGGGCGGGTCGGCTCAATGCGGCGTCTGATCTCGATCTGATCGTGATCTATGATCCGCTGGAATGCGACATGTCCAGCGGTCCCAAACCGCTCTCCACACGGCCCTATTACGCGCGGCTGACGCAGGCGCTGATCACCGCCTTGACCGCCCCGATGGCGCAGGGACGGCTGTTCGAGGTCGACATGCGCCTGCGCCCTTCAGGCAACCAAGGGCCTGTGGCAACCAGCTGGGCGGCTTTTCAAAGCTATCAGAGTGAGGAGGCCTGGGTTTGGGAGCATCTTGCCTTGACCCGCGCCAAGACCATTGCGGGGCCCAAGCCATTGGCGGATGATATCGACGCGTATCTGCGCAAGCTGTTGCAGAAAAAACGTGTCAAATCCGATGTCATCGCGGAGGTGGCGCAGATGCGGGCGCGAATACAGGCGGCAAAAGCGCCGAACAGCCTGTGGGATGCGAAAATCGGTCCGGGCAGGCTACAGGAAATCGAACTTCTCGCGCAGGCGGGCGCCTTGATGCAGGGCGACACAAGTGGGCAGACCGAAACCGGGCTGGACGCCGCTGTCGCAGCAGGTCTTTTGAAGGACGCAGACGGGCGCGACCTAAAGGCCTTCTATGCGTTTTACGCAAGGCTGCATCAGGTGGCACGCCTGTTGTCGGATAAACCGCTGGACGCTCAGGCGCTGGGGCCTGCGGGGCAATCCTTTTTGTTGCGCGTTTTGGAGGAGGAGACGATGGAATGTCTGCAAGACCGCCTGCGCGTCAGCTACGATGCCGCCGTGCGCTTGATCGACGCAGCACTTACCGGTCCCGACGCACGGAATTCTGCGCCATGAAAGGGGATGACAACGACCCCAAAGGGCTGATCTTTGAGGCTTTCCGCATAGAGGGCATCACAAAGGCCGAATGTCGCACCATCTTCCTCGACTGGGCGCTGAGCCTCCCTGTGGAAAAGGACACCCATGTTGTTTTGAAAGCCCTGTTGGGGCAATATGGGGCGTTGCAGACCAACCACCCCATGACCGAGGTGATGAATGAAGGCCTGGTGTCCATGGCCACACCGCGCCGCCGTGGTGGATGGCGATCCCGACCGCGCAATTGAGGCGCGGGGGCAGGCGTATATTTACGGATCCCGTCTTATCCCCCCGCAATCCCGGTGCTCGTGCATTGCTGAGAGGTATTGAAATGTCTTGGCCGTTAAGGGGTGCGCGCATGCAAGGGTTTTGTATGCGGCGGCGTTTCGGTCAAATAACACTGCGTGCTTTTGTGATCTTTCGCCCGGCACCGTAACGCAGTAGAGGAGGGCGCTATGACATCTCTTATCGCCAGTCCCGCTCTCGCGCCCGATGACCTCCCCGTTGTCCGGATGAAACCCAAAACCAATGCAAGGGCCATTCGCCACGGATTCCCTTGGGTCTATGCCAATGAGCTGGTCACGGACCGGCGCACCAAAGCCCTGGCCCCCGGCACATTGGCGCAATTGCAGGATGATGCGCGCGCCCCGATGGGTATTGTCGCGGTCAACCCGACCTCCAAGATCATCGCGCGGATGCTGGATCAAGACCCCACTGCGCATATCAACCAGGCTTGGTTTGAAACCCGCCTCACCAAGGCCCTCGCCGCGCGGTCGCGGTTTTTCGACGCGCCGTTTTACCGTTTGATCCACGCTGAGGCGGATGGTTTGCCGGGCGTGGTCATTGATCGTTTCGATGAGATTTGCGTTGTGCAGCCCAATGCAGCCTGGGCCGAGATGTTGTTGGCCCAGCTCACGGCCGCGTTGCAATCGGTGACCGGGGTCACCACCGTGCTGAAAAACGCCGCCGGGCGCACGCGCGGGCTCGAAGGTCTGGATGACATCAACGCCGTTCTGGCAGGCCGCGCGCCGGACGGCCCGGTACAGGTCCCGATGAACGGGGCCATTTACATGGCCGACCTTCTGGGCGGGCAGAAGACCGGGATATTTTACGATCAACGGCCCAATCACGCCTTTGCCGCCGCGATGTCACGCGGTGCGCGGGTGTTGGATGTCTTTAGCCATGTCGGTGGGTTTTCACTCGCCGCGCTGGCGGGCGGGGCTTCAACGGCCTTGGCCGTGGATGGATCGCAACCCGCGCTGGATCTCGCAGAGGCGGGGGCTGGCGCGATGGGGGTGCAGGACCGGTTTGGCGTCCTCAAGGGGGATGCTTTTGATGCGCTGACGGAATTGCGCGCGCAGGGTCGGGAATTCGACGTGATCATCTGTGACCCGCCTGCCTTTGCGCCGGCGCGCCCGGCCTTGGAGGCGGGGTTGCGCGCCTATGAACGTCTTGCACGATTGGCCGCACCCCTGGTTGCGGAAAACGGTATTCTGGGCCTGTGTTCCTGCTCGCATGCGGCTGATCTGTCGGCCTTCCGCGTGGCCAGTGTGCGCGGGATCGGGCGGGCCGGACGGCGCGCCTCCCTGATCCACACGGGTTTTGCTGGACCCGATCATCCGCAACTGCCCCAGCTGGCAGAAAGCGGATATCTCAAATCCATCTTCTTCCAGCTTTGAGCCCATGAAGATCGTTATCGACACCTGCGTGCTCTATCCGACGGTGATGCGCGAAATGGTGCTTGGCGTGGCAAAGCAGGGCGCGTTCGAGCCGGTCTGGTCGGAACGCATCCTGGAGGAATGGGCGCGCGCGGCAATCAAGCTCGGGCCCACAGGTGAGGCTCAGGCGCGCGGTGAAATCGCGTTGTTGCGGGCGGGGTGGCCCAAGGCCGAAGCCGCCGCGGTGCCACATGTGCAGGCGTTGCTCTGGTTGCCCGACGCGGATGACATCCATGTGCTGGCGGTGGCCGTTGCCACATCAAGTGACGCGATCATGACGTTGAATGCAAAAGATTTTCCGCGCGATGTTTTGACCGAAGAAGGGCTGGAACGTGTGGACCCAGACGGCTATTTGCATCGCATCTGGCAGGATGATCCGGGGCCGGTGGCGGAAGTGGCGCAAGCGGTTCTATCCGAGGCCCGCCGCCTGTCCGGCAAAGACTGGGAGATGCGCGCGCTGTTGAAAAAAGCCCGTTTGCCGCGTCTGGCAAAGGCCCTGAGCCACCTCTAGACAATCGGGTTTTGTGCCCCCCATTTCGCTTCAAGCGCGCGTAGGGCGGCGATGCGCTCTTCGGTTTTGGGATGGCTCAACATCCACGCTGGCGGTTTGCCGCCGTTTTGCTGTGTCAGGGATTCCAGTTTCTCAAACAGGCTGATCTGGGGCGCGATGCCGATCCCGGCCTTGGTCAGCAGGGCGGCAGCATAGGCGTCTGCCTCATATTCATCCGAACGCGACAGGCGCGCGGCCAACAGAGTGGTCAGCATCCCCGCAATCCACACGCCGACACCCGGAATGAAGCGCCCCAAAACCATCGCCAGGGCGGTGCGCAACGCGTTTTGACCCGAAAAATCAATCATCCGGCGACGCGAATGGCCGAGGGCGACATGACCCATTTCATGCGCAATCACGCTGGCCATTTCCGTATCCGTTACCTCACCGGCGCGAAACCGGTTATAAAATCCGCGCGTGATGAAAATGCGCCCATCCGGGGCGGCCAAGCCATTCACCGGGTCGATTTCATAGATGTTAACCCGGATGCGCGGCAATTCAAGGGCGGCGGCCATCCGGTCGGTCAGGGCCTTGAGCTTGGGATCGGCCAGTTCCGTGGAACGCGCGTCCAATTCCTTCGCCGTGCGCCAAGCGGAGAAGCGGTACATGGCCAGCGCATATAGAATGGCCAAAAGGATTGGGGTGACCTTGATCATGGATTAGATATGGGGTGACGCTTAGGAAAGGGCAAGTTTCAGGTGCCTCCGGCGGGAGTATTTCTTGCCAAAAGAAGCGGCTGCTCAGCGTGCCAGCGTTCTGATGCCCTGCGACAGGCCTTCGAGCGTCATTGGCACCATCGCCTCGGTGCCGACGATTTCCTGGATCATCGCAATGGATTGCGTGTAGGGCCAGTATTTTTCCGGCACCGGGTTGATCCAGAGCGTGGAGGGCCAGTGATCGCGCACCCGCGTGAGCCATGTCGCTCCGCTTTCGGCGTTCCAATGCTCAGAAGCCCCCCCACGGTAGGCGACCTCATAGGGTGACATCGAGGCGTCCCCCACAAAGATACATTTGTAATCAGACCCATAGGTGCGCAACACCTCATGCGTCGGGATCTGCGCGTCCCAGCGGCGGCGATTGTCGCGCCAAACGCCCTCATAGAGGCAATTGTGGAAATAGTAATATTCCATGTGCTTGAATTCGGCGCGCGCGGCGGAGAAGAGTTCCTCGACCACCTTAACATGCGCATCCATGGACCCACCGACGTCCAGAAACAGCAAGACCTTGACCGCATTGCGCCTTTCGGGACGGGTTTTGACGTCGAGATACCCGTGTTCGGCCGTGGCGCGGATGGTGCCGTTCAAATCCAATTCCTCGCGCGCCCCGTCCCGCGCCCAACGGCGCAGGCGTTTGAGCGCGACTTTGATGTTGCGGGTGCCCAGTTCAACGGTGTCATCGAGGTTTTTGAACTCGCGCTTGTCCCAGACCTTGATGGCGCGTTGGTGGCGCGATCCGTCCTGCCCGATGCGCACGCCTTCGGGATTATACCCGTAGGCACCAAAAGGCGAGGTGCCCGCCGTGCCGATCCATTTATTGCCGCCCTGATGCCGCCCCTTTTGCTCTTCAAGGCGTTTCTTGAGCGTTTCCATCAGCTTGTCAAAGCCTCCTAAAGCTTCAATCTCGGCTTTCTCTTCGGGGCTGAGGTGTTTTTCGGCCAGTTTTTCCAGCCACTCGGTCGGGATGTCGACAGCTTCCATCACGTTCTGAGCGGAGATGTTTTCGAGGCCCGAAAAGGCGGCGGCAAAAGCGCGGTCAAACTTGTCGATGTTGCGCTCGTCTTTGACCAATGTGACCCGCGCCAGATAGTAAAACGCATCCACATCATAGGTCGCAAGGCCCGCCTGCACGGCCTCCAGAAACGAGAGAAATTCCCGCAGCGACACGGGCAATCCAGATTTTCGCAAGGCATCGAAAAAGGGCAGAAACATCGGTCCACTATACCATGGCGCGCAGACCGAGAATAGACAAAACCATATAGGCAACGGTGAAGATCAGCGCATAAACGGCCGCATATTGGGCGATGTCCTTGCGGTTGCCTTTGCGCCGCGCTGCGGTCACGCCGCCGATGAGTGCACCCAGCAGGGTTACTGCGATCCCGATCATCTGTTTCCTCGTTTCAATGCGTTTGGACCTCAGGCGCGCCAAAGGTCAGGACGGTGTGTTTCCAGGGTTGAGCGCGGATATTTCGCGTTGTTTGGCGCGCACGGCCCAATCTGGCCCGAACCCGTAGCGCGCCCATCCCAGACTGTCCAGCCTGACCGTACCGGCCTCTTGCACACGGCCTTCAAGGCTCAAGGCTTCGGCCTTGAGCAGTTGCAGCGTCGCCAGCAGCGAGGCGTTTTGCGCATCCACTGCGATCTGGATATTGGGCGCGATGAGCCGCAGGGAAGCCGCGCCGTTTCCAGCCGCAATCTCATAGGCGGCCAATTGCGTGGCGACATAAGCCCGGTGCAATCTGGTGTCCGACGAGAGGGCATAAAACTGATCCGCAAGTGTGTATTGCGCTTTGGCCGCCCCTGGATCGCTGGCCTGCAAGACGCGCGCCCTTGCGTAATGGGCAAAGCCGCGCCGGTTGTCGCGCCACCCTTGTTGTTGGGCAATGGTAAGGGCCTCGCCGCTTGCGTTACGGCGTGTTGCGCGGCTGGCACCGGGGCCAAGGGCGGCTTGAATGGCGGTATTCCAGGCTTGCGGTGTTGCGCCGGGGGCAGGTGTCGGGCCGGTCTGGCCGCGCGGGTTGAGGCGCGCAAAAATCGCGGGCAGGCGCGCTGCGACCTGCTGGCGCGACATGCCTGATTTCAACTCCGGCGCATAGGTGGCGCGCAGGATCAGCATGTCGAAATGGGTCAGGATCGTATGCACATTGTCGTCATTAAACACGGAATTGGGCAGGCGATAGAGGTCGTTGAGCGGCCCGAGCGCCTGGGCCAATTCCTCATGCAGGCAATCGCGGATTTCTTGTGGGCTGACGTCACTTGGTATAAAAATCGCCAGCTTTTCGCGTGATTTGAGCAAGGTCCAATCGGTTTGAGGGCTGCGGCGCGCCGACCGATAGGCGCGCAAGGAGCTGACATTGGGCACCACAAAACAGGCAGCCTGCGGCAAAATCCGGCGAATCTCGGCGCGCGGGACCGATTGGATTGTGATGTTGGCCTCGGGCGCGGAGGTCGTTTCTATGACGATCCCCGCTTCCGTCCTAAGCCGTCCCAGAAGTGCCGCCAGATCAGTACTCAGGGAGGGCGGCGGTGCGCCCGTCACGCGCAGCGTAATCGGGGTTTCGAAACGGGTAAAGACGGGCAGTGCGCGCCCGCTCTCCATTTGAAACGAAAGATCGAGGAAATCGCGCACCAGATCGGCGTTGGCGATAACGGCGCGCGATACATCCGCGCGCCCGAAGGTTTTCATGGGGGGCAGGCTGGTTTGCGCGATCATCGCGCGCGATGGCAGGCCGCTCTGGGTGAGGGGCACACAGGCGTTCAGCATCATGATCAGCGGCAGAACCAGCCGGTTTTTCATGCGCGGCTGTATTTGATGAATGGTGTTTTTTTGCCGATGCGGTCATAGAGTTTGCGCGCGGCCTGGTTGAAATCCTGCGTCAACCAATAGACGCCCGGCGCGCCCGTGGCATCCGCAGCCTTATAGACGGCTTCAATCAACGCGCGCCCAATGCCCGTGCCGCGCACGGACGGGTCGGCATAAAGGTCTTGCAAATAACAGACGTTTTCCACCGACCAGCCGTGGCGATGAAACAGGTAATGCGTCAGACCAACGAGCGTCCCGTCCATTTCCGCGACCACACAATGGTAATCCTGCGGGTCATCCCCGATCAGCCGGTCGAAATAGAGGTCAAAAATCTCGGTGGGCCGTTCGGTTTCATAGTAAGCCAAATAGCCCTGCCACAACCTGGCCCATTGTGCTTTATCGGACCTGCGCAGGGCGCGCACGACAACGCTCGCTTGTTCTGTCATTTTCTATTGCCTGCTCTTTGCTCTCGTTTACGGTCTTTGCGCCGCTCTTGCGAGTTTACAGCAGCCAGAAAATAAAACAAGATTCCATGATTTTTAGCGGCCACCGCGCGCCAAAAACGCCAGACGCTCAAAAAGATGCACATCCTGTTCGTTCTTGAGCAGCGCCCCGTGCAGTTTCGGAAGCGCGTTGGTGCCGGATTTTTTCAAATCCTCCGCGCTGAGATCTTCGGCCAGCAGCAGTTTCAACCAATCCAGCACTTCGGAGGTGGAGGGCTTTTTCTTCAGGCCCGCCTGCTCGCGAATGTCATAGAATTGCGTGAGCGCGGTGGTCAGAAGCGCCTCCTTGATGCCGGGAAAATGTACCTCGACGATCTGGCGCAGCGTCTCGAGTTCGGGAAAGCGGATGTAGTGAAAGAAACAGCGGCGCAGGAAGGCGTCGGGCAGTTCCTTTTCATTGTTGGAGGTGATGATCACCACAGGGCGGTGGCGCGCCTTGATGGTCTCGCCGGTCTCATAGACAAAAAACTCCATCTTATCGAGCTCCTGCAACAGATCATTGGGGAATTCGATATCCGCCTTGTCGATCTCGTCAATCAGCAGCACGACCTTTTGATCGGCCTCAAAGGCCTTCCAGAGCTTGCCCTTGCGGATGTAGTTCTTCACATCATGCACGCGCTCCTCGCCCAGCTGACTGTCGCGCAGTCTGCTGACCGCGTCGTATTCATAAAGCCCCTGTTGTGCGCGGGTGGTGGATTTGATGTTCCACTCAATCATAGGCAGATCAAGCGACAGGCTGACCTGGCGCGCCAGTTCAGTCTTGCCGGTCCCGGGCTCACCCTTCACCAACAAGGGACGCTCCAGCGTGACGGCGGCATTCACGGCGATACTGAGATCATCCGTGGCGATATAATCAGCGGTTCCCTGGAATTTCATTCTTGTGTCAACCCTTTGCGCGGTGAAATCTTGTTTCGCTTTTAGCCAGAATTCTTCAGCTTTGTGTAGTGACAATTGTAAGGACGTGGGGTAGAGCCTGCACCATTGGGGGCGCTTGGCCTGAGGACAAGATGCATATGACTGACGTGAGCCACGTTGAGGGGAAGCAAATGAAGCAGGAAGCATTTCTGCCGGAGGATTATCGCCCGGCCGAGGACGAACCGTTCATGAATGAACGCCAGGCTGAATATTTCAGGCGCAAGCTTTTGGATTGGCGCGCCGAACTTCTGGCCGGTAGCAAAGACACGATCGAGGGGCTTCAGGATGGCACGCGCAACATTCCTGATGTTGCAGATCGTGCATCCGAGGAAACCGACCGCTCGCTCGAATTGCGCACACGCGATCGTCAGCGCAAACTGGTGAGCAAGATCGACGGTGCGTTGCGCCGGATTGATGAGGGCGAATTTGGATATTGCTCGGTGACGGGTGAGCCGATCTCCTTGAAACGTCTGGATGCACGGCCCATCGCGACGATGAGCCTTGAAGCACAGGAGCGTCATGAACGACGCGAAAAAGTGCACCGCGACGATTAATCCCTCGCGGCACAATTAAAACGAGTTAAAAAGCGTCGAAGCAGCAGCTTCGGCGCTTTTGCTTTTGCGGAGGATACATGATCAAGGATGTGATTGTTGTCGGTGCGGGGATCGGGGGGCTGGCTTGCGCCACGGCGTTGGCGCGCAAGGGCGTGGCGGTGACCCTGCTCGAACAGGCCAGCGAAATTACCGAAGTGGGCGCAGGCTTGCAGGTTAGCCCCAACGGTCTGGCCGTGTTGCGCGCTCTGGGGCTTGAAGAGGCTTTGATGCAAAGCGGTGCGGTAAGGGCGCGGGCGGTGGTGCTGGCGGATTACCGGGAGGGGCGCGATGTCGTGCAGTTGGACCTGACACGGCTTAAAAACCAGCAATATCTGTTCATGCACAGGCATGATTTGATCACAACGCTAGCACAGGCCGCCCAACAGGCTGGCGTTTCTATCACGCTGGGCCAGAAGGTCGTTGCGGTCTCTTCGGGAGATGTTCCCAGCGTCACTCTTGAGGGGGGTGCCACCCTCAGCGCGGGCGCGGTCGTTTGCGCGGATGGCGTGCATTCGATTGGCAGGCAAGTGATTTCGCCGGGTCCAGCGCCCGGTTTTACCGGGCAAGTGGCCTGGCGCGCTATGATACCGGCGACAGATGCCGCCCCTGAGGTGCGCGTGAGCATGGGGCCGGGCCGTCATATCGTCAGCTATCCCATTAGAGCGGGCCGGCTGATGAACATCGTAGCAGTTCAGGAACGTGAGGCTTGGGCGGTTGAGGGGTGGCAGCACGCAGATGATCCCGACAACCTGCGTGCAGCATTTGCCGAATTCGGTGGTCCGATGCGGGAGCTTCTGTCGCAGGTGCAGGAGGTGAAGCTCTGGGGGTTGTTCCGCCATCCGGTTGTTGAAACATGGCAGTCGGGCAATGTTGCGCTCCTGGGCGATGCGGCCCATCCGACTTTGCCGTTTCTGGCGCAGGGGGCCAATCTTGCACTGGAGGATGCTTGGGTGCTGGCCGAGTGCCTGACCAGCGGCGCGCCCTCAGGTCGTTATCAGGCGCTGCGCCGCGCGCGCGCGGTCAGGGTGATCGCGGCTGCTAACAAGAATGCCTGGAAATACCATTTGCCGGAAGGGCCCTTGCGCGCCCTCGCGCATATGGGTCTTTCGCTGGGTGGACGGGTGGCACCGGGTATGATGATGCGCCAGTTTGATTGGATCTATGGGCATGATGTCACGGCCTGACGCGCCGTGATCCAGCGGCGCGCGGGTTCCCCGCGCACGTCATGTTTTGGTTTTGGGCAAGCCCAAAACGGCGCGCCCGGCGATGTTGCGATCAGATCGCGCGTTGCAACATGCCGAAAAGGTCGCGTGGATCATCCGGATCGGCCAGCAGATCAAGCGGGTGGAAAAGCCTGGTTGTTTCCAGCTGATCGCGGACATAGCGCAGCGCGGAGAAATCCTCAATCGCAAAGCCGACGGAATCAAACAGCGTGATCTGCTTGTCCGATGTGCGCCCCTTGGCCTGACCGGTCAGGACTTGCCATATCTCCGTGACGGGGTGGGCCGGGTCCAGCTGTTGGATTTCGCCCTCGATACGGGTCTGTTCGGGGTATTCCACGAAAATGTCAGCGCGGTGCAGGATCGCCGCGGCGAGTTCCGTTTTGCCGGGGCAATCCCCGCCGATGGCGTTGATATGGACGCCCGCGCCAATCATATTATCGCTCAGAATGGTGGCATATTGCTTGTCCGCGGTACAGGTCGTGATGATCTGTGCGCCCAGGATGGCCTCCTGCGCGCTCGTGCAGGGGGTCACGCTCAAACCCAGGCCCGCCAGGTTCGTCGCGCATTTCTGCGTGGCCTTCGGGTCGGTGTCATAGAGGCGGATTTCACGGACGCCGCAGATTGCCTTCATCGCGAGGCTTTGGAACTCGGACTGCGCCCCGTTGCCGATCATCGCCATTGTGCGCGCATTTTGCGGGGCCAGAGTGCGCGCGACCAAGGCGGACGTGGCCGCCGTGCGCAGTGCCGTCAGCAGGGTCATTTCCGATAGCAGCACCGGATAGCCGTTCCCCACATTTGCCAGCAGACCGAAGGCCGTGACGGTCTGTAATCCTTCGGCGGTATTCTTTGGGTGGCCGTTGACGTATTTGAAACCGTATACCTCACCGTCCGAGGTTGGCATCAATTCGATCACCCCTTCGGCGGAATGGCTTGCCACGCGCGGCGTTTTGTCAAACAGCTGCCAGCGTTTGAAATCGGCCTCAATGTAATCCGCCAGACCACAGAGCATGGGTTCAATGCCAATATGGTGGATCAATTGCATCATGTGATCAACAGATACAAAGGGCACAAGTGCCTTGTCTGAGGGGAGCGGGTTGGTGGTCATATCAAATCCCTTTTGGAGGCTAACAGGTTTGTTGCAATGCTGCCGTCAAACAGCGGCTTGGATCTGTGACGGCTTTGAGGCGTGATGTGGGGTGGCACAGCGATTTCGCCGGGCGGGCATCTTCAAAAGGCGCGCGTGGGGCGGTCGAACACCCGGCGCCCCAGGGCCGATGCGGCGAGATCGACCATGACCTGCGCGGTGCGGCCGCGTTCATCCAGAAAGGGGTTGAGTTCAACCAGATCAAGCGAGGTCATCAGACCGCTATCATGCAGCATTTCCATCACCAGATGGCCTTCGCGGATGGTGGCACCACCGGGTACGGTCGTCCCAACGGCAGGGGCCACAGAGGGGTCCAGAAAATCGACATCCAGCGACACATGCAGCATGCCGTTTGATCGCGCCACGCGCTCCAGAAAACCCGAAAGGGGCTTGGCGATCCCGGTCTCGTCGATCTCGCGCATGTCCACGCGCTGCACGGTAGTGTCCTGCAAGGCGGCACGCTCGGCACTATCCACGGACCGCAATCCGATGATGGCGATGTTATCCTGAGCCAGGGGCATTGGGATTTCCGGGAAACCGTCAAAATCCGGGCGCCCCGTCACATAGCCCAGCGGTGTGCCATGCAGGTTACCGCTATCGGTGGTCTCAGGGGTGTGAAAATCGCTATGGGCATCGAGCCAGAGCACAAACAGCGGCCGGTTCTGCGCCTCCGAATGGCGCATCGCCCCCAGAACCGTGCCAAGCGACAGGGCGTGATCCCCGCCCATGAAAATCGGCAAGCCGTCGCGCAGCCCGGCCTCTGCGGCTTCCGCAAGTGCGGTGGTCCATGCGATGGTTTCTTCAAGCGCGTGCAATTTGGCATGGGGTTTTGGCGTGAACGGCGCAGGGCGCACGTCGCCCCGGTCCTGCACGCCATGTCCAAGGTCGCGCAGAGCCTCGGCCAGTCCGGCGGTGCGGTAGGCATCCGGACCCATCAAACAGCCCCGACGTCGTTTGCCGCTATCGACGGGTGCGCCGATCAGGATACAGGTCTGTTGGGTCATTTGCATCTCCGTCAATACGTGTTGCGCAGAATATAATGACCAATATGTCGTATCAACAAGCATTCAAAATGTGCATAATGCACGTCAATCGACCAAAATGGACGGTAAATATGGATGAAGTGGACAATAGGCTGATCAGCGCGCTGCGGCATGATGCACGGGCGTCACTTTCCGACCTGGCATCGCTGTTGGGGTTGACACGCGCCACGGTGCGCGTGCGCATCGCAAAGCTCCAGGCGCGCGGCGACATCCTTGGGTTTTCGGTCGTGATGAAGCAGGACGGGCTGAGCGATCCGGTGCGCGGGTTGATGATGATCGCGATTGAGGGGCGGGGGACGGATCGGATCATTCGCCAGTTGAGTGGCATGCCGGCCTTGCGCCGCGTCTATTCCACGAATGGGCGATGGGATGTGATCGTGGAGATCGGCACAGCGACGCTGGAGGAATTCGACCGGGTCCTGTCTCAGGTGCGCCGCCTAGAAGGGGTCAGCGCCAGTGAAACGAGCCTGCTGCTGAGTACGCGCAAGGCCTCCTAGCGGCGTTTGAGGGCCAAGAGCCAGAGTGCCGTCAGGCCGAACGACAGGATGGCGTTCCAGCCTGCCATGCTGATTCCCATCATTTGCCAGGCGATTTGGTCGCATTGCACCAGCGGCGCGGTCAGGATCTGATTCAATAGCTCTTCGGGGCTCAGATCGCCAACGGGACCGGCTGTGCAGGTGGTCGGGCCTTGCCACCAGCCTTGTTCCACACCGGCGTGGAAAACCCCAATGGCACCAGATGTAAAAACCGCCCCTGCACCTGCGAGGATCACCAAGGCGTGGTTGATGCGCCACGCGATGAGACCGATAAGCACGGCGAGAACATGCGGGTAGCGCTGCCAGATGCACATGGTGCAGGGGGCATAGCCCAGAATTTGAAACACAAACGCCCCTGCCAATAGGAAAGCAGAGCCAAGTGCGGCCAGGGTGATGAAACGTACGTGTGTCAAAAGCCCATCCACCCTTTAAACAAACTGACCAGCGTCGCCCCGGCAAAGATCAGGGAAGCGATCCATGCGGTGCCGAGCATCATACCAAACAACACGAGGATACCATCGCGCTGCAACAGCCCCATCGAGACGAGCACGACGGCGAATCCAGGCACCGTGTTGGTACCCGGAAGCGGCACAAGGATCGATGCACTAAAGAGCACCAGCGCGAGCCCAACGATCCGGTCCAGCGGTGCGCGGGTCAGCTGCGCTTGTCGCGGGCGGCTAAAGGCTTCGATGCGGCGCAACCACGGACCAGCGCGCTGTGCGAGGTTCTGCAATCCTTGCACCGAGACGCTTCGCGCCGCCAACCGCGCGGGCAACCACGGGGTTTGACGCCCCATAAGGATCTGCGCGGATACAAACATCAGCGGCAAAGCGACGATCTGTGGGATCCCGTAGAGCAGCGGTATGCAGCACGGCAGCGCAAGCACCAGAAGAAAAAGACCAAAGGCTCGTTCGTGAAGCTGGCCGAGTATCCAATCGAGGGAGACGGTCTCGCTTTGTGCGTTTTGCGCCAATTGGTCGAGCCGGTCCGAAATCGCTATTTCGTTGGTGGCATGATCCGTCATGCACGCATCTCCCAGGCTATTGGACAGAGTTGATTAATTGATGTTGTGACAGCGCCTAGCAAATTCGAGAGTGCTGTACCAGCGTGTGCGCAGGCTTTATGCCGATATGAAAAGGCGTCAATTTTTAAGGAGCGTTTCTGTGGGCTGGACGCAATGGGCAAGCTCGGATAATGAACCGCTCAGTGCCCAAGTGGCGGAATGGTCGATGCAGGGGGTTCAAATACTGTGTCTAATTAGCTCCAATTTTGGGGCTCATCTACAAGTGCAGGTCACACCTGAAAGTGACGCTCACCCATCTCTGCGTCAGCTACACGACGCCGCCAAATCACCAGTGACGCGGTCTCAAGTTGATTAGCCGTAAGGACCAGCGCGTAACCTACGTGATGGCGACAGAGACAACCCGTAACTTCATCACCCATCGTTCCGACAGCGCCGCTCTAATGCGACCTATGTATGAGCCGATGATTGTTCCCTAAGCAGAGACTGGTCGTCACCTTTCAACGGTGGCTACCTGACCCGCCGCGTGCGCCCTGTGCGTTTCGTTAAGACCCACCAGAAGAGATCCCTCGACAGCCTCGAAGAGATGGACCTAGACGATGTCTACGAAGCGGTGAAGCCGACAGCCCCTACTGCTTCTTGGCTGCATGCCGAGAATGGGCCGGATGGCTATCTGAAGGTGACGGTCTTATTTCCCACCTCCTGGTCGCCCTTGACAGAAGTTGCTCCGGTAGGGGTCATGCTTGAGGTTGTCAATAAGAGCGCCAAGAGCAACAAACTGAGGGGCCATGAGATACACGAATTTCTCCGGCCCATCTTCACATAACTCCTTCACATCACCGGGAAGGTGTCTGAGCTTGGTCCAGTCCAGCCTGTGATCAATACGGAAGAACCCTTCATTGACTTTCGTGGCCGACGCTACAACCAAGAGCGCCCAGCTATGACCATCAAGAGGCTTGCTGAAGAGGCCGATCTGGCTGACCTGACGCATGTCATGGCGGTCTACCTCAACCGCATCGATGAGCACTTGAAACCCTAGCTAGTTTTTCTGAAATCTCCTAATGCGCCAGTAGCAATAGGAAATTAAATAGTGTTCGAGAGTTTCACACAGTTCATGCACAATCCGTTCGCGGGAATTTTACTGATAATATTATCGCCTATATACTGTTTAAACAAAGCGGCGACTAACTCTTGAAACCCTAAGCAAACCTCATTACACCGCCCCTCAGTGCCCTTCTGGTGGAATGGTAGACACGAGAGATTCAAAATCTCTTGCTTCACGGCGTCCCGGTTCGAGTCCGGGGAAGGGCACCACTTAAGCCATATTTTGTCGGTTAATATCGTCTTTTTGAGTGCTGGCCCCACACTCAGCCCCACAAGGCGTCTCTATTATTTCGATCATTTCTTTTGCCTTTACCCATGACATGCGGCCACGCTTGTGAATCTTCAGCAGCCCATTTCCGGCCCATCTCCGCACGGTGTCCTCGGATACGCCATAGACCTCGGCAACCATGTTCATGCGGGTGTAAAGCGGTGCATTTTGCATTAGCTGTCTCCCTGTGTGGCATTGCGCGCGAACGCCTCAAGCTTGTCCACGCTCGTCTTCGCAACCTTAACTGCATGCTGAATTGCAGCAGCCTTGACCTCATCCAGCGTAAGGGCGGCAACCGGCCCGATTTTCGTTTCCTTGAGCCGTTGGTCGTCAGTCGACACCCGCGCGTATCCCTGATCGGCAAGTGCTGCTGCAAAGGCCTGCTGATTGTCTGCGCCATCCCAGCACGCCCGAAACATTTTCTTGAGCGCGACGGTATCCCGCTTGGCCCGCTTGGCTTGCCCGGCCTCGGAGTGCGTAAAACGATTTGGGTCACGCTGCTGTCTATCGTCAAACCCGCGCGGCATCTCCCAGCTATGTTCCAAATACAATTCCCGCGACACCGCCATCAGTTTGCGCTTGAAATGCGGCAATTGGACCGCCTTCATCTGGTCGCCATCAATGCGCGAATAGACCGCATGCGCATGCCGCCGTCCATTTTTCTCATGAAACACCACGGCTTTGGGTTGCCCCGTCAGCCCCAGCGCCGTCTCGGCTTTAGCAATGGCATCCTCAAAGGCTTCGACGGACACAGGCGCGTCCGGCGGCGGGTTCAGCGACAGGGAAAATAGGTATTTCTTACACTGCGTGGCCTGACTAATCGCTTCGGCTTCCTCAAACGCGCCCGCGAGATCATCGGCGAGAAACCCGTCGAGCAGATGCACCTGCACATGATCATTGTCGCGGATGTTCAACAAATGCCGCGCCAGTTCCGCGCCGTAACCCCGCGCATTGCCCTCAAGGATCATCGTGATTTGCCCAGAGCTTTGACGAGCAATGTGCGAATGGCCAGTAAATGGGCATTGGCCTCGGCGATATTCGCCTTTTCCTGTTCGCCGATGATCAAAGCGCCAACATTGGCATGATAGGCAAGCTGGTTGAGATTGCTCGCCATCCGCGATTGTCCCAGCAAGGCCAGTGCCTCCGCTGCCGCCTTCTTGTCTTCAACAACATCCTTGGGCCGCCGCTTGCGCTTCGCCGCCTCGGCCCCAAACACACAAGCGCGCACATAGGCGCTCAGCGTCATGCCCGCCGCCAGTTCTTCGAGCCTCTGCCGTTCATCGGTCGTAAGCCGTAATGTCAGGGGAGAGCGATCACGGCGTTTGCCCGCCTTTGGCGCAGCAGCGGCAACGTCATTGAAACCCGCCGTTGCCTGTCCAGCCTCTGTGCCGACACCCGCGCTCATGGTTCAAGCCCCGGTAGATCAGTCGCAGGAAACGATGATTTTTGGCCACTCGCTTCAACTGATGCAGCCTTGGCAAAAGCGGCTAACCTGTGAATAACGTCCGGCTCAGCTTTGAGAACCTCACTCCAGTTCTCTAATTCTTCAAGGACACGAACGCACTCAGAAGGTTCTAGGTTGTTCCTCCCCGGTGCACCACCCCAAAGGAAAATCAATGACCATGTTTAACGCCGGAGAAACCTTGCGTGAAAAATGCTGCGTGAAGCTCACGAGTGGGTCCGCAACAAAGTACCAAAGCACACCCAAGCTGAATACGATAAGGCAAAGCAGAATCCCAAATTGCCCACCATGGGCGCATATTGCAAGCCGGATAGGGATGTGAGTGACCGTTGGCGGGGTGGCGTTTCCAGACGTTCCCGAAGTTGGGCTACATATTACCCGGAACGGTGCACGCCGGTCAGTGATTATCATCAACCGGAACCTGGGGGCGGCCTTTGTTGACGCCGAACGAATGTCCGATCGGTTTTCTGAGGTAAAAACAGTTCTGTACATCATCACGATTGAACGGTTTGTGGGTATGGCCGTATTTAGCGGTTCAAAGCCCCTGACCTGACATTTGCCACAAACACCCGTCCGGCCCGAAATCATGCACCACATGCCCGTCCTTCTGCGCTCTTTGCAGCGCGTGAGGCACCCGCTTTAGCACGAAGGTTGATTTCATCGGCGGCGGCGGCGGCCATCCTATTTTTTCAATCGCATGATGGATCAAGGTCTTCACATGGTGCGCGGTTGTGCGCCTTTGCCAGCGGCGATGCCATGGTGTGAGTGCCGCGCCCGCTGTCCCGGCAAAAGGCGCTCACCCCCTGCGCTGCGCACGCCAGGCGGCCCAGTCTTCAGGTGTATCCAGGTCCTTGCGCGCCCGGTGACCTGGCAACCTGATGAGCGCGACGCGATCTTTGGCCTGGCGTACGACGGATTGCCCGCCTTCATCGCCAGTAATGCCCATCAGCGCGCCAAAGAGTTCTGCGGCAAACACGATGGGATGTCCGGGTTCACCATCTTCTGTGGCACCACGCCAAATCAATATATTTTTATTAAAATCAATGGCCTCAATAACATTTTTAATGTCATCTTTGGTCAAATCCGGTAAATCACCCAAAAGCAACATTGCAGCAGGCGCATCCTCGGGCAGCGCTGCGATTGCCGTGCGGATGCTTGCACTCATGCCCTCAACCGCGTCCGGCACGCCGATGCGATTGACGGCGAGCGCGTCAAGGCATTGGTACCGCGGGTGCGGGGGCGGGGGCAGGGCGATCAGCACCTGCCCGAGTGTCACGCTGCATGCCAGATTGGCCTGCCTGCGCAGCAGGGGGACACCGTCGATTTCTTCAAGCAGTTTGTCAGCGCCGCGCATGCGTTTCGACTGGCCGGCGGCAAGGATGATAATCGGCAGATCACGGGGCGCTTGCATGCTCATGGGTGTAGGATATCGCACTCACAGCGAGAAAGATAGCGATACTCATCCCCGCATGCGTGTGCCATCGGGGTCAAATAGCGTGTCGTGTACCAGGCGCGCAGGGCGCATTTTGCCCAGTATTTCAATATGAACCTCTGGTGCGCCCTTGAGCCGTTTGACCGGGAAAAATCCCAGGGCGATCGATTTCCCGGCGTGATGCGAAAACCCGCCTGAGGTGCAAAAGCCAACCACTTCGCCGTGCAGCCAGATCGGTTCGTATCCCTGCACATCCGCATCACCCGCATCGACCTCAAAGGCCACCAGCTGGCGCCTGGGCGGGGAGGTGCGGTCGAGTTCGGCCGCCCCGCGCCCGATGAAAGCGGCGTCCTTTGAGAAATGAATGAAACGGTCCAAACCGGTTTCTGCTGCGGTGTAATCGGGTGAATATTCCGCCATCCAGCTGCCAAAGAACTTGTCCAGCCGCAGTGACATCATCGCGCGCATGCCAAAAGGCGTGATTGCATGTGCCTGACCTGCGGTCCAAAGAGTGTGCCAGAGGCTGCGTTGGTCCATTGGATCGCAATAGATTTCAAAGCCGAGATCGCCTGTGTAGCTGAGCCGTTGCACGATGCAATCCGCGCTCCCGACGGTCAGGCGCCGCACGTCGAGGAATTTCATATCGGTAATATCGCTGCGGGTGCAGGCGACCAGAACGTTGCGCGCCAGCGGTCCCGCGATTTGAAAACCCGTGCGTTGATCGCTTATGTTACATAGGGTTACGCCCGGTTCCTGATGCGCCTGGAACCAGCGGAAATGGAACGCCTGACTGCCATAGGAGGCGGTGAGTTGAAAGTGATCCTGCGCCAGGCAAGAGATGGTGAAGTCACCTATCAGTTTTCCCTTGGGCGACAGCATTGGGCTCAGGGACACGCGTCCGGGGCTTGGTACGCGCCCGGCCATGATCCGGTCCAGCCAGGCGCGTGCTTTTGGCCCTGTGACACGGTACTTACCAAAGTTATGCAATTCGTTGATGCCGACGCCGCCGCGCACGGCCTTGACCTCGCGCGCCGTCGCCTCAAACGCATTCGAGCGGCGGAAGGAAGGCGTCTCGTAAGTCGGCTCATCGCCAACGGCAAAGTAATTCGGCACCTCCAACCCGAATTGCTGGCCCCAGACGGCGCCCATCTGCGTCAAGATGTCATACATTGGCGTGGTGCGATGGGGGCGGGCTGCGGGGAGTTCCTCATTAGGATAGGAGACGGAAAACCGTTTCTGATAGTTTTCGATGACCTTGGGCAGCGTGTACCCCGGCGTAATCCAATCGCCGAACCGCGCCACATCCATCGCCATGGTGTCGCGCTCGGGCTCCCCCTCAATCATCCATTGCGCCAACATCAACCCAACGCCGCCGCCCTGGCTGAACCCGGCCATGACACCGCAGGCTGACCAATAATTGCGCATCCCCGGCACCGGGCCAACCAGCGGATTACCATCCGGCGCAAAGGTAAAGGGGCCGTGGATCACGTTCTTGACGCCCACGCGGGCCAGATCGGGAAACCGATTATAGGCAAAGGTGATGCTTTCTTCGATCTTGTCGAAATCATTGGGCAACAGGTCCTGACCGAAATCCCAAGAGGTGCCATCAACCGCCCAGGGACGGCAGGGTTGCTCGTAAAACCCGATGCAAAGCCCCCGGCCTTCCTGGCGCAGGTAACTCTCGCCCGCAGGGTCCATCACATGCGGGTGTTCCTTGCCGTCCTTTGCCATCTCCACAATCATCGGCACGTCTTCGGTGACGATATATTGGTGCTCCATCGGGAGCAGCGGAAAATAAATCCCCGCCATGGCACCGACCTCACGCGCCCATAATCCACCCGCGTTGACCACATGCTCAGCATGCACGACCCCCTTGTCGGTGAACACATCCCATGTGCCATCCGCGCGCTGTTTGGTGTCGCTCACCCTGCACTGCGTCTCAATCGAAGCGCCCCCCATACGGGCGGCGCGGGCATAGGCATGCGTGGTTCCGGAAGGGTCAAGATGCCCATCCAGCGGGTCATAAAGCGCGCCTATGATGCCCTCGATATTGGTGACGGGTGCGATTTTGCGGATCTCATCAGGGCCGACGATCTCCGTTTCAAGCCCCATGAAACGATGCTTTGCGCGTTCCGCCAGCAGCATGTCAAACCGGTCCTGATTATCGGCCAATGTGAGCCCACCGACGTGATGCAGGCCGCATGACATGCCGGTGATATCTTCGAGTTCTTTGTAAAGGCGAATGGTATAGCCCTGCAAAGCGGCCATATTCGTGTCGCCGTTCAGCGTGTGAAACCCACCCGCCGCATGCCATGTTGAACCGGAGGTGAGTTCAGAGCGTTCAAGCAGCATCACATCCGACCATCCCAGTTTCGTTAGGTGATAAAGAACAGAAGTGCCGATGACACCTCCGCCGATGACGGCAACACGGGTGGTTGTTTGCATGGGATACCTCCGGCTGATCTTGGTCCCAATCTCCGGTGTCCAAAGTCGAAGGGCTGGCCTGGAAGCGACAATTTTTGCCGCTTTATGGAGATTGGACAGGCGGTAGCGACATCACAGATCGACTATGCCCGTCAGGGTTTTTCGCGAGACGGACGCTGATTGATCTTCACCTTTTGCTGGAAAACGAACATTGTCTTATGTGAAAGATATTGCAATGCCATACCCCAGCATAGAAATTTGAAACCCGCGTTGCCGCTACCCCTCAAAACGACCAACGAGTGGTGAAAACGCTTATTTCAAGGCGTTGCCGATGATTGAATAAAGTACCGTCCGGGTTTGAGGTTGGTCATCCGACCGTGCCAAACACGTGCTAACGACGAGACAGATTGGACCTGTCGCGGTTTGATGCCGCTCCTTTGATAGCATTTACTGCAACAAAGGAGATTGATTATGGGACTCAAACGGACAGACGAATTCCGCCAAGATGCGGTGCGTATTGCGCTGACCAGTGGGCTGACGCGTAAGCAGGTGGCTGACGATTTGGGTGTGGGCATGTGCTGAACAAGTGGATCACGACACACAGTGACGCGGATGTAGTGTCCAAAGAGGATTTAGGCCTCGCCCAAGAGAATGACCAGCTTCGTCGCGAGATACTGTTACCTGACAGCACATGCTTGCATGTGTGAGAGGGCGCATTCTCAAGGAGGAAAGGCAGATCCTAAAAAAGGCCACGGTGTTCTTCGCGAGCCAAAAGCCGTAAGGTTTAGGTTCATTGAGGAACACCGATCTGCGTTCTCTATCGGCCGGATGTGTCGTGTCATGGGTGTCAGCTCGCGTGGGTTGCGGGCATTCCGCAGTCGCCCTGCGAGCCGCAGGCAGCGGTCTGATCTGGTCACGTTGGCGCACATCAAAGAACAATCTCGTCTTAGTCTTGGCAGTTATGGCAGGCCGCGCATGACTGAGGAGTTGAAACAGATTGGCTTGGATATCGGTCACCGCCGTGTTGGTCGGTTGATGCGCCAGAACGGCATATCTGTCATCAGAACGCGCAAACATAAGGTGACGACAGATAGCAATCATAAGTTCAACATTGCGCTAAACTTGCTGGATCGTAACTTTACGGCGGATCAACCAAACCAGAAGTGGGCGGTGACATTACCTATATCTGGACGCGCGAGGGCTGGTTGTATCTGGCTGTGATCCTCGACCTGCATTCCCGCCGCGTGATCGGCTGGGCGGTCTCGAACCGGATGAAGCGTGATCTGGCAATCTGAGCGTTGAAGATGGCCATCGCCTTCCGCACACCACCAAAAGGCTGCATCCATCACACGGACCGTGGCAGCCAGTACTGTTCGCATGATTTTCAGAAGATCCTACGCCAATACGGGTTCAAAGCGTCCCCTCTCGCAAATGTAAACATGTGCTGCCGGGCAGTGCATGAGCGGTTAAGGAAATTGCTATGACAATGCCGCTGTCGAGACGTTCTTCAAAACCATCAAGGCTGAGCTGATCTGGCGGGAAACTTGGAACACACGCAGACAGGCTGAGATGGCCATCTTCGAATCCATCAACGGCTTCTACAATCCGCGTCGCCGCCACTCAGCACTTGGCTGGAAAAGCCCCCTCTCGGCAGATTGCTTTGCAATCGCCTGCCGGGCAGCGGTACGCTTTCGAACGGAAGGGGGCTTAAACGAGCACCGGGGGCGGCACTAAAGCGCGATAGGTCCAGAACCGCGTGTGCCGTCAGATCGGTCATGGCTACCGTTGGTAACCGCTCGCCTGAGCCAGAAATCATCGTCCCGGTGTACCAAATGCCAATCATGCACTAACTTTCGATCCGGACCATTCAAGTGAGGCTGCTCATTCTTGCCCAGACCGGGACCAATTTGGGTAGGGCAGCAATTCTGAACAGAGCTAACTCAAATTAGCGGATATTAAGGGGCGCAGGTCTCAAACTGAAAAAAATCCACTTTTGAACACTACCAATTCTAGCGGGGATTACCGCGCGATCTAACACCAACGAGAAACCCTCACCGTTTAAATCTGGACCAAAAAACCAAAAAAATCACTCTACGAGCTTGAAAAAAATGAATAGATCAGAAGGTCATTTTTAACCCCTTAACATACTTCCAAATTACAATAAGTCCAATTCCCCTCGGCTGTCTTCGTTAGATTGTAACTCTTTTATAGCCCCAAACTCTAGTAAGCAACGGGTCGATTCTAATTTCAATTGTCGTCCAATCAGCTCAATTGTTTTTTCATCAAAACTCTCTTCATTCTGTTTGCTCAAAAGCGCTGCAAGCAAAGCCATATCCTCCAAAGATTGACGCAAAAAATCTAATGTTTGCAAATTCCTAATTGCCAGGTCATCATGCGATGCATTTGATGCAACAGTATCTCCAACTGTTTGTTCAATATCAAAAACATGGCCTGCAAGCACGTCCAGGTGCAAGCTAATACGCTTCAATAATCGCAAAGAAAATGCCGGGGAATCAGGGTTTTTATGCACTTTAAAGACGTCCAACTACGGCCTCAATACAATTCCTTAGACCTTCTTGTTCAAAAGGCTTCTTTAGGTAATTGTTCATTCCTAATTTTTTCCCATGATCTACTATCTGTTGTTCGGCCCTGCCAGTTATCAGAATGAACCCAACCCCCTTTGTTTTTGGTGAAGATCTGAGTTGATGCAAAAGCTGAAGGCCATCCATTTGAGGCATATTATAGTCTGAAATTACCAAGTGAACAGGGCTACTTGCTAGAGCCTTCAATGCATCAACCCCATTTTCTGCAGTTGCCACGTTTGGAATACCAAAGGCATCTAGTGCTTGTGTAATTAGGCCGCGGCTAGTGGACATATCGTCAACAACCATGATGCGTAATTGATCACGCAAAGACATATTCTTTCCTTCATTTTTTAGTGGAGTGACGATTGTTTAGCATATTGGTTTGTATGCGGTCGGCCCACTTGTCTGAAACCCAACTTTTTCTGGCTCCGGTATTCGTTCCGAGTGGCCAAGGAAAAGTAAACCTTCGTCATCAATCAACTGTCGAAACCTAGGCCATAGATCATTCTGTGTCTTTTGATCAAAATAGATTACCACGTTCCTACAAAAAATTATATCCATCTTTCTATTCATTGGCCAATTCGCAAGCAAATTCAATTCTTTAAATGATATTAGGGAGCGTAAATTTGCTTTCGCAAGGTAAACGCGTTCAGTTTTTGTCAGCTCTTCAGTGAAATATTTATCAAGTAACATTGAAGGCACTCCGGAAACAAATCGTTCTGGATAGAGCGCATTGGTAGCGAAACGAACCACTTCGCCGTCGATATCGGTTGCCAAAATTTTTACATCGAGTTTTTCGATATCTGAACTAATTTCTAAAAGAGACATAGCGATCGATAGAGCTTCTTGCCCGTTGGAGCAACCGGCCGACCAAATTCTGACCTTATCCCCAGCTTGAAGTCGTGGAAGTAATGTTTCACGCACTTGCTTTTGTAAAATGTCAAAGTGATGTTGCTCTCGGAAGAAGTGAGAAACGTTCGTCGTCAACGCAGAAATCATGTGCTTACGCTCAACTGAGCCTTGCTCAGAACAAACATAGTCAGTATAGAGCTCAAAATTAGGCAATTCTAATTCTTTCAGCCTGTGCCTGAGGCGTGATTGTATCATAGATGTTTTTTCGACTGCCAAAATCAACCCGCTTTCACGATATGCTAACTTTGCAATTGTATCAAAACTCTTTGGATCAATTTCGCTATTTGAATTTGGTCTATTTATCATGCTGCATTGCTTTGTACTGAAAGTACGATTGAGCTTAGATCAAGAACTCGGATCATTCGATCATCAATCAAAGTTAAAGAACTTACGACGCTTGGAGTAGAACCTGGTTGCATTTCCGGTGGAGGTTGCAAATCGTCAGCGGTTAGGGCTATGATATCAGACACGGCATCGACCAGTAGGCCAGTCATCACGTCGTCATGGTTCACTACTATGATAACATTGCGGTCTGTTTGTTGTTGCGGCTTTAGACCCAACCGTTCTGATAGATCCATTACTGGCAAGACTGTGCCACGTAAATTTATGACACCTTTCATATACGCTGGAGCGTGAGGTAAAGGAGTCGTCCGTGTCCATCCTCTTATTTCTCGAACAGACATTATGTCGAGGGAGTACTCTTGATCAGCGAGTTGGAATGTCAACAATTCAATTGAAGCGGGGATTTCTTTTTCGCTCATGCCGATGCTCCTGTTAGATTTTGAGAGGGTTGATTGCCGGTATTTCCGATTGCGTTGGATATGATATCGGATGTGTCCAAAATTAGAGCGATCTGACCGTCACCTAGAATTGTCGCTGCAGCGATCCCTGGTGCTCTGTAAAAACTATCGTCTAAACCTTTAATGACAACCTGCCTTTGGTCTTGGATGCTGTCTATAATGAGGGCAGCGTGACTGTCGTCTTCGTGAGCAATCAGCAGAACAACGCAACCCTCATAGTCTCTTACAGGCTCGCGATAGCCAAGTTCTTTCCCGAGATCAAACAAGGGAACAAAGCCACTTCTTACACGAACGACGTGCGCACCAGGCCGAACCATCTCGACATCATTATTTGACAACGTCAGTGTTTCAATAACGACGTTAAGCGGCAGAACTAAGGTCTCATCAGCTACTTGTACGACCATTCCATCCAAGACAGCTAAGGTTAACGGAAGTGATATGGAAAAGGTCGTCCCTTCACCTGGAGTGGACGAAATCGTAATGCGTCCTCCTAATGCTTGAATCGAGGTTCTAACTACATCCATTCCAACGCCCCTGCCGGAAAGATCTGATACTACGGTAGCGGTAGAGAACCCAGGCAAAAATAGGAGGTTGTCGATTTCGGTGTCAGATAGCGAAGCGTCTTCAGGCACCAGACCTTTGTCGATAGCAATTTGAAGAACTTTTGGGCGGTTGATGCCGCCTCCATCATCCGAAACCTCAATTATCACTCTGCCAGAACGGTGCGCCGCACTCAAATTGACTCGGCCTTGCTCAGGTTTTCCGGCCGCTGTGCGTTCTTCAGGAGATTCCAGACCGTGATCCACAGCATTTCGTATCATATGTGTAAGTGGATCTGCCAACCGTTCGATGACAGTTTTGTCGACTTCTGTACCTTCTCCATCCGTGTGCAACCTGACGTCTTTTCCGACAGCAGCTGAAGCTTCGCGAATAATTCGAGACATTCGTTGAAATAGTGATTTAACCGGCTGAGCGCGGATCATCATCACGCTGTCCTGAATATCTCGTGTTAGGCGTTGAAATTCTTCCAGACCATTCATTGCATCTGAATGCGGCGACAAGCCGGAACTCTCCAAGCTTTGTGAGAGCATAGCTTGGTTTATGACGAGCTCTCCGACTAGATTTACCAGTCTTTCGATACGGTCGAGATCTACCCTTACCACTGATTTCGGGGCAGTAGTAGAAGCCGCTTGTTTTGGAGCGGTAACGTTTTTGCCGGAGGTTACGGCGGGTGGGGGGGGCGTACCGACATCTTTCGGAACCGTAATCTCTATGGCTGTTTCTTGTTCAACGTTGGCAATAGAGTTTTCTACCATTTGGGGTGGGTTTATTATTGCATTTAGCTCCGACTCCCCAGGTTCTTCATGCAAGGACACGGGTGTCTCTTCCAATTGTTGTGGCAATGAGCTTGGCTCGACCTGATTCCCGAGCTTGACGATAACCAGTTCGCATAGACCTTCAACAAACTCAAACGCAGCCGTGATCTCATCCTCGTCTACAGCCGTTTTCAGTTCTATTGTCCATGAAAGATAGGATTGCTCCGGTGCCAGGGCATTAAAGTCAGGGAGTTTCTCCAAATGACACGTAACAGAGCATTCGCCCATTTCATCAAGTGCACGCAGCATGTGGAACGGTTCATTTCCGGTTTCGAAAAGCTCGTTGTCGGGCCGAAAAGTAATTTTGTAACCGGCCACGTCCGAGGGTAAGGGTTCATCGAGATTTTGAATAGCTGGTAAATCGCCGGGTAGTGGGTCACCGCCTAGATCCAGATCCAAGGAGAGAGTCGCCGGTTGAAACTCGATATTTTCGTCTTCTGCCTCGTCTTCTTCGATATGGTCATCACCAAGTAGCCCACCTAACAAAGCCAATAACGCGGCCGTCGTGCCCTCAGGGAGCGGCGCATCGTCTCTGCTGACACGGACCAGGTCGGACAAATGATCCGCGCATTGAAAAAAGATTTTTAAAGCTTCAGCGTCAGGTGTCATCCGGTCCGAACGAACCTCATCAAGCACTGTTTCGAAACGATGCGCAAATCTTACCAGTGCTTCGAGGCCGAAAGCGCCAGCACCACCCTTGATTGAATGAACCGCTCGGAACACCACATTGATGGTCTCCGAGTCGACATCGCCGTCATCAAGAGATTGTAAACCGTCTTGCAGCGCCTCCAGAAGCTCTTCGCATTCAATGAAGAACGAAGCCCGGATTTCCGCCATTGGATCATTGGAGTCATTCATGGCAATATATTATCCTGCGACCATTTGAAGTGCTTTTATGAGTTTGCTCGGATCAAAGGGTTTGACTATCCAACCTGTCGCACCGGCGTTTCTCGCACGCGCCTTGAGCTCTGGAGCTGCTTCTGTCGTGAGGACCAAAATTGGTGTCGCCCGATGTTTGTCTTGACCCCGTACGGCGTCAATAAACCCAAAACCGTCCATTCGCGGCATATTGATATCCGTGATAATTGCATCAGGTTCGATACCGTCGAGCACCTCAATACCGTGCACGCCATCGTCAGCCGTGTGGACATTGAACCCTGCAGGCAATAACGCCAATCTGATCATGTCACGCATCGTTCGGCTGTCATCCACCGCTAAAATTTCGAGTGTCATACACGCCCCCTTGATATGGTTTCAGGTGTCATTCCCATGACACGAAGTTGATCGAGCACGCGGTCCGAGGCGTTCAGCACAGAGACATTACGTCCTGCCGCAACAGCATCAGTCGCGGCTACGATCATGACTTGAAGGCACAATGAGCCCAAGTGCCCCACCTCCGATAAATCCATGACAAGGTCACCCTCCTGATGGTCCCTGAAAGTCGTCATCAGGGCGGAGGCAGCGGGCAAATCGAGCCGGGATGCCAGGGTGATCGGTTCACTCATGTTGTCACCCCTAAAAAACAAGATCTTTGCTTTTGCATCGCTCTCTCCACATCGGCTGTCATATTCGATGAAAGAGGTTGTAGCGGGCAGTCCGTTAAGACGGGGTTACCAGTGAAAAAAATTCTGAATTGTCTGATCTGCGAGGGCAATAGAACCCGTATTTTGGATCACAAACAACAAAAAAACCCGGTGGCGCACCACCGGGTCAGAGACCTATTGTGTTTTATTTTAAAGGGTTATGCGCGTCTTCTGCGCCCACCCGTACGCCCCGCACGGCCTCGACCTTCATGGCCAGGTTTTGGGGCTTCTTTGTTGAATTCAATCCAGGCGCCGCCATGCGGATCATTGTTCGTCAAGAAGTTTGCGGCTCGGATAGCTTCCATCTCTTTGCCGGGGCGGGGCTTTGTCGAACCAAGACCCGTCAATTGACAAAACAGCTCCAGGTCCATGTCATCGGGGATCACCACACCAGCCGCCACCAGCTCGAGTTTCTTCGCTTCAATGCGCGCAAACGACACAGGCAAAGCAACCGGGTTCATGATCGCCGATGTCATACCGGCCCCCATGGCCATGGGCAGAAACGCATTGTTGATCCCGTGACGATTCGGCAAGCCGAAAGAGATGTTGGACGCGCCACAGGTGGTGTTCACTCCGAGTTCCTCGCGCAGGCGCCGCACCAGCGTAAACACCTGATGACCAGCCGTCGCCATGGCACCAATCGGCATCACCAGAGGATCAACGACAATATCATGCGCCGGGATGCCGAAATCCGCCGCGCGCTCAACGATCTTCTTGGCGACGGCGAATCGCACATCCGGGTCCTCAGAAATGCCCGTGTCATCATTGGAAATCGCGACAACCGGCACATTGTATTTTTTGACCAGCGGCAAGACCAATTCAAGACGTTCCTCTTCGCCCGTGACCGAATTCAGCAGCGGGCGCCCCTCTGCGGCGGCGAGACCCGATTCCAGAGCGCCCGGCACGGAGCTGTCGATGCACAGCGGCACATCAACGATGGCCTGCACCCGCGTTACCAACTCCTTCATCAAAGGCGGTTCAACGAAATTATTATCGGCGTAACGTTTGTCTTCGGCCATCTTATTGGTGAATACGGCACCGGAATTAATGTCGAGCACCGTGGCACCGGCTGCGACCTGCGCAATCGCATCCGCTTCGACCATGGAAAAATCACCGGCTTCAAGTTCCATCGCCAATTTCTTGCGCCCGGTAGGGTTGATCCGCTCCCCGATCACACAGAACGGTTGATCAAAACCAATGATGGCGGTCTTGGTTTTCGATTCGACGATGGTTCTTGTCATTATACTGTCCTTGGATCAGGTATTTGCGGGGGCGGCATCCGCGCCACCGTTTTGCATGGCCCATGTGGCGTTGCTCTTGATTCCGCCGAGCGGGAAAAAATGCACATGGCTGATGTTGAAGTCGGGATGCGCGGCCTTGTGGGCGGCCAGTTGTGCGACCACCTCCGTGGGCTCATAGGGCAAGAGCAATTTAGTCACATCCATCGCCCGTTTCTGCAAAACCTTGAGCGAAGGGCCCACACCGCAGGCGATCGCGAATTTGATCAGCGTTTGCAGCTTGGCAGGACCTGCAATGCCGATGTGGACGGGCAGGGTGATGCCCTGAGCCGCCAGATCGTCGGCCCATTTGATGATCGGTTTGGCATCGAATGCAAATTGCGTCGCGATGGCCATTTTTGCGTCTGTCCGGGTTTGGAAGTCGTTCTTCCAGCGCAGGGCGGCGGTGACGTTGCTTATGGAGCCATCAGCATCGATGTCGCGGTTGCCCTCGGGGTGTCCCGCGACATGCAGCCGCTCAAAACCCGCCTGATCAAACAGCCCGGTTTCCATCAATTGCATGGAGCTGTGGAAATCACCGTGGGGCGTGCTCACACCGCCGGCAAGCAAAAGCGCCTGTTTCACGTCCGCTTCGCCCTGATAGCGCGCAATCCAGTCGCCAAGCGTTGCTTTGTCCTTGATAATGCGCGCCGGGAAATGCGGCATGACCGGATAGCCCTGCGCGTTCAGGCGTTTGGCCGTGGCCACCATCTCCTCAATGGGCGTGCCCTCGATATGGGCGACATAGACGCGTGTGCCTTTGGGCAGAAGGTCCTGGAAGTTTTCGACCTTCTGGGCGGTGCGCGGCATCACCTCGATGGAATAGTCGCGCAGAAACGCCGCCACGTCCGGGTTGGAGGGTGCGGCGGGGGCTGCGTCTTTCTTTTTGAAGCTCAACAAGGCCATCATGCGTTCCTTTCGGGAAAGAAGGGTGTCGAAGAATGCGGTCAGGGTCAGGCCCAACCGTCGTTGTTGATCAGCGCCTTGATGCGCTCGCGGTCATACTCTGCGTCCAGCCGCGCGGCTTGCGCATCCGCCACCGCCTCCGGATCGCCTTCCACCGTAAACGGTTTCGCCTTGCGCCACTCTGCCAGATAGGCGTCGGTATCTTCCGCGCCAACCTTCATGGCGGCGCGGTCAATGGCCTGCTCAAACCGCTCTGGCAGGGGGCGTTTGGAGCCACGACGGCCCTTGCCCACAATCACTTGGGCCGGAATATCGCGCCAGTAAACAATCGTGACCTCGGGCATGGTGTGATTCCTCCTGATCCGTTCTGGCCTGTCTAACGACATCGTTCCCGATACCGATGGCGTTTTTCGACAGAACACCGTTCTTCCGCGACGCTTCCTTGTAGCGCGAAGCGTTGTGGCCCGCGAGAGGGCGTGCGGCGCAAAATTCTCATAATGACTGTGAGGTGGTTTATCTGCAAAGCCGTCACCCCCTTGTTGGCAAATGCCGGGCGGGCGCGGGCGAAATGATCCTTGGGCGCATGACTGCCGCTTGCGCTAAACGCGGGCAGCGACTAGCTTAGGACCAACTCGTAATGAAAGGCGCATAAGATGGCGCCACAGCGTCCCGATGGTGCGGGCGCGCTCGAAAATAAATCGGCTCTGAGCCCCGCGCCCGTTGCGCCCAAATCTGGTGAGCTTTATGCGGCACTCGATCTGGGCACAAATAGCTGCCGCATGTTGATCGCCCAGCCCAGGGGCAGTGGTTTTCATGTGGTGGATAGTTTCTCGAAATCCGTGCAGCTTGGCGCGGGCCTTGAGAAAACCGGGCGCTTGTCGCGCGGATCGATGACCCGCACGATACAGGCCCTGCGCATCTGTCAGCAAAAACTGAAGCGTAATAAGGTGCGTCGCATGCGCTTGGTGGCCACCGAGGCGTGCCGTCGTGCCCTGAATGCGCATGATTTCATCAAACGCGTGCAGCGGGAGACGGGCTTGAGGCTTGATATCATCAAGCCGCAGGAAGAGGCGCAATTGGCGGTGATTTCCTGTGCGCCCCTGGTGGGGCGGTCCACCGAAAACCTCTTGGTGGTGGATATTGGGGGGGGCTCCACTGAATTGGTGTGGATCGACCTCAAGGACGTGCCACCCCATGACCGCGCCAAGGCGATCATGCGTCTGCACAGCGGGTTTCAGCAGACCCTATCCGATCTTCCCGCCGCCCGTGTCGTTGACTGGATTTCGGTGCCGCTGGGTGTGGCGACGCTGCGCGAGCAATTCAATGACGTTGAGGATGACGCGGCGCGTTTTGCCCTGATGAGCTGGTTCTTTGAGGAGAACCTTGCCGATTTCGCACCCTATCATGACACTGAACCGCATGAGAAGTTTCAGATCGTCGGGACCTCTGGTACGGTCACAACGGTTGCGGCCAGCCATTTGGGGCTCAAACGCTATGATCGCACCAAGGTGGATGGGCTGCACATGACATCGGAAGAAATCGACCGGGTGATCCGCTCTTATCTGGCCTTGGGTCCGGCCGGGCGGCGCGCCGATCCGCGCATCGGGCAGGACCGTCAGGCGTTGATCATGTCGGGGGCGGCGATTCTGCAAACCCTGATGCGATGCTGGCCGACGGACCGCTTGTCGGTTGCGGATCGCGGTTTGCGCGAGGGGCTGCTATACGCCCAAATGAGCGCAGATGGCGTCTTGGAAGATGGAGAATACTGATGGGCAAGACCCCGACAGGCAAAAATACATCCGGACGCGGACAGCGCGAGTTAAAGATCAAGGTCAAATCCGCGCGCGGCCGCAAGCTGAGCTCCACACGCTGGCTGCAACGGCAATTGAACGATCCCTATGTCAAACGCGCAAAAGCCGAAGGGTATCGTGGACGCGCGGCGTTCAAGATCATGGAATTGGACGATAAATACCGGTTTCTGGTGCCGGGTGCGCGGATCGTGGATCTGGGTGCCGCGCCGGGTGGGTGGTGTCAGGTTGCCGTGAAACGCGTCAATGCGCTTAATGAGCGCTCGGGCAAATCCGTCGGCTCGATCCTCGGCATTGATCTGCAGGAAATGGAACCCATCGCGGGCTGCGAGCTGCACGTGCTGGATTTCATGGAGGATGATGCGGATCAAAAGGTAAAGGATCTGCTTGGCGGCAAGGCTGATGTGGTGATGTCGGATATGGCCGCGAGCAGCTCGGGACATAAACAAACCGACCACCTGCGCATTATCGCGCTTTGCGAGGCAGCCGCCTATTTTGCATTTGACGTTTTGGAAGAGGGCGGCACGTTTGTTGCCAAGGTCCTTGCCGGGGGGGCCGAAGGGGAATTGCAAAAGCTTTTGAAACAACGGTTTACGAAAGTCGCGAATATAAAGCCGCCGGCGTCCCGCTCCGATAGTTCGGAGAAATTTGTTGTGGCGACTGGTTTTCGGGCCTCAGAATAGTGGCTTTTACCATCCCTTAAACCTATCGTGGTTATTTTGCGAACAATGGTGCGCCAATCGGGTGCGCCGATGTTAACAAAAAGGACCCCGATATGTTCCGCAAACTTCTGTTGTCCGCGCCTTTGTTGGTCGCGGCATCCATTGTTCACGCCGTTGATGCCCCACCCGCGATGAAGGCCTTCGTTGAAACCGACGTCATGGCCTGGGCGCAGGGCGCTAATGTCGTTGATGCAATCAATGCGCAAAATACCCAGACCTCCGGTGCCAGTGCTGCGCAGATTGAGGAGTGGGACACACAATGGCGCGGTGAAGTCGGTGCCGCCAGCCAGCCGTTGATCAGCGAAGTGATGGGGCACCCCCTGTCTGCCTTCCTGAGCGAGCAGGTTGAAGCTGCAGGCGGACGCATCACCGAGATTTTCGTGATGGACGCTGCGGGCCTGAATGTCGCGGCAAGCGATGTGACATCCGATTATTGGCAAGGTGATGAGGACAAACACGCCAAGACCTACGGCGCAGGGGCGGGCGCAGTGTTTGTCGATGAGGTTGAATTCGACGAGAGCGCGCAAACCTATCAGGGCCAGGTGTCTGTGGCATTGACCGACCCGGCAACCGGTGCGGTGATTGGTGCCATGACGATTGGGTTGAACGCAGAAGCCTTCTTTTGACGTTTTTATTGCAGGCGCGCGCACCCGCTCGCCTGCAATGATCTGGTTGCAGCACTTTGCAAACGCAGAGTGTCCTTAGCGCTGACAGGCTTGGCGTCTTCACTCAAATATTGAGCAGTCGTCGTTTCCGCTTTGTAAGTCTGGCGCAGAACCTCGAACAATTGTGCGCGACGCGCAGCAATTGGCGTTTTAAAAGTTGACATGAGATTGTGCTCCGCATTCCTTTTTCCTGCTTTTATTGGCAGCAAATTAGGGCACGGATACGGCGGAAAGCTGACAACATTCCAGCGCAATCGCCAGACATCTGGCAATTTCTATGACGTAGCGAACACATCCCCCTGATTTTCTGCACGTCGACAAAGTCACAAAAGATGTGAAGGTTGTTGCTTTCAAACCCCTCTATTCCCGCAATGATAGAAGTAACTGGCGGAATTTGTTAAATTTATTGCTGCGCCGAACTGCCTGGGGCATAAACAACCTGCAAGGTCGATCAGGCGCGCATGGGGGTGCGAAGCATCGAAAAATCTCTCTTTAGGTACATTTGGAAGCATTCAAAGCGGGACCAACTGATCCTGCTGCTCTTCACCAGCACCCTTTTCCCCTTTCTTTATCTGACGCTGGAACTCCCAAAACGCATCATTAATGACGCGATTGGCGCACAATCCTCGCGGGTTATCGTTTGGGGGTATGAATTGACCCAAACCGGCTATCTGTTCTTTCTATGCCTGCTGTTTTTGCTTTGTGTTCTGATGCACGGCCTCCTCAAAATGCGCATTAATACCATGAAGGGCGTGCTGTCTGAACGGATGTTGCGGCGTCTGCGGTTTGGGTTGATTGCGCGTATGCTCGGCTTTCCCAAATCATATTATAGACGCACGTCTCAGGGTGAAATGGTCGCCATGATTACCGGCGAAACCGAACCGATGGGCGGGATGATGGGGGATGCGTTGACGCAGCCCGTCCTGCAAGCCGGTCAGATGATGACGATCCTGTTGTTTCTCTTTTTGCAAAACCTGTGGTTCGGTTTGGCGGCCGTTGCTCTCATTCCGCTTCAGGCCTGGCTGATCCCGAAACTGCAACGCCAGATCAACCTCATGAACAAAGAGCGGATCCAGGAAATTCGACAACTCGCTGCGATGATTGGTGAAACTGCCGCTGGCGCGTCGGACTTGCGCATCCATGGTGGTTGGCGTTTTCGGCTTGCGATGATGAGCGATCGATTGGGGCGCGTGTTCAATATCCGCCTGCAAATTTATCAAAAGAAATTCTTCATGAAGTTCATCAACAACTTCATCACGCAACTCACGCCGTTTTTCTTTTTTTCCGTCGGGGGGTACCTGGTTATCCAGGGGGCGGTTTCACTGGGGGCCTTGGTGGCGGCGCTGGCGGCTTACAAGGACCTCAGCTCACCGTGGAAAGAGTTGCTGACCTTTTACAACCAGGCACAGGACATGAGTCTGCGCTGGCAAATCGTCACGGAAAAATTCGCGCCAAACGGTGCCATAGATGCCCGGTTGATGGAGGGGGTTCCCGATGACATGCCTCGACTGAACCAGCGTTTGTCTCTTGATGCAATCAAGGTCGAGGATGCGGATGGGAACACGGTACTGGACAATATCACCCTGCGATTCGATGCAGGATCACTGGTGGGCATTCAAGCGTCCAGCGAAGAAGACAGGCGCGTTTTGGTAGAGGTTTTGACGCGCGAAACCCTTCCGGTGTCGGGGAAAGTCATTATCGGCGATCATGATTTGAGCGCGCTGCATCAGGGTGTGATTGCCGCGCGGATTGGGGCCGCCAGCGCGCATCCTTTGCTGTTTCAGGGCAGCCTTGGCGATAACACGATGATGTCTGTGAAACAGAAACCCTCAGGCGTTTTATCATCCACCGCGCAGATTGCGGCGCGTGAAGCAGAGGCCGCCGGGAACAGCGCGGACCCGCTCAACGCGACCTGGCTTAACCCCGAACTTGCTGGATGTACGCAGGAACGTGAGGTGCGCAATTGGTGGTTTTCGTTGCTCGAGACAATGGGGCAGGGCGGCGCGCTCTACCGGCGTGCGCTCGATCAAAAACCATCGCTGGAAGCCCGCACTGAACTGCATAAAGCACTCGTTTCTGCCCGTCCTAAGGTCTGGGCTGCGGTGTTGGAAGCCGGGTTGGAGCGGCATGTGTTTCGGTTTGATCCGGCGCTTTACAACCCGGCGCTGCCCGTGACCGGGAATTTGTTTTTTGCAACCATGCGAAAAACGCTGACCCAGCGTGAGCTTGCAACGCAAAGCGATTTGTTTGACGTTTTGCATAAGCTGGAACTTGAAGAGGGCCTGTTGGCGCTGTCGCGCGATGTTGTCGCGCTATTGAGCCAGATATTTGGCACGGATGGAACCGAACACCCGCTGTTTCGCAAGCTTGGTCTGGATCCTGAGTTTTATGAACGATCCGTGCAATTGCTGAGCGCGGGGGCGCGCTCTGATACATCACGCCTGAACCGCGCCGACAGGATCATGCTGATGACGCTTGCTGCGCAGATTACCGCTGAGCAGATTGGCCCCGCCTTCAGCGATACCATGAAGCAGCGCATTCTTGAGTTGCGCCATTCAAATGGTCTGGCAATTCAGGATAGGCTCAGCGCGCTATTTGTGCCGTTGAACCCGCAAGAGATTGCACCGGGGCTCTCCCTGCTTGAAAATGCGCTTTATGGTAAGATTTCTGACGAGGCGGGCGCGCGCGGCGATGACCTGCGCGGGATCGTAGCCGATGTTCTGGAGGCAGAGGGCATGAAGCCCGCCGTCATTGATCTGATCTATGATTTTCCTCTGGCGCTGGGGGGGGGCAATCTTCCGGGGGTTTTCACCGAACCGCTGGCATTAAGCCGTGCTGCGATCAAGCGCCCCGATATTCTGATCCTGGATCAGATGTTCACAGGTTTTGACCCCGCGATCCGTCTGGAGGTCATTGAAAAGCTACGCAAGCTCCTGCCGGAGACGACGATGATCTGTCTGGCGGATCGGTTTGATTCTCCGGAACAGTTCGACCTGTTTGTCGAAATCCATCAGGGCCGGATGATCTCTGCGCCCCAGGGCGAGGAAAAACCTCAAGACAGTGCCAGCAAAGCGGATCTCCTGCGCAAGGTCCGCGCTCTCGAAGCCACGCCGATGTTCTCAGGCCTCAACCGCAAACAACTGAGGTTGCTGGCCTTTGGTGCCAAATGGTTTGATGCTGCGGCAGGGGAAGTCATTTTCAACCAACACGATGATCCCAAAGATGGTGCCTATGTCATTCTGACGGGGAGGGCGCAGCTTTACAAACTGCAAGACAATTCTGCGGATGAGGTGGTGGCACAGGTCGAACCGGGCGCGCTGGTTGGGGAATTGGGTGTCATCCGCAATGTCCCGCGCGCCTTGAGTATGCGGGCGCAAACCGATGTCACGGCGCTGCGTCTTGGGGCAGAAGAGTTTCTGGCGGTCATCGAACATGACGCCGCAACGTCGTTCAAATTGTTGCAGGTCATTGCCGGATATAAGACGTAATGCTCTTTTTGGGCGCCCGCGCAACGGATCATAGGCACCGTCAATCGCGGTCAAATCGGCACCACTGGAATCGAAACTATCTCATGCCGCCCGGCGGAGATCGTCTGGTATGGAATGTGACAAAAAAAGGTTCACAGCCGAAGCCTGGACGCGGTTGCCAAGGCGGCGTAGATGCCGCCTTGGACGTTTCGTTTAGTGGGCGAATTTCTTGATTTCGCCCGACTTGAGGCGTGCGGAGTAAGACCGCAGTTCTTCGCGTACGATCGACATCAGGAAGTAGAGCGCCGTGATATTGACCACCGCCATGGCAAAGATCGCCGCATCCGAGAAGTCGATGACCGGACCGAGGCTGGCCGCCGCACCGATCACGATGAAGATGCAGAAGATGATCTTGAACGTGAGCTCGGATATTTTTCCTTCGCCAAAGAGATAGGTCCAGGCCTTCAACCCGTAATAGGACCACGAAATCATCGTGGAGAAGGCAAAGAGCACAACCGCAATCGCCAGCACATAGGGGAACCAGCTGATGCCCGACGCGAAGGCCGCAGAGGTCAGTGCGACGCCGCTGGTATCGCCTACGGTCGCGATGGCAGAACCTGCCTCATTGAGGATATAAACGCCTGCTTCAGCGTCAAAGATCAGCTGACCGGAGATGGTGATGACCAAAGCCGTCATGGTACAGATCACGACCGTATCGATCAGCGGCTCCAGCAAGGAAACGAACCCTTCGGTGATCGGCTCTTTGGTGCGGACCGCAGAGTGCGCGATGGCCGCGGAACCGACGCCCGCCTCGTTGGAGAAGGCCGCCCGTTTGAAGCCCTGGATCAGCGCGCCGACAAAGCCGCCCGCAACACCGAGACCGGTAAAGGCACCCGCGAAGATCTGGCCAAAGGCCCAACCGATTTGGTCATAATTCACCAGCAGGATGATCAGCGCTGCACCGACATAGAGGATGCCCATGATCGGCACGATCTTTTCGGTGACCTTTGCGATGGATTTGATACCGCCGACGATGACCGCGAACACGACCGCTGCAAAGATGATACCCGTGATCCAACCCGGAAAATCTCCGGTAATCTGGGTGATCTGCGCATGGGCCTGATTGGCCTGGAACATGTTACCGCCCCCGAGCGCGCCCAGGATGCAGAAGATCGAAAACAGGATCGCCAAAAAGCCACCGCCCGGCAGGCCACGTTCCTGAAAGCCCTTTTTCATATAATACATCGGACCACCGGAGACGGTGCCATCGGGGTATTCATTGCGGTATTTCACGCCCAGCGTACATTCGGTGAATTTTGAGGCCATGCCCAAAAGACCGGCTAGAATCATCCAGAAGGTCGCGCCCGGTCCACCAATGCCCACGGCCACCGCAACACCCGCGATGTTCCCCAGGCCCACGGTGCCCGACAATGCGGTTGCGAGTGCCTGAAAGTGGCTCACCTCGCCTGCGTCATCCGGGTCTGAATAGTCCCCTTTGACCAGCGAAATTGAGTGCGTGAAGAACCGAATTTGCACGAAGGAGAAGTAAATGGTGAAAACCGTCGCCGCCACAACCAGCCACAGCACAATCCAAGGGAAGCTGGTGCCGGGCAGGGGGGCGAATATCAGGTTGACAAAGGGACCCGTGAATTGGGCAAAGGTTTGATTGACCTTCTCATCCAGTGACATCGCTTCCTGTGCCAGCGCAGGAAATGCGGCCCCACTCGCCAGCGCGGCGAGCGCGGCTTTGTTAAAAAATTTCATGATTGCTGTCCTTTTCATCCAATGACCGTCACAGGCACGGTTGCGCTCATCACAAGGTTGCCGGTCGAGCTGCCGAAGATGCGCGATGCAAATCCACCCTCTGAGGAACGCCCTACGATAATCTGATGCCCGCCCTCTTTTTCGCAGATGCTGTTGAGGGTTTGGGCGACGTCACCGTGACGTACGATTCCTTTCGCCTTCATGCCCGCGCCGGTCAATGCGGCCACGGCCGGATCAACGATACGCTCCTTGGCCATGGAAATTTCTTCTTCACGCCGCTTGTGGCGCTGCGCGTTTTCTTCGGCGGTCTGGAAGGAGTAGGGTGACCATTCAATCACATAAGCGATCAAAAGTTCACAATCTCCAATCTTCTCCGCCAGATCCTTGGCATAGGAGACAGCGCGGTCCCCAGACCCTTGCCCGTCCATGCCAATCACCAGTTTAATGGTCATTTTTTGTCCCTTTTTAGTTTTTTATGTCCGTCTTGCGGATCATTTTGACGTATATCTGTCTTTAGAAAGCCCCAAACTCTAAATTGGAGCCGCCGGTCAGATCAGGCAGCGTGCTGGTCATTTTAGTCAAATTCAATAGTCTTTATGACTTCAATTTAATTTTCGACGGAGGATTGCTCTTTTTTTGGCCCGTTTGCAGGACAATCGCCTCGTTGTGGTGGGGATTGATCGCGCGGCATCGGTGTCATTTTCACGCGTTGATTCTGAAATACTGCCCCGACGGGCGGACGATAATAACCGCATGTCGTTTTTTCAAAGCTGCCGTCAGGCCTGTCGCCGATTGCAACATGTTGGTGTGTTTGGCGGTATTGATAAGGCCAGCAGGGCCTGCACTTAAAACGAACGGCGAGACAGAGACTTCGCCATATGAACCCTTTTTGAGGCGAGGATTGCCTGAACTTCTCGCAATTCAAAACTGTCAGATTAAATTTACAGTTGTGATTGTAATTAATTCGTGACACATTCGATCTTACTTACAGTGTGCGTTCTTTCAAGTTGGGTGTTTCGGATTAATCGTTTTCCGGGTGCATCGGCTTACGTCAATATAACGGAGGACGAAATATGGCGGATAATGATGATAAGGTTTGGCCAACAGGCTTGACGCTTGACGAGGCCGAAGAGGTGCACAGCTATCTGATTGATGGCACGCGCGTTTTCGGCGCAATTGCGCTTTTGGCGCATATTCTGGTCGCGGTCGCGACCCCTTGGCTCGGATAAGGGAGGCCCTTCATGAATAATGCAAAGATGTGGCTTGTCGTTAAGCCAACAGTTGGTGTTCCGCTTTTTCTGAGCGCCGTCGCAATCGGATCCTTCGCTGTTCACGTGGCCGTGCTCAGTAATACCACCTGGGTCTCTGACTTCCTGTCAGGCAATGAACTGGGCTCAGGCGGGCAATCTGCTTCCGCCGCGATACTGGAGGGCACGGATACGGCAAAGGCATCCTACGTAACGCCCACTGGTGACGCGCGCGAAGTAACGATCATCCTCTCGGATGGCACGCCCGTAAAGGCAATCCTGCAACCGCCAGAGGTGCATGCCACGGCCGGTTCCGGAACCTACTCGGTCATAACTCAATAAAAGATCGGGCCCGCAGCGTTGCTGACGGGCCCATTCATTTGTCAATTGAGAATGTCATTGTCGTACCCTGTACCAAGGGCGGGAATTGATCGTAGATATGTTTGATTATCGAAATTTTGCCACCCGCAAACTGGCGGCTCTCGGGCCCAAATATTTGCCATTTGCGGATGTGGCCACGCCTGAGGTGCCGCTGCGCCGCTTGCTGCGATTATCGCTTTTTCAGGTGACCGTCGGCATGGCGCTGGTGCTGCTTGTCGGAACGCTTAACCGCGTCATGATCGTCGAGCTGTCGGTCCCGGCCTCCCTTGTTGCGCTCATGCTCGCACTTCCCCTCATTTTCGCGCCGTTCCGCACGTTGATCGGCTTTCGCTCGGATGTGCATGTCTCTGCGCTGGGGTTGCGGCGCGTGCCCTACATCTGGAAAGGCACGCTTTATCAATTCGGTGGCTTTGCCATCATGCCCTTCGCGCTGCTGGTGTTGTCGCGCTATGGATATGCCGCAGAAGCCCCGCTTTGGCTGGGTTATACATCTGCTGCGCTGTCCTTTCTGCTGGTGGGGGCCGGTGTGCATATGGTGCAAACCGTCGGCCTGGCACTGGCAACTGACCTGGTCAAGGAAGACGACCAACCCAAGGTCGTCGGCCTGATGTATGTCATGCTGCTCGTCGGTATGGTGGTCAGCGCGCTGATTTTCGGCGCTTTACTCGAAGAGTTCACCGCCGGACGTCTGGCGCAGGTGATACAGGGTGCTGCGGTCGTCACGGTTGGGCTGAACCTTTATGCGATGTGGCAGCAGGAGCCGCGCGACAGGGCGCGGGCGCAAGCGATGAAACGCGCCGTTCCGATCCGGTTCTCCGAGGCCTGGGCGCTGTTGATGCGGGCAGATGGCATGTTACGCCTGTTGATCGTAATCGGTCTGGGCACTTTCGGCTTTGGCATGGCGGATGTTTTACTGGAACCTTACGGGGGGCAGGCGCTGGGGCTTTCGGTGGCCGATACGACCAAGCTGACCGCTCTTTTTGCGACCGGGACCCTGCTGGGATTTGGCATCGCGTCTCGCGGGCTGGCACGCAATGGTCTGCCCGCGCGTTTCGGCATCATCGGTGCCGCAGTGGGTATTCCGGGGTTTTTGGCCATTATCCTGTCATCGCAGGGTGCTGGGATACCAGCATTCCTTCTGGGCGTTCTGGCAACTGGGATCGGTGCCGGGCTGTTTGGTCACGCCACACTCACGGCCACCATTCGCGCGGCGCCGAAAGAACGGATCGGTCTTGCGTTGGGTGCCTGGGGTGCCGTGCAAGCCACGGCCGCTGGGCTCGGAATAGCGCTGGCGGGGATCGTGCGTGATCTGATCGTCGGCTTTCAGGGGGGGGGTGGAAACGTTTCGGAAACACCCTATAATGTAGTATTCACGATCGAGATCGTATTTTTGATGTTGGCAATCGCGGTCGCCGCGCCCTTCCTCAAGAATGCAAAACGCCAAAGACATCAGCCGGATACGTGCGCCCCGGGCTCTGAGCTTTCGAACGCAAACACAAACCCGGTGGAGGTAATATGACGACAGTCATCACACGCTTGTTCAAAGATGAGGCATCCGCGCGAGATGCCGCCAAGAAAATAATGGATCGCGGTGTGCCCAGGCGGGCATGCTCGGTGATCGCTTCTCAAGAGGGTGAGGGTGCCAAGGACCTCAAAGCGCGACTAACCTCTGCCAAGGTCAATGAGGCGGCTGTTGATCCTTATGCCAAGCATATCGACAAGGGTTTGGCGGCGGTCGTCGTACGTGCGACCTACATCCCGCTGACGGCCGCGACGATCGTGCGGGGTATGATGGCGGGTTTTGACACCGTGGGCGCAGGGGATGTGGTGGATGATTACTACATGCCTGATGGTCCCGAACGTACGCCGAGTATTTTGCTCGAACACCCGCGGTTTTTGACGGTAAGCCCGAAGCGTACCGAGTATGAGGGCGGTCCCATAACATCAGGTTTTGGCATGCGACTGTTGAGTGTGCGGCGCAAACGGAAATCCGCGATTTCTGGTGGCGGTTTCAAATCGCGCGCTTTTTGGCCGATGCCGTTGTTGTCGACTAAGTCGCGCAAAAGATCCGTGATCAGCGGTGGGCGTCATATGTCAAAGTCGTTCTGGCCGATGCCGTTGTTGTCCGCCAGCAAGAGATCGAATTCAGTGATTAAGGGTGGCGATCTGCCCTTCTCGCGCGCGCTTGGCTGGCCCGCTGTGAGCTGATCGGACATCATCAGACAGCGTTTGGTCCGTATGGGTTGCATTTTCAAACGGGAGCCGCATGTTCTGCGGCTCTTTTTTTATGCGCGCGGCTCGTACGGCTCATTGTTGCTTGGTGCCGAGCAGGAATTTCACCACATTCATCAGACGCAAGTGCGGTGTCTTGGTGAGCGACAGTTGAGTTGCTATTCTTGTGAGTCTCAGGGTTGGGATCTTGTCATTTTCTGGCAGAAGACCTCGACGGGCGTTTTTCTAAGACGGTCGCAGATCACCTCCATGGCGTGATCGACCATTTTGCGGATGTGGCGCGTACGGCGACTTCTGGTTTCCACCGTTTCGTTTTGCCCACGGCACGGCAGTGGCTGCTTGAAGCCATGCGAGATGACAGAACCATGTCTGTTAACCAATTTTAACCTGCGGATGCCGCCAGAAAAACAAACTCGGTGCCGCGTCAATGGTGATTGACATGCGAGGGGCTACACGGTCCTTGGAAGGTTTTTGATTGCTTTCATGAACCTGCCGATGACCTGTTTGGGTGGTCAGGATCACATTGAAAAGACTGTTAAGATCACTTGGTACGGCGACGTTGGTTGATACAAGTTTATGTTTTAAAGTTATAAAATACATCTTCTTGCAGCTGAATGGATGATGGTGGGCGATGTGCTTCGGGGGAGTAGGAGGCCGATGCCGCGATGGGATTTGGGTGTGCAGCGCCTTCTGGCGTGACACGATCGGCATGTAAAACGGTGGTTGGGTAGGTCCGATCATTGTATTGATTTTTTTGGAATTGGCATGATTTAACGGGAAACCTTTGCCCGTAGTAATCTTGGCGTACGAGAGTGTTCGATTTTCTGTGTATGAGTAATTTGGCCCATGCTTCCAAACTAAAGGAGCATGACGACAATGACGATTTCCAAGGAACTACTGGAAGAGCTTCTGAGCGGTGTTGAACGGCCTAAAGATTTTCTGGGCGACAAAGGCTTGATGAAAGAATTCAAGGAGCGGATGCCGGGTTCGGAACTGACCAACCATCTGGGCTATGAACCTGATACAGAACCCTCGAACCAACAAAGCAACCGTCGCAATGGCACGACGCGCAAAACGCTGAAGGGCAATGACGGCGCGATGCCAATCGACATCCCACGTGACCGAGACGGCAGTTTTGGGCCGGAACTGATCCCGAAGGGCCAGACCCGGATCGACGGCATGGATAACAAATTTATTGGTCTCTACGCGGCTGGCCTGTCGACCCGCGACATCCGCGCCCACCTTGAGGAGGTCTACCCAACGGCGCGGCGCGACTTCAGCACGTTCACTTTTTCCAAGCTCGTTGTTGTCGGCAGAAGACGGCTTCCAATCCTGCGTGGCGCGGCGCTCTGCCAAGGTATTTGCCACATCCGCTTGAAGTTCTGTCTTTCTGGCTGCAGTGATTTCCGCCTCTGCGCGCAATTGGTCTTGTCGCGGTTGCGTTCCGGTCTCTCAACTCATTTAGGCAGCCTTTCGTTCGAAGGCCAAGGGGCTTTTGCCACCTAATGACGAGTGCCGCCGTCGTGGATTGTAGAACCCATTGATATACTGGAAAATCGCCCCTTCGGCTTTACGCCTGGTTTCCCAGCGGTTGCGCCAAATCAGCTCTGCCTTGAGTGATTTGAAGAACGTTTCAACCATGGAATTGTCGTAGCAGTTTCCCTTACCGCTCATCGAAACTTGGAAGCCGTGTTTAGACAGCCGTTTCTGATAGTCGCCTGAACAATATTGCGACCCGCGATCCGTATGATGCATGCAGCCCTTCGGCGGTTGCCGCAGTGCCACAGCCATATCCAATGCTCGGATCGCCAGATCCCGCTTCATACGATTGCTAACCGCCCAACCGATGACACGACGGGAATACAAATCAAGGATCACTGCCAGATACAACCAGCCCTCACTGGTCCAGATGTAGGAAATGTCATCGGCCCACTTTTGGTTTGGACCATCTGCAAAGAAGTCCTGGCCCAGCAAGTTAGGGGCGATGTTAAACGCATGATTGCTGTCGGTCGTAACCTTGTATTTCTGGGTCCTGATGATTTTGATGCTATTCTCCCGCATTAAGCGGCCCACGCGCCGGTGCCCAACTTGCAGACCCAGTTCTTGCAGTTCTTCGGTCATGCGAGGCCCGCCATAGCTTTGCAGGCTTAAGCGGTGCTGTTCGCGGATATGCGCCAGGATCACCATATCGTCGCGCTGTCGCTGGCTCATCGGGCGGCTTCGCCACGCGCGAAATCCTCGCGACGTAACCTGCATGACGCGGCAAAGAAATTCGACAGGCCATTCTTCTTTCCAGGCGTCGATAAAGGCGAACCTCACCGACTTTGGCCTGCAAAGAAGATTGCCGCTTTTTTTAACACTTCCCTCTCCTCGCGAAGCAACCGAACTTCCTTGCGAAGGCGTTCGTTCTCTTTCTCGACATCCTCGTGAGGACCCGACATCAGGTTGTCATGCTGATGCTTTTGAACCCACTTGTTCAACGTCGAAAGCCCAACTCCTAAATCCGCTGCCGCTTGCGGTCGTGTCAGCCCACTGGTCGTTGCGATGCGTACTGCATCAAGACGAAACTCGTCTGTGTATCTCGGTGCCATTCTCTATCTCCTTCATAGCAAACATTGCTCGAAAGAGACCGGAACTAAAACGTGGCAAGACCATTGGTGGCCCTCAAGCGACTGGATGCAGGTTCGAATATCGAGACATAGGGTAAAGCAAGTCTTTGTGCGATATTATGATGCCGCTTGAAAAAGCAACTTGAGATCCCAGCGAGCCCCCGAAACCAAGTTCTGCTGCTCTATCCGATTTACACGCCACAATATCCGACTACCGTTAGCTGCTGGGCAAGGGCTTCCGTTCAACCAAGGCTTTCGGTCTCTATCAGGAACTATATGTGAGAATCGAAAGGACGCCTTATGCCACGCGAAAAGTTGCAACCCATGAGAAGAACAATTAGGCGTCATCAGCTTCGCGAGATGGTACCGTTGGCTGACACCACCATCTATGAACTCGAAAGACGTGGAGAATTCCCAAGACGGTTTCGATTGTCAGCCAGGTGCGTTGTCTGGGACCAAGGCGAGGTAGAGGCATGGCTCGACGAGCGCCGTAGGATATCGGACGCTAAAACAGATAAGCGAGCCCCTATACCGGACGTACGCTTACGCAAAGCCCGCCCGGTCAAACCGTCGGTTCGGGGACGAGAAGGTCCATCGCAGGCGGATAGAGCGTAGGTTGATATTTCTGACCTGCCATCCAAGCGTCCACGAGATTGGCCCACTCTTGCATCATATGTCGGCGCTGGTGCTCATACTCGGCCTTGTTGTAAATTCCGCGCGATGACCGTCCGTCTTCGTGTGCAAGACATTTTTCAATCCAGTCAACATTGAACCCCAGTTCGTTCAACAGCGTTGAGCCAGTTCGGCGCAGGTCGTGAACGGTGAAGTGTTCGAGAGGTAGGCCCTCCTTTTGTGCTCGTATGATTACAGCTTTTGTTACGCGGTTGAATGTCGCCCGCGACATTGGGGCATCCGCGTCATAACGTGAAGGAAGCAGATATCTGGAATTGCCTGCGCAGGTCTTCAGCGCGATCAGTATGTCGATCGTCTGTTGTGCCAGGTAAATGTTATGGGGCTTGGATCGCTTCATTCTTTCCTTCGGAATCGACCAAACCGCGTTTTCAAAATCGACTTCATCCCAAGTTGCGTCTTGAAGTTCGCTCTTTCTAACCATGGTCAACAGGAACATTTTGACGCCCAGACGAATGGTCGGAAGGGTCGCGACATGTTCAAGCTGGTTTAGCATGATCCTTATCTCTGAGGGCAACAGCGACCGGTCTCTTGGAACGAACGTGGCTATGGACGACGGTCCAACCTCATCCGCAGGATTGGCGACTTTCTCTCCGTGAAGGATCGCGAATGCGTAGATGAGTTTCACGATGTCCCGAACATGGACGGCGGTCGCTGGTGCGCCGCGATCCTTTACCGTTGCGCATCTCATTCGCAGGTCGTCAGCACTGATCTCCGACAGCAACCGATTTCGGAACGTTGGAAGAATATCCCGCTCAAACACGGAACGCCGCATGGCGCGCGTACTGTCCGCCATCTTGGCTTCTTTCAACCACCGTTCGCCAAACTCACCGAAGCTCTTCGCTTCTTTCAGGCGACGCTTGTCGCGTTGCTTCTCCTGCGCGGGCGAACGACCTTCGGCAATGAGACGCTTCGCATCGATCAATGCCTCTCGAGCGCGAGCCAGAGATAGGCCCGCTGAGCCATATCGACCAAGGGTGAGCGTCTCACGACGATCATTCAAACGATAGTCGAAACGGAACATGATTGCGCCCGAAGGTTGAACCATGACGTATATACCGTCACAGTCCGAAATTTTATACAATTTGTCCCTTGGTTTCAGGGATCTAAGGGCGGCATCTGTCAGCATAACACTCTCCCAAAACTGGGTTTATCGAGCGAAAATACGGAAATATACCGTCAGCTGGAATTTCACATCCGATTTCGATATTTTATCCAATAAATCAGCATGTTATGGAGATATTTATACCGTCATCGCCTTGGAAGTGCTGATATTATATCAGATTTCGACATATTTCGAAATCCCGCATACCGTCAGGTATACCCTCATAATATTCGATAGCCCACCGATAGATATTAAAGCATCTCGCATGTTGTATTATTTGTTATCAGATACTTAGTTCGCCCTCTAGAGGGAAATCGGCTACGCTGGCGCAGGCAAAGTTATTCCCACTCGATGGTGCCGGGAGGTTTGGAGGTGATGTCATAGGTCACACGGTTGATCCCTGGTACCTCATTGATGATGCGCGTGGCGGTTTCGCCCAGGAACTCATGGCTGAACGGATAATAATCCGCAGTCATGCCGTCCACCGATGTCACAGCGCGCAATGCACAGGCGAAATCATAGGTGCGCCCGTCGCCCATCACGCCCACGGTGCGCACGGGCAAAATCGCCACGAAGGCTTGCCAGATTTCATCATAGAGCCCATGTTTGCGGATTTGGTCGATGTAAACGGCATCAGCCTCGCGCAGGATATCAAGTTTCGCCCGCGTGATTTCGCCAGGACAGCGGATCGCGAGGCCCGGCCCGGGAAAGGGGTGACGTCCGATGAAACTTTCGGGCAGGCCCAATTCACGCCCCAGCGCGCGCACCTCATCCTTGAAGAGTTCGCGCAAAGGTTCGACCAATTGCATGTTCATCCGCTCGGGCAATCCGCCGACATTGTGGTGCGATTTGATGGTGACGGACGGCCCCCCCGAAAAGCTGACCGATTCGATGACATCGGGGTAAAGCGTCCCCTGGGCGAGGAATTCCGCGCCCCCCATTTCACGGGCATGACGTTCGAACACTTCAATGAACAGCCCGCCAATGATCTTGCGCTTGGTCTCTGGGTCGCTGACACCGTCGAGTTTGCCCAGAAACAGATCGGATTCATCGGCATGGATCAGCGGCAGGTTATAATGTTCGCGAAACATACCCACGACCTGTTCGCTTTCATTTTTGCGCATCAGCCCATGATCGACATAGACGCAGGTCAGCTGATCGCCGATGGCCTCATGGATCAACACCGCCGCGACGGAAGAATCAACCCCGCCCGACAGCGCGCAGATCACCCGGCCCGAGCCGACCTGATCGCGGATCCGCTGGATCGCCTCCTCGCGGTAGGCCCCCATCGTCCAATCCCCGCGAAACCCGGCCAGACGCACGAAATTCTCGTAGAGTTTCGATCCATTCGGCGTGTGGTGGACCTCGGGGTGAAACTGTACCGCATAGAAATTGCGTTCGATATCGCCGGTAATGGCAAAGGGGGCGTTGGGCGAGGTGCCATAAACCTCGAAACCGGGCGCGATTTCACTGACGTGATCGCCGTGGCTCATCCAGACCTGCTCGCGGTCCGCCTCAAACCAGCCCTGCAATAAGGCCAGACGGCGCGTCTGCGGCGTCACGAAGGCGCGTCCAAACTCTGCCGTGCCGTGACCGCGCTCTACCTTGCCGCCCAGACATTGCATCATCACCTGCTGACCATAGCAAATCCCAAGGATTGGCACGCCCAGTTCAAACACGCCTTTGGGGGGCATGGGTGCGCCATCGGCAAAAACCGACGCCGGGCCACCGGAAAAAATCACCGCTTTGGGGGCAAATTCGGCCAGAAACGCGTCTGTTACGATGTTGAACGGATGAATTTCGCAATAGACGTTCAATTCACGCAAGCGCCGCGCAATCAGCTGCGTTACCTGGCTGCCAAAGTCGATGATGAGGAGGCGGTCATGATCATGTGTGTGCATGAGTGCTGATTAGGCGCGCCGCGCGCGCGTGGCAAGGGCCGGAATGAGGCTAACGTCGGTCAGGCTTGCGAAATTTGCACAGTGTGCCGCGTGACCCGGAGCGTTATGTCGCTTTTTTCCCTGCAAAGACGTTAACCGCATCAATAGGTCGGGCGGAATAGGATAGCACCGGCCCTAACACAGGACGGGAGACGGAAATGGTGCAAGCAGCAGAGCGCAGAGGCAGACGGGGCGGTGGCGGAGCAGCCCGGCGCGCCGAACGCAGTGCCGTGTCTTTTGAGACCGCGCGATTCATCGAACGCAATATCCCGAATTTCGAGGTTTTGACCGAGGAAGCCCTGGAAATCATCGAAACCAACGCGGAAACGGTCCTTGAAGAGATCGGCGTGAATTTTGTCGAAAACCCCGTGGCGCTGCAACGCTGGCGTGATGCCGGTGCGGATGTTGAGGGCGAACGGGTGCGCATTCCGCGCGGGTTGGCGCGTCAGCTGTGCAAGACCGCGCCCTCCAGCTACACGCAACATGCGCGCAACCCGGCGCGCAACGTCGAGGTCGGCGGGCGCAATCTGGTGCTTGCGCCGGTTTACGGCCCGCCTTTTGTGCGCGACGCCATCGGCGGGCGGCGCTATGCCACGATGGAAGATTTCCGCAAATTCGTGAAGCTGGGATATATGTCCAAATGGCTGCACCATTCGGGAGGCACGGTGTGTGAGCCCACCGATCTGCCGGTGAACAAGCGCCATCTTGATATGTTGCAAGCTCATATGACATTGAGCGACAAGCCGTTCATGGGATCCGTCACGGAACCCTCACGCGCGCAGGATTCGGTGGATATGTGCGGATTGCTGTTTGGTGAAGACTTCGTTCAGCAAAACACTGTGATGACCTCGCTGATCAATATCAACTCGCCGATGACCTTTGATGACGTGATGATGGGGGCCTTGGAGGTCTATGCGAAAAATAACCAAGCCTGCATTATTTCGCCCTTTATCGTGGGCGGTGCCATGGCACCCGTGTCCGTTGCGGGGACATTGACGCAGGTTCTGGCCGAAACCATGGCGGGCATCGCCTATAGCCAGCTGATTCGTCCCGGTGCGCCGGTGATCATGGGGGCCTTTGTGACCTCTATCGACATGAATTCGGGCGCGCCGACCTTTGGCACACCGGAGGCTGCGCATATCACCTATGGGGCCGGACAATTGGCACGCCGTCTTGGGTTGCCCTACCGCTCCGCCGGATCGTTTTGTGGCTCAAAACTACCCGATGCGCAGGCCGCTTACGAGACTTCCAACAGCCTGAACATGGGGCTGTTGTCGGGCGTGAATTTCATGCTGCACGCCTGTGGTTGGCTTGAAGGCGGTCTTGTGTCGTCGTTTGAAAAATTCGTGATGGACGCGGACCAACTCGGCACGCTGCACCACCTGGCGCGCGGGATTGAGATCGACACCAATGCACAGGCCATGGACGCCATCCGCGAGGTCGGCCCCGGTGGTCATTATCTTGGATGCGAGCACACGCAGAATAACTTCAAGGCTGCCTTCTGGAAGTCAGACCTCTTGGATTACAAACCCTACGAAACCTGGGAGGATGAAGGGGGCCGGGACACGCAAGCCCTTGCCAGTTTGCGTGTTGAGAAGATGCTGAACGACTATCAGCAACCTGCTTTGGATCCCGCCATCGATGAGGCGATTTCGGATTATGTCGCACGCAAGAAATCCGAAATGCCCGACAGCTTTATGTAACGCAGGCGGCTTGTGAGGCTTGCAGCACGCGGGCCTCACCCAGCATCGCAATCAGCACATCCACGTGGCGGATCAGGCTGTAGCTTGTATCTCCGCCTGTGCGCTGCGTGTTTAAATCTGCTTCGATCTCCATCAGCTTCAGCAGCGCCGAACCATGCCGGGGCAATATCCCATAGCCCAGCAATCGTGGCAGGTGGACGGCGCGTCTGTAGTCTTCTGCACCAATACGTGCGGCGCGCATAAGAAGTGGTGGCCGGCGAATGGCGTGCAGCATTGAGATCAGGTCTTGCATGTGGTTTTCCTTTATATCCGTCTTTCCCCAACAGAGCTTTTTCACTCTGCTGAGACGGATATTACATGCAACATTGACCTGTTGCGCAGGCCTTCAAATCCACGCGCGTTGGGTTTAGGGACTTGTTAACCGTTTGAAACATTAGGATTTTGTTAAGAAATCAACGGGCTGTGCGGCGGCGTGGGATGTGAAGGGCCGGGGCGTTGCGTGCGCCGCGCTGCAAGCGTGCGCAGGTTTAAATACTGTTTATGTTTTAGATACAATACTTGCTAAATCAGAAACTGTTAACCATCCGGTAACGCGTTCATCTTTAGGTTGTATTTGACACAAATTGAATCAACTAAGAGAACAATACGGTGCCAATGACATGAACGAGCTAGAAACACCTTCTTTGCGACACAATGAGGCCCATCAGACCGCTTTGCCGGATTGGGTTCCAGCAGCGGCGCAGGTCTATCTGGCCCATACCGAAGCAGGACTGCCAATCCGAGCGCTCGCGCGGGCGGCAGGCTGCCACGCCTCAACGATACTGCGCCAAATTCGGCGGGTTGAGACACGGCGTGACGATCCATTGGTGGATGCGGCCCTCAAGGCATTGGGTGCTGCTCATTTTGTTACCGGCGCCACCGCAGTGCAAGAGCTTAAAAAGGACGCAATGCCCATGAGTTTTCAAGATCGAATGACGACCCCCTTGGGTGACCCGGATACCCCTCCCAGTGAAGCCTCGCTGATGGCAGAGGGCGCGCGCGTGCTGCGCAGGCTCTGCGAAAAAGGGGCTGTATTGGCGGTTGCCGCCGAAATGGAAAAAGCCGTGATTGTGCGTGACGGTGCCGGAACGCAAGCCACCCGTACCGGCGTTGTGACGCGTAAGATCGCCGAGGCGATGGCGTTGAAGGAATGGATATCACCGCAAACCACGGGCAAAATCACGCGCTATACGATTACGGCGGCCGGGCGGGCGGCGTTGGAGGGGATGCTTGGCAGCGAAGAAGGCATCATCGCTGTGGGCGGTTTTGCCGAAGCCCCTGCCGATTTCGCGGGTCAGCGCAACAATTGGGGCGAAAAAACCCTGCCTGATGTGGATACCGGGCGACCGCGCCGTATGCGCTACAATCTGGCTGAAAGCCCGCTGACAGCACTGGCGCGGCGGCGCGACAAGAACGGCGAGAATTTTCTGGACGATGATCTGGTTACGGTCGGGGAACGTCTGCGTGAAGACTTCGAATTGGCGCAAATGGGCCCCCGCGTGACCCAGAATTGGGACCGCTTCCTGACGTCTGGCGGGTGTGGCAGCTTCGTTCCCGACAGCGGTGTCGGCGATGGGCCCTCCAATGCGCGCAAGCGTGTTGCCGATGCGCTGGCGGACCTCGGGCCTGGCCTTTCCGATGTCGTATTGCGCTGCTGTTGCTACCTTGAGGGGCTGGAGACGGCAGAGAAAAAACTGGGGTGGTCGGCGCGTTCGGGCAAGATCGTGCTGCGCATCGCGCTGATGCGGCTGAAACGGCATTATGACGAGACGATTGGTCCGGGCGGCCCCTTGATCGGGTAACTTCCCAAAGCGGTCGGATAAACCATCACAAGGGCGTCTTTTTGGCGCCCTTTGTCGTTTTGGGCAGTAATGAAATGCATGGCTCCCATGTGCCCTGCGACCGGAGCGCCGGTTGAATCTCTCCCTACAATCCGTTTACACAGGGGATGACCCTGGGCGCGTTCACCGCCTGCTGTTTGAGGAACACCATTATGGCCCCGCGCGATCTGAAAATTCCCGAGCAACGCCACCCTGAAAAAGCCCGCCGTCCCGATAATCCGCAACCCAAAAAGCCCGCCTGGATTCGCGTCAAGGCCCCCGGCGGCGAAGGTTATGCGAAAACCGCACGGATCATGCGCGAACATAAATTGGTCACCGTCTGCGAAGAAGCCGGGTGCCCGAACGTCGGGGAGTGTTGGAGCCAGGGCCATGCCACTATGATGATCATGGGCGAGGTCTGCACCCGCGCTTGCACGTTCTGCAACATCGCAACGGGCAAACCGCCTGACGCGCTGGATGCTTTTGAGCCCGGACGCGTGGCGCATGCCGTGGAGAAGCTGGGCCTCAATCATGTGGTCATCACCTCGGTGGACCGCGATGACGTCGAGGATGGGGGTGCGGATCATTTTGCGCAGACGATTCGCGCCATCCGGCATCGCAGCCCGGATACGACAATCGAAATCCTGACGCCTGATTTCATCAAATGCGCGCCCGAAGCGCTGGAGCAGGTGGTGCAAGCGCGCCCGGATGTCTTCAACCACAACCTTGAAACGGTGCCCGGATTATACCCCGAAGTGCGCCCCGGCGCGCGGTATTTCCATTCGCTGCGCCTGTTGCAGCGCGTGAAAGAGCTCGATCCTGGCATGTTTACGAAATCAGGGATCATGGTGGGCCTTGGAGAGGACAAACAGGCCGTGATGCAGGTGATGGAAGACATGCGCGCCGCTGACATCGATTTTCTGACCATCGGGCAATATCTGCAACCGACTCCAAAGCACCACGCGGTGGACCGTTTCGTGCACCCTGATGAGTTTGCGGCCTATGAAAAAGCGGCTTATGGCAAGGGGTTCCTCATGGTTTCAGCGACACCGCTGACGCGGTCATCTTATCATGCGGGTGATGATTTTGCACGGTTGCGGGCTGCGCGAAATCGCAAGCTCGGTATCGCCTGAAGCGGGAATGATCATGGCTGCGGGGAATTCCTTTTGAGAATTCCCGTTAAGAGGTGGGCGTCATTGATGTAGTGGTGGAAGAAATTTTCTATCAAGAGTTGTGGTTATGACCGATTCCTACTGGGCGATTTGCGCCCTCCGCGATATCCAGAAGTCTCTGGACACTCAAAAATACGATGTGGCTACCCATCATATCGATGATGCCATCAACGCAATCACCGCGCGTGATGCGCAATCGGATCCCGCGCCTGAGGCATAGACCCTCTTTTCGAGCCGTTCGGTAGAAACCCAGGCCCCATCTGCGCGAATCGCACGGATTACATCGCGTGAACCGGACTGAGTCTGACATGACCCCTTTGGCAAGCCCGAGGAAGAGCGATGCAATGGCCGTTTGACCGCCGGTGCCATCGTCGTTGCTCTTGGAACGGCACGCTCAAAGTGCTTTCTGAGAAAAGAGGATTTTCTGATATATTTAGTACCGTTTTATATGGCTCCTGGTCCCACGGCACCGCGGCCGACCAACAGTTCACATTTCTAGAAAAATGAAGGAAAATGGTATTATTGCACTGGCAAGAAGCCTTTGGTCGGAACTCTTAGGGCTGTTCTGGATCAAAAGCCCTCTCAGAATGGTGGTTTTTGAACCGACGGGGGCCTATCATCGCGCATTTGAGCACGTCCTTTATCAAGGAAAAATGCCCTTTGGTGAAAGATAATCCGCTTTTGCGCGCCGATTTGCGCAAGCGGGAGGTGTTTTGACGAAGAGGTATAGGGTTGATGCCGCAGTTCTGGCACCAGAGGGATAGAACTGGTGAGCGTGATATACTACCCGTCTTCAAACCGCACCTTGCCAATATAGGGCAGGTTGCGATTGCGTTGGGCAAAATCGATGCCGTAGCCCACGACAAATTCATCCGGGATCTCGAAACCTGTCCAACTCGCTTTGAAATCGACCTCGCGCCGGCTGGGTTTGTCCAGCAATGCGATGGATTTCAGACGCGCGGGCAGGCGGCTTTCCAACAGGTGCGTCACATGGTTTAACGTGTGCCCGGTGTCGACGATATCCTCCACCACCAACACATCTCGCCCCTCTATGGTACCGCGTAAATCCTTGAGAATACGCACTTCCCGGCTACTTTCCATGCCGTCACCATAGCTCGAGGCTTCCAGAAAATCGACCTCGATGGGCAGGTCTAATTCGCGCACCAGATCGGCGATAAACACGAAACTGCCCCGCAGCAGGCCGACCACCACCAACTTATCAGTACCGGCAAATTCGGTCTGGATTTCGCGGCACAACTCTTCAATGCGCGCGGCAATCGACTTGGCGGAAATCATTTCATCTATGACATATGGACGCGTGGACATGGGTTAGGCCTTGATCTTGAACGACGGAAATAGGACACGAATGGCTAACCTTAGTAAATCGACAAAGCAATGCCTACGCACTCAGAGACCCGGAAGCTGCCGTATTCGGCGCAACAAATGTATGACCTCGTGGCCGATGTGGCGCGCTATCCAGAGTTTTTGCCCTGGTGTTCGGCGGCGCGCGTGAAATCCGTGACGCCCCAGGACAATCAACAGATCATGGTGGCCGATCTGGTTGTGAGTTTTAAGGTGTTTCGCGAACGTTTCACCAGCCGTGTCGTGTTGACCCCGGATGACAAGAATATCGATACCGAATATCTTGATGGGCCTTTTCGATACATGAAATCCAATTGGGCTTTCGCGGATGTTGAGGGGGGCTGCGAAGTCAGTTTCTTTGTCGATTTCGCTTTTCGAAACATGATCCTGGAACGTCTGATCGGTGTGGTTTTCAACGAGGCGATGCAGCGGATCGTGCGGGCTTTTGAGGCGCGGGCCGAGGCGCTTTACGGAAAACCGGGGTCCTGAAACGATGGCCGTTGGCGCATGAGTATCACGGACCATCTCATCGCTTTTTGCACGGCGCCAACTGACCGCGCGGCATGCGAGATGATGCGCCTTTCGCTGTTTGACTGGGCCGCCTGTGGCATCGCCGGGGCGCAGGAGGGCGGCTTTGATCGGTTCCAAAAATCCATAGGCGCACAAGGCGGGCAGGGCGAGGCGATGGTGTTTGGCGGTGCCCTCATGCCCGCACCCGCAGCCGCCTTGATCAATGGCACGCTCAGCCACGCTCTGGATTTCGACGACACGCATTTCGCCCACATCGGTCATCCCTCCGTGGCGGTTGCGCCTGCCGCGCTTGCTGTGGCGCAACGGGAGGGGCGCGATTTTGACGCGATGTTTGACGCCGCGCTGATTGGTGTAGAGGCATCCATCCACGTCGGCCTCTGGCTGGGGCGCGATCATTATCAGATCGGATTTCACCAGACGGCGACCGCGGGGGCCTTCGGGGCGACGCTGGCCGCAGCGCGGCTTTTAGGGCTGTCTGAGGTCGAGACCCGCCACGCATTGGGGCTTTGTGCCTCGCTGGCCTCGGGGATTAAGGCGCAATTTGGCACCGGCGGCAAACCTCTGAATGCGGGGTTGGCCGCGCGCAGCGGTGTCGAGGCGGCGCTCTGGGCGCAGTGCGGCATGAGTGCGGCAGCGGACGGGTTGGCCGGGCCTTTGGGGTTTGGCCCGACCCATCACGGCGCGCAGGATGAGACCCATTTGGCCGCGCTTGGTAAAACACCCTGGCAAATCCTGTCGATCAGCCACAAGCTCCACGCCTGCTGTCACGGGTTGCACGCGATGCTGGAAGCTTTGGATGGTGTGTCGGTCGACGCGCAAGAGATTGAAAGCATAGAGGTAAAAACTCATCCTCGCTGGTTAAGCGTTTGCAACATTCCCGAGCCCGACACCGGTCTGGCGAGTAAGTTCAGTTACCGGCACACGGCCGCCATGGCCATGCTGGGAAAATCCACGGCGCAGCGCAATATGTTCAGCGATGTGATGGCGCAGGACGCTGAGGTCCTCGCCTTGCGCCGGAAGGTCACGGTAAAAGGCGATACCGATTTGAGCGAGATGCAGGCCGAAGTGACGATTATGTTGACCTGCGGCAAGAGGATTGATGTGTCGCATGATCTTGCCGCGCCGCTTCCCGAGGCCATCCGGCAGCAAAAATTGCGCTCAAAAGCGACGGATCTGCTTGGCGCGGCGCGTGAAACGCGGCTTTGGTCGGCCATAAAGACCAGCGATATGACCGGGTTTTTGGAGACGATTGGAAGCTCAGAGCGCGGCGAGCAGTAGTTTCAATGCATGATCACGGGCAGCGGCGCGCACCTGCGCCCGACCTCTTGACCCGAATTCGACCGTTTCACTGCGCAAGGTCGCACCCAGCGCCACGCCAAAACAAACCCGACCTTCCGGCTTGTGTTCGGACCCACCCGGACCTGCAATGCCGGTGATCGATACGGCCAGTTGCGCATGAGAGGCCCGAAGCGCGCCCTGCGCCATTTGTGCGGCGACCTGCTCGGAAACCGCGCCATGCGCGTCAAGCGCTTGTGGGGTGACGCCCAGCATCTCAACTTTTGCGGCATTGGTATAGGTCACGAAGCCACGCTCGAGCACAGCGGAAGATCCCGGAATATCGGTGAGCGCCGCTGCGACCATCCCACCGGTACAGCTTTCAGCGACACATATCATGACGCCTGAAAGCTTAGCCTTTTCAAGGACCTCTTCGGCGATATTCATGTTAGAATGCCATGATACAACCCGGCCAGAACCAAAACACCCAGAGCGGCGAAGAACCCCGCGATCACGTCATCCAGCATCACGCCCAATGCATCGCCGCGCCGGTCCGCCCAGCCGACAGGGCCCGGTTTGAGGATGTCAAACAGGCGAAACAGCGCAAAGGCGGCGATCCAGCCCGGCCACATCACCAGAATATTCAACCCCATCGACCAGGCCGCATAAGAGAGCGGCAAAAGCGCGATCCATTGCCCGACCAACTCATCTACGACGATCTCGGAGGGGTCATGATCCGCACTATCTTTGGTCATCTGCGCGGTGGCCCACCAGCCTTTTGCGAAAGCCACGACCACCCCCAGCAGCAGCAAGGGAAACCCGCCCAGAACATGCAACAACCACCCCCAGGGCAGGGCCACGAGCGAGCCCCATGTGCCTGGCGCGGGGCGGATATAACCGACCCCGGCGAGCGTTGCGATGAGTTTTGCGAGCCCCTTCATGGTTTCACCAAAGCGGCCGTGGCGATGCAGGCGATACCCTCGCCGCGCCCGGTGAACCCGAGTTTCTCGGAGGTCGTCGCCTTGACCGACACGCGCGCCACATCAAGCCCCATGATCGCGGCCATGCCCGCGCGCATCGCATCGCTATGGGGTCCGATCTTGGGAAATTCACAGATCAGCGTGCAATCCACGTTACTGATCGAAAACCCCATTTCAGCCGTTAATTCAACGGCATGGCGTAGAAACACATCACTGGACATCCCCTTCCATTGTGGATCGCTGGGCGGAAAATGCTGGCCGATATCGCCCTGCGCGAGCGCGCCGTAAATCGCATCCGTTACCGTATGCAGCCCTACATCTGCATCCGAATGCCCGACCAACCCGTGATCATGCGGGATTTTCACACCGCACAGGATCACATGATCGCCCGCCCCAAAAGCATGCACGTCAAAACCATTGCCAAGCCTAATGTCCATCGCGCGCCCTCAGAATGCGTTCGGCCCGCTCAAAATCCTCGGGCAGGGTGATTTTAATATTATCCTCGTGACCCGGCGTGATCGCAACATCCATTCCCGCGAGGCGTGCCAGCTCCACATCATCAGCTCCCCCCTCGGGAAATTGGCGATGCGCGGCGAGGATCGCTTTGAGATCAAAACCCTGCGGTGTCTGCGCGCGAAAAAGCCCGGTCCGATCAACGGTTTGCTCCACATGTCCCGATGTGCCGCGCCACAGCGCATCAACGACCGCCACGGCAGGGGCCGCAGCCTTGTGACTTTGCAAGGCTGCGATCACACCGTCAATCACGTCGCGCATGATGCAGGCCCGTGCCGCGTCGTGGATCAAGACCTGATCATAGTCTGGCGCGACCTGTTCCAGCCCGGCCCGCACCGAGAGGCTGCGCGTCTCGCCGCCTGCGACGACATCGGCATCAAAGCCTCCGGGCCATAGGCCAGCGGCGATGTCCGCGCCGTTCATGACCAATACCACGCGCGACACCCGCGGATGTCTGACAAAGGCCTGCACGGCAAAATATGTGCTGCTGTGCCCGGCGAGCGGGCGCCATTGTTTCGGGGTATCGCCTCCCGCGCGCAGGCCACGCCCCGCCGCGACGATAATTGCTGCGATTTTCATATCCGAGGGGCCATTGTCATGTCTCTGTGTCTAAGAGTTTGGCGGCGGAGAGGCAATTGCTCTGATGACGTGCCTAATAAATGGGCACCTTGACGTAAGCAAGCTGTGCAATAGGTCTGATATATTGAGATAAAATCGTTGCATGGATAGGGTTCCAGCACATGCCTAAGGATTAATCGCTTGCCTGCCTCTGCCTTTCCCTTTGTTTTATCGCCTCCGGTGATGTTGGCCCCCATGGCGGGAATCACCGACTTGCCGTTTCGCTCGCTCGTCGCCACCTTTGGGGCGGGGCTGGTGGTGTCGGAAATGGTCGCCAGCCAGGATATGTTGAATGCCCGTCCGGGCAGCCGTGAAAAGGCGGAATTGGGTCTGGGCCAGGTGGGCACTGCCGTCCAACTTGCCGGACGTGAAGCCGCCCCCATGGCCGAAGCCGCTCGGATGGTCGAAGGGCAGGGCGCGCAGGTCATCGACATCAACATGGGTTGTCCCGCCAAGAAGGTCACGCAGGGCTTTTCCGGCTCCGCTCTGATGCGCACCCCGGATCACGCGCTGACTTTGATCGAGGCGGTGGTGAATTCGGTGCAAATCCCGGTCACGCTTAAAACTCGGCTGGGGTGGGATGACGGCTTGCTCAATGCGCCCGACATCGCGCGGCGCGCGGAAGCGGCGGGGATCCGGCTGATTACCATCCACGGACGCACCCGGTGCCAGTTCTATAAAGGGCGCGCGGATTGGGCCGCGATCAACGCGGTGAAACGTGCGGTTTCTATCCCGGTGATTGCCAATGGCGATATCATCGATACCGCCTCGGCGCGACATGCTCTGAAATTGTCGGGCGCGGATGGTATCATGATCGGGCGCGGCGTGCGGGGGCGACCCTGGCTGTTAGCGCAGATTGCACATGATTTATTTGCCACCCCGGCTCCGGTTGTGCCCAAGGCCAAGCAATACGCCGAAATGGTGGCGCAGCATTACGACGCCATGATTGCATTTTACGGCCCCGACGTGGGGCTGCGCGTCGCACGCAAACATCTGGGGTGGTATATGGACAGCTGCGCCACGCCGCAGGATTTGCGCCAGGCGGTGTTGAGGGCAACGAGCATCCGCGAAACTCAGGCGCTGATCTTGCAGGCCTGTGCGTTCGATCAACTGGTGGCCGCATGACATCGGATTTCTCCATTTGGGCGAGCCTGCCTGTGCCGACGCTGATCATCGCGCCGGATGAGGGCATTCTGGACATCAACTCCGCCGCCGAAGGGTTTTTGAACGTCTCCTCCAAATCCGTAAAGGGCGTGCCGGTCTGGGATCTGATTGCGGTGAATGATCCGTTGGAGGCCGCCTTTGAGCGCGCCCGCACCACCAATACGCCGCTTTTTGTCAATGATGTGGATGTGGGCAGCGGGGAGCGCGCGCCGATGCAGTCGGATTTGCAGGTGGCCCCTTTGGTCGGCCACCCCGGTCATATGATCCTGATGATCTCGCCGCGCGAATTGGCCGGTCGGATGACACAAAACCACTCTGTGAAATCCGCCGCTAAATCCGCGATCGGCATGGCGGAAATGCTGGCGCATGAGATCAAGAACCCGCTGGCGGGGATCACGGGGGCGGCGCAATTGCTGAGCATGAACCTGAGCCCGCAGGATCTGGAACTGACCGATCTGATCGTCGAGGAGAGCCGCCGGATCGTCAAGCTGCTGGGACAGGTGGAGCAATTTGGCAACCTCTCGGCACCAGATTTCCAACCCGTCAATGTGCATGATGTGCTGGACAAGGCACGTCGCTCGGCGCTTTTGGGATTCGGGGCGCATATGAAGATCATTGAGGATTACGACCCCTCCCTGCCCATGGCGCAGGGGGATCCGGATCAATTGCTGCAAGTGATCCTGAACCTACTGAAGAACGCCTCGGAAGCCTCGAACGGCGCGCCGGGCACGATCCGGTTGCACAGCTATTTTGAGCATTCCTTTCGCTTGCGCCGCTCTGACGGCTCCGGTCAATCCTTGCCCTTGCAGGTCGAGGTGATCGATGATGGTCCCGGCTTGCCCGAAGCGATCAAGGGGGATGTGTTTGACCCGTTTGTATCGGGGCGCGAAAACGGCACGGGCCTCGGTCTGGCGCTGGTCAGCAAGATCATCTCGGACCATCACGGCTGGATTTCCGTCACCTCGGTGCCCGGAAAAACCGTGTTTCGTATTTCCCTGCCGCGCGCGCCGATAACGCCCGAGCAGGCCCCCCCAAAGGAGAATTGATCTATGGATGGCACGGTATTGGTTGCGGATGATGACCGCACGATCCGAACGGTTCTGACCCAGGCCCTGACACGCGCGGGCTGCAAGGTGCATGCCACCTCCAGCCTGACCACGCTGATGCGCTGGGTCGGGGAGGGGAAGGGCGATGTGGTCATATCGGACGTGATGATGCCGGATGGCAATGGTCTGGAAATGCTGCCGAAAATCGCACAGGACCGTCCCGGCCTGCCGGTCATCGTGATCTCCGCGCAAAACACCATCATGACCGCCATTCAGGCCGCCGAAGCCGAGGCCTATGATTATCTGCCCAAGCCGTTTGACTTGCCCGATCTGATGAAACGCACGGCGCGCGCGCTTGAGATGCGTCCGCAGAACCAGCGCGTTGTCGAGGACGCCAACCAGCGGCCCGACGAATTGCCGCTGGTGGGGCGCACCGCGTTGATGCAGGCGCTGTACCGCGTGGTGGCGCGGGTGATGAATACCGATCTGCCGGTGTTGATATGGGGAGAATCGGGCACCGGAAAATCTCTGATTGCGCGCTCCATTCACGATTTTTCGGACCGTCGCAGCCTGCCGTTCATCAACGCCTCAGCAGAGGAGTTACGGGATCTGGAGGGGCCTGCACGGCTTTTGGCGCGGGTTAAGGGGGGGACGCTTCTGATCGAGGAAATCGCCGATCTGCCCGCTGAGCTGCAGGCGCGTCTGGTCCATATGATGGATTCCCCCGGCGAGTATGCACCGCGCTTTCTGGCCACCAGCCAATCCGATCTGGCCGGTGCGATGGAGGCGGATCGCATGCGCAAGGATCTTTATTATCGATTAAGCGGCGCGACGCTTACCGTGCCCGCGCTGCGCGAACGCGTAGATGACATTCCAATCCTGACGGAATATTTTTTGGCGAAAATGGAAGTGACGGGCACAGGACCACGCGCCCTGTCGCGTGAAGCCATTGAGATATTTCGTAATTACAGCTGGCCGGGCAACGTGCGTCAGCTTGAAAATGCAGTCCGTCGCCTGGGGCTGACCAGCCGGGCAACTGAGATATCGGTCTCGGAAGTCGAACAGGTTCTGGGCGCGCAACCCGATCTCGAACCGATGCGTGTGGCGGGCAACACCGATAAGCTGGGCGCATCTGTTGAGGCCCATTTGCGGCGGTATTTTGATCTTCATGGCAACATGCTGCCTCCTGCGGGGCTTTATGCGCGTATTTTGCGTGAGGTCGAAGCGCCGCTGATCGAAATCGCGCTCGAAGCGACGGGCGGAAACCAGGCGAAATGCGCCGATCTGCTCGGCATAAATCGGAACACTTTGAGAAAAAAGATCACCGATCTCGATATTGAGGTGACACGGCGTCGCAAATTGATGTAAAACTGCCACATAAACCGTGGCCATTGGGGGACACCCCCTGATCAGGACCACAAAATAGAGCGGTACGGCGCGCTTGCGCCACATCATAAGTGAGGTCATCGGGTGAACCCCCGGGTAGAAAAGTCACTATGGCTGCGGCTAGGGCGCTTGCGTCGTATTCGCCGTGTGCGCAATTTCGCGACCTTGGGGCTTGTTGTGCTCGGGCCGGTGCTGGCGCTTTCGACCTATCTGGTGTTGGGCCCGTTGGGGCAGGCGGGCAATACGCTGGGCCTGCGGCTGATCCTGCTGGCCGATCTGGTGTATATTCTGGTTGTGGCGGCCCTTGTTCTGGCGCAGGTCGGGCGGCTGATTGCGGCGCGGCGTGCCAAATCCGCGGGCTCCCGGCTGCACCTGCGCCTGACGGGTGTTTTTGCGCTCATGGCGCTTATTCCGACCGTGACGGTGGCGATCTTTGCGGGTCTGACGGTGAATGTGGGGCTTGAGGGGTGGTTTTCGGACCGGGTACGCCAGGTGGTGGGCAACTCACTTGCCGCCGCCGAAGCCTATGAAATCGAGCAGCGCGAGGATCTTGCAGAGGATGCGCGGGCGCTCGCACGCAGCCTCGATGAGGCGCGCCGCACCGGGGTCAATGTCTCCGACAGCGAATTGCTCAGCGACGGGCAACGCCAGATACAGCGCGGGTTGCGTGAGGCCTATCTGATTGACGGCACAGGCGATATCCGCGCGCGCGGTGATCGCTCTTATCTGTTTGATTTCGAGCGTCCCTCTGAAGAGCAGCTGAGTGGTGCCGATGAGGTGCCGGTTCTGGTCATCGAGGATTGGAGCAATAATGAATATCGCGCTCTGGTGCGCCTTTCCGGCTTTGTGGACCGGTTCCTTTACATCAGCCGCGAGGTGGATGGTGAAATCCTCTCACTGCTGGATGAAACCAAGGAAACGGTGCGGCTCTATGAGCAATTGGAGAGCGAACGCGGGCGCCTTCTGTTTGATTTTGTCCTGCTTTATCTGGCCTTTGCGGTGATCCTGATCCTTGCAGCCATCTGGTTGGGGCTGTGGTTTGCGGAACGTCTTTCGGTGCCTGTGGGGCGGCTGACGGGGGCTGCGCAACAGGTCGGCGCGGGGGATCTGGACGTGCAGGTGCGCGAGGATGAGGGCGATGATGAGATCGCCATGCTGGGGCGGTATTTCAACCAGATGACAAAGCAGCTCAAGGCGCAACGTGATGCATTGGTTGAAAACACCGAGCAGATTGAACGCCGCCGCCGGTTGTTTGATTCCGTGCTGAGTTCGGTCACATCAGGTGTTGTGGGTCTGGACCCTGAGGGGCGCGTCAGATTTGTGAACAAATCCGCCGAACGGCTGTTGGATTGGAAAGCAGGTCAGGAAACACTGGCGATCAAAGTTGCTGTACCGGAATTTGGACCGATCTTTGATACAATAACCCAGCCTCATTATGAGGTGGCGCAGGGCGAGGTCAAAGTCACCCGGCAGCGCCGTTTGGAAAACCTGCTGGTGCGTATGGCCAAGCGGCGCTCGCAGTCCGGGGAGCTGGAAGGCTATGTGGTCTCCTTTGATGACGTGACCGATCTGGTGAGCGCGCAGCGCATGGCCGCCTGGGGCGATGTCGCGCGCCGGATCGCCCATGAGATCAAGAACCCGCTGACGCCGATTCAACTTTCGGCGGAGCGGATCAAGCGGAAGTTTTCCTCAAAAGTCGGCGAGGACAGCGAGGCGCTGGAACAGATGACGGGCGTGATCATCCGCCAGACCGGTGATCTGCGTCGCATCGTTGATGAATTCTCGAAATTTGCACGGATGCCGGAGCCTGACCGCAAGGCGCTTGATCTGACCGCGCTCGTGGGGGATGCAGTCTTGTTGCAGCAAACCGGACAACCGAATGTGCAGATCGCCGCAAAATTTCCGGATGCGCCCATCAAGGCAGATCTGGATGCGACAATGATCAGCCAGGCCCTTACAAACCTGATTAAGAACGCAGGCGAAGCCATTGAAACATTGCTGAAAAAAGGCGCGCCAGACGGGCATTCAGCGATGATCAAAGTGCAGCTCACCACAGATCAGGATCGCGCAGTGATCACCGTGGCCGACAATGGAATCGGGTTGCCGGAAGATCGCGCGCGCCTGTTTGAACCCTATGTCACGACGCGCAGCGAAGGCACCGGCCTTGGCCTGCCCATCGTCAAGAAGATCATCGAAGAGCATGGCGGCACATTGACCCTTGAGGATGCGCCGCTCTTTGAAGGCCAAAGCCAGGCAGGGGCGATGGCGATCATCAGTTTGCCCTGCTCAACAGACACCGCACAAACCGAACCGCCCCCCTTGCTGGAAGGAAATACCCCATGAGCGATATACTCATTGTTGACGACGAACGTGATATTCGGGAATTGATTTCGGATATCCTGATTGATGAAGGCTATGGCACCCGGCTGGCGGGCAATTCCGATGATGCGATGGCGGCGATCAATGCCGACGCCCCGGCGCTCATTGTGCTCGACATCTGGCTCAAGGACAGCCGCATGGATGGGATCGATATCCTCAAGACCGTCAAGCGGGATAACCCGGATGTGCCCGTGGTGATCATCTCAGGGCATGGCAACATCGAGATCGCGGTCGCCGCGATCAAACAGGGGGCCTATGATTTCATCGAAAAACCCTTCAACATTGACCAATTGCTGGTGGTCATTCGCCGCGCCATGGAGACCTCGCGTCTGCGCCGTGAAAACCAGAGCCTGCGCCGCCGTGATGTGACGAGTTCCGATATGATCGGTGAATCTGCGGGGTTCCGGGCGCTGGTTGGGCATTTGGACAAGGTGACCAAATCCAATGGGCGTGTGATGCTGACGGGGCCTGCGGGATCGGGCAAGGATGTCGCCGCGCGCTATATTCATGCCAATTCCAACCGGGCCTCGGCACCCTTTGTGACGATGAATTGCGCCGGGGTCGCCCCCGAGCGCATGGAGGAAGTGCTGTTTGGCCGCGAAACCGCGGAGCGGGGTGTCGAGCCCGGTCTGCTGGAGGAGGCACATGGCGGGGTGGTTTATTTCGACGAGGTCGCGGATATGCCGGTCGGCACCCAATCCAAGATCCTGCGGGTGCTGGTGGATCAGCAATTCCAGCGGGTGGGCGGCAATGACAAGGTGCGCGTTGATCTGCGGGTGATTTCCTCGACCAACCGGGATCTGACAGCGGCAATTGTGGCGGGGACGTTCCGCGAAGAACTGTATCATCGCCTGAACGTGGTGCCGATTGCGGTGCCTTCGCTGGAAGAACGGCGCGAGGATATTCCGATGCTGGCGCGGCATTTCATAGCTGAGATGAACGCGGCACAAGGCCTGCCGCTGCGCGAGATCAGTGAAGACGCGGAGGCCTTGATGCAAACCATGGTCTGGCCCGGCAATGTGCGCCAGCTGAAAAACCTGGTGGAACGGGTGTTGATCCTGGGCGATGGCACGGGACCCATAGAGGCGCGTGAATTGCCGGGCACCGAAGAGGGCAGCGATGACGAAAGCCGTGTGGTTTTGTCGGGGGCTTTGGCGACGCTGGCGTTGCGTGAAGCGCGCGAGGCCTTTGAGCGGGAATACCTGCTGACGCAGATCAACCGCTTTGGGGGTAATATATCGCGCACGGCGAATTTCGTCGGGATGGAACGCTCTGCCCTGCACCGCAAATTGAAATCTCTGGGCGTGGTGACCTCTGCCAAATCAGGCGCGCGCGTGGCGCATGTGGATGAGGAAATCGACGCCGCCGAGTGATCAAGAACCGTTCGCCATAATGCAGAACGAATTGCCTTGCGCCTCAGAGGCGCGGGTCAGCGTCTGGATCAATCCGTTTGAGCGTCCAATTCCGCCAGAACATCCACCCCCTGCATTTTCAGGAAATGCAGCATGTCGATGAAGATCCAGTTCTCTGCCAGCTTGTCGCCCGCGCGTCGGTAGACATCCACGACCCGCATGTCCGCGCGGGTGTCGCTGCCCGGCACGCCCATGAACCCGTTGCTGTTGGTCAGCGTCAGGTTGGGCCAGCCAAAGAAACCGCCATATGTCCCTTCGGCCATGCGACACAGATGACCATTATAGGTCCTGTCTGAGATACCTGTCCTGAAGGGGCGCTGATGCTGTTCAATGTAGCGCTCAATCGTGTAGGTGGCCCCGATCCCGGCAGGCCCCCACCAGATCATGTCATGATGCCAGTCCACCGCCAGTTCTTCTTGCGGGGAGGGTGGTTTTTGGGCGACATTGGCGTGGTTGATCGACCCGATCATATTGTTGATGCGCGCGAGCGTCCGCACCCCTTCACGCGGGTCCTGGGCCCCATGCAACAGACCATCATGGGTCATCGGCCCCGGCTGTACCAGGTGCTGCCCGGTTTGAGGCGCACGCAAAGGGTTCAGCCCGGCCTGCATCATCAGGTGCAACAGATCGACAAAAAGCGCGCTGCGTGTGATCCGCCCGTCCTCAACCTTGTTGAATTCCGCATAACGTACAAAGGTCATTTTCCGGCTCGCAGGGATGTTCAGAAACGGCGCATCAAACAGCCCCATCAAGTGACCCATGGAGCAGGTCCAAACCCCCTGAAACCCGTCGATTTCGTTTAGCCCGGCGAAAAAGATATCTTGCCGCCGCTGAACATTGGAAAAAGCGCGCAGAAAAGGCGTCCAGAATGTAGCGCCGATCGCTTGTGGCCCGGTCTGTTCGTGAAACGGATGCATCCCGTACCAGTGGCAGGCCGGATCCAACCTCTGCGCCAGAACGTCCGCAACCGTGTCGGGGGTGGCACTGGCAAGTGCTGCGTAGTGATCTTGCACCAACGCTTTGGCGGGTTGCACATCAGGGGCGGTGGGATTCGATATATTCATGGCACCGAGCATTAGGAAAACCCGCAACCGTTTTCCAGCCCAAATGCAACCGGATCAGCCTGACTGGTTCACAATTTGCCAGGTATCGTCCTGATATTGGATGACGCAGCTTTGTGCGGACAGTCGCGGCAATACCTGTGTCGCCCCTTTGGGCGCGGCGCGAAACACGGCGTTCGGGCAATTGGGGACGGTTACCGGCGCATACCCCTTTTGCGCCATGCATTGACCTTCGGCCCGCCCGCGCAGGTTTGCATTGACGTCCACGGTATAGATTTGACCGGGTTCGAAAAAACCACCACGGATATGACAGCGCCCGGCACCGTCGCAATAGCGGCGCGACGGGATATAAACGGGGGGTTCCTGTCGGATCTGGTTGCTGACGGGCACATCAGAGAGGGCCGCGATCTCGCAATTGAGTTGGTCGGTTTGCAGGCGCGTGACCTCTGCACCCTCCTTGTAATAGATCGACAAGGGCGCACAGGCCACAAGCGCAACACAGACCAGACCGATTTTAATAAGGGCACCAAAAACCTTCATCTCCCCATTTTGGCTTGCTTTGGCCCAAAGGACAATTGAATTGACCGCCCAAAGGCCATCTGCCATGCACAAACTTGCGAAACGGCGTGAAGGACCAAGGGCGCATGAAGGTGATCATCTGTGGTGCAGGCCAGGTCGGCTGGCAGATCGCGCGCCATTTGTCGGGCGAACGCAACGATGTCACCGTGGTGGACAGCAACCCTGATTTGGTGCGCCGCGCCACGGATACACTTGATGTGCAGGGGATCGCGGGCTTTGCCAGCTACCCGGATGTGCTGGACCGCGCCGGGGCGCGCGATGCAGAAATGATCATCGCCGCGACCTATTCCGATGAGGTCAATATGGTGACCTGTCAGGTTGCCCATTCGGTGTTCGGCATCAATCGCAAGATCGCGCGGTTGCGCAGCCAATCCTACCTCAATGCGATCTATTCCGATCTCTATCGGCGCGATCACATGCCCATCGATGTGGTGATCAGCCCCGAAAAGGAGGTGGCCGCAGCGGCCTTGCAACGCCTCTCCGCGCCCGCGGCTTTTGATACCGAAACCTTCATGAACGGGCGTGCGCATCTGATGGGGATCACCATCGAGGAGGAATGCCCGGTCGTGAACACGCCTCTGCGCCAGTTGACGGACCTGTTCTCGACGTTGCGGGCGACCGTGGTTGCGGTGCGCCGGGACGGCTCGCTGTTTGCGCCCGAGGCCAAGGACCAGCTTTTTGTCGGCGATGATTGCTATGTTTTTACCCACGGCGAAGACGTACCGCGGACCCTGGAGATCTTTGGCAAGAAGATGAGCAAACAGGACCGGGTCGTCCTTGTCGGGGGCGGGAATGTCGGTCTGGCCGTGGCGCAGACGCTGGAGGCACAAACCAAGCGCGTGCGCGTCAAGGTGATCGAGAAAAACCGCATCTGTGCGGAAAAGGCCGCGGAAGCGCTGGAACGCACGATCGTTCTCAATGGCGATGGGTTGGATTCCGGTCTTCTCGCCGAAGCGGGGATTTCGCGCGCGGATGGCATGCTGGCGGTGACCGATGATGACAAGACCAACTTGCTGGCCTGCGTGCGTGCCAAGGCCGAAGGCTGCCCCTTTACCATTGCGCTGATCAACGACCCGACACTGGTGCCGCTGATGACGCCTCTGGGCATTGACGCCTATATCAACCCACGCGCCACAACGGTCAGTTCAATCCTGCGTCACATCCGTCACGGGCGGGTGCGCGCGGTCTATTCCATCGGAGATGCGGAGGCGGAAGTGATCGAGGCCGAGGTCCTGTCTACCTCGCCACTGGCGGGCAAACGCATTGCGGAGGTCGATTTCCCCGAAGGCGTTCTGGTTGGGGCGCTCAAAAAGGGCGATGAGGTGATCCGCCCGCTCGGCAAAACCCGCATCGAAGAAGGCGACGTGATCGCCATTTTTGCCCTGGCAGAGGACGTGCCCGAAGTGGAACGCCTGTTGCAGGTCTCGATTGATTTCTTCTGAGTGATGCAACGCGCCCCGCATAGAAAGAAACAGCGCAGCGCATTTGTCCAACTGATGGACCTGCCGCTGTTTCTGCTGATCTTTGGCGTGGCCTCCGTGTCGATGTTCATTCCTGCGCTGCATGGCGGGGCGGCGCGCAATCTTGATACCGCGCGGATGTTCTTTTACTGCGCCATTCTGGGCGTGACGTTTTTTACGCTGATCGCCATCGCACATGCCGGGCGGCGCGACCGCCGGGGTCCTTTGGGCTCGCTGATGTCGCTTTTTGCGACTTTCGTTTTTCTGCCCGCGTTCCTGGCGATACCGTTTTACGAGGGCCTTGGGACCACCACCTATCTCAATGCCTATGTCGAGATGGTGAGCGCCATCACCACCACGGGGGCGACCCTGTTTGAGGACCCTGAGCGATTGGATGGAACCCTGCATCTGTGGCGCGCGCAGGTGGGCTGGATGGGGGGGGCTGTCATGTGGATCGCCGCTTCTGCGATCCTGGCACCGCTCAATCTGGGCGGTTTCGAAGTCACCGCTCAGGCCGAACCCGGCCAGCGTGAAGCCCGCTCCAGCCTGATTGGCCGGGCTGATCCGCGCGAACGGCTGGTGCGTGTGACGGCCGCGTTGCTGCCGATCTATATCGGGCTGACCGTTCTGCTCTGGGTGCTGCTGCTGGCAAGTGGCGATCGCCCGCTGGTCTCGCTCAGTCATGCAATGTCGATCATGGCAACCTCCGGGATTTCTCCCGTGGGCGGTGTGCAATATAGCGGCTCGGGCATTACCGGAGAGGCCGTCATGCTGCTTTTCATGCTGTTTGCGCTGTCCCGGCTGACTTTTGCCTCCGACACCGTCACCGCAACCCAGAGCGGTTTGCGCACGGATCCGGAATTCCGTCTTGGGATATTATTGGTCCTCGGGGTGCCGGTGATCCTGTTTTTGCGTCACTGGCTGGGTGCTCTGGACGTCTCTGCCGAAGATGACATCGGGCAGGCCGCAGGGGCTTTGTGGGGATCGGTTTTTACCGTCATGTCCTTTCTGACGACAACAGGTTTCGTCAGCGAAAACTGGGTGCAGGCACAGGCCTGGTCGGGCCTCGAGACGCCGGGGCTCATCCTGATGGGTCTCGCGTTGATCGGGGGCGGGGTAGCCACCACGGCGGGGGGTGAAACTGCTGCGCGTCTTTGCGCTCTATCTCAACGGGCTGCGCGAGATGGAACGACTTGTGCATCCCTCATCGGTCAGCAGCGCAGGCTCCCAAACACGGCGGATACAGCGCAACGGGGCCTTTATCGCATGGATATTCTTCATGCTCTTCGCCCTGACACTTGCCGTATTGACGATCCTGCTGGCGGTTTTGGGGGTTTCCTTTCAGGACGCGCTGGTGTTGAGCATCGCGGGTCTGTCCACCACCGGACCGTTGATCACTTTTGCTGCTGATACGCCAATTTCGCTGTTGGAACTGGGCCCCTACGCCAAGGCCGTTTTTTGTGCAGCAATGGTGCTGGGGCGCCTTGAAACACTGGCCATCATCGCTCTTTTGACGCCGGATTTATGGCGCGACTGACGCCTTTTCGGGTTTAGGTCCGTAACGGACTGTTTTTTGGGGTGGAATGTCCTTGTTCCAAGCTCCATAATCGGCGTGAGGGGCGGGCTCGATCTGCGGGCACCGGCAAGAAAAAAAGGCGAGTGCTAAAATGGCGTCGGACAGACAGAACCTTCAGGATGCGTTCCTGAATCATGTGCGCAAGACAAAAGTTCCTGTGACAATCTTCCTGATAAATGGCGTAAAGCTGCAAGGCGTCATCACGTGGTTCGACAATTTCTGCGTGTTGTTGCGCCGGGACGGGCAATCCCAACTGGTCTATAAGCACGCGATTTCGACGATCATGCCAAGCCAGCCGATCAGCCTGTATGAGGGCGAAGACGCTTCTTGAGCAAGCCGCCGTTTCAAATCGAGAATGACGACGCCTCGCGGGTAACCCGTGCCTGGGTGCTGCATCCGGACATCAAATCCGATCCCGAGCGGCGCTTGCCTGATCACGCGCTCGCCGAGGCGATTTCATTGGCGCGCGCCTTGCCGGAACTGGAAGTTGTGGGCGGGGATATCGTGCCGCTTAAAACCGTCAAGGCGGGCATGTTGTTTGGCTCGGGCAAGATCAAAGAGATCCATGACGCGCTGGAGGAGCGCGAGATCGAATTGGTGCTGGTGGATGGTCCGGTCAGCCCGGTGCAGCAACGCAATCTCGAAAAAGCCTGGGGTGTTAAACTGCTCGATCGCACCGGCCTGATCCTTGAGATTTTCAGCGACCGCGCCGCCACCCGCGAAGGCGTGTTGCAGGTCGAGATGGCGGCACTCAGCTATCAGCGCACGCGTCTGGTGCGGGCCTGGACCCACCTGGAACGCCAGCGCGGCGGTTTGGGATTTGTCGGCGGTCCGGGCGAGACCCAGATCGAGGCCGACCGGCGCGCGATTGACGATCAACTCACACGCCTGCGCCGCCAGTTGGAAAAGGTTGTTAAGACCCGCGCGCTGCACCGCGCAGCGCGTGCCAAGGTGCCCTATCCGATCGTGGCGCTAGTCGGCTATACCAACGCGGGCAAATCGACGCTGTTTAACCGGTTGACGGGCGCGGATGTGATGGCCAGGGATATGCTCTTTGCTACGCTGGATCCCACCATGCGGCGCTTGCAATTGCCCGATGGGCCAGAGGTGATCCTGTCTGACACGGTTGGGTTCATATCCGATCTGCCGACAGAACTGGTCGCCTCTTTCCGCGCCACGCTCGAAGAGGTGCTGGCGGCGGATGTGATCTGCCACGTACGCGATATTTCGCATCCCGAGAGCGAGGCGCAAGCACAGGATGTGCGCGATATCCTGAACACGCTTGGTGTGCCGGAAGAGCGGCCAAGCTATGAGATCTGGAACAAACTGGATCTGATGACACCCGAGGCTGGCGAGGCCATGCGTGTGCGGGCGCAGCGCGATGATCATGTCTTCGCCATATCCGCGCTGACGGGGGAGGGGATTGAGGATCTGCTCGATGCTGTCACGCTCCAGGTGCAAGGTGCCAAACGCGAGGCTGATTTGGCCCTGACCTTTGCGCAAGGCAAGGAACGTGCGTGGCTCTTTTCACAAGACCTCGTACAAAGCGAAACGCAAACCGATGCGGGGTTCGAGATCACCGTGCGCTGGACCGCTCAGCAGGAAGCGCAGTTCCAGCGTCTCTAGCGCCGTAAGGTGGGCCTATGGGCCACCCTCGCTGGCATAGCGCCAGGCACCCGGTGCCAGCTCATTCAAACCCCATTGCCCAATCTGCACCCGGATCAACCGCAGGCAGGGTAATCCAACATGCGCTGTCATCCGGCGCACCTGCCGGTTTTTGCCTTCCCGGATGGTGATGCGCAGCCAGGCCTCGGGCACGGTCTTGCGAAACCGCACGGGCGGGTTGCGCGGCCAGAGCGGTTCGGGCTGGGCAATCTGTGATACCTGCGCGGGCTGCGTCATCCCGTCTTTCAGCGCCACACCGCGCCCCAGCGCGGCCAACATGCGCTCATCCGGTGTCCCTTCAACCTGCACCAGATAAGTCTTGGCTATCTTATGCTTGGGATTGGCAATGCGCGCCTGCAAAGCGCCATCATCGGTCAGCACCATCAGCCCCTCGCTGTCCTTGTCCAGACGTCCAGCGGGATAAAACCCCGGTGCCTCAATGAACCCCGACAGGGTCGGGCGCGGTGACCCCTCGCTCCCTTTGTCGGTAAATTGCGACAAAACCCCAAAGGGTTTATGGAACAGGATCACCCGCGTCATCGGCTCAGCGCAGCGGGCGTAAAACGGTCACACCGACGGCGGCAGCGCGCGCCAGTTCCTCATCCAGCGACATCGGGATATATTCCCCGCGCCGCCACAGCTGCGCCATGTCATCATAGTGGCGCGACAGAAAATGCCCCGACTGCCCCGTCGAGGTGATGAAAACCGAACTATCCGGATCGGCAAAATCATAAACGCCGCGATAGGCGGCCCCATGCACGTTCTCAAACGGGGCGGGTCCGGTGCCGCGAGTCAACCCGCGCTGCAAGGTGTTATCCCCGCCGTTGGTCGATTGGCGGATGTTCACGAAATAGCGCAGCAGCGGCACATCGCCCAAAGCGGGATGATCATGCGTCGCCTGATGCGCATCCCCCCAGCGCAGGGATTCCAGCGCAGACCCCCAGCTCTCCTCGATCCAGATCAACGCATCATCCAAAGCCAGCCGCGCCATATCCGCACAGCTTTCCACCAGCGCAGATTGTATCACGTCACACCAGACCGCAGCGCCATCCACATCGCGAAACGCGCGCTCGATGAACAGTGGCTCGACATGGGTTAACTCCCGCGCCAGGGGTCCCAATTCATCGCGCACCATCCGGTCCTGCAAGCTGCGCAGCCAGGCCGCATAGATCAGCGGCTCTGGCAGATGTTCGTTCATCTCGCCGGACCATTCGGCCAGCAGGGTCAAGGCACGTTGACGCTGGCGCAGGGGTGTGCCCTCGGGCGCGGCCTCACCGGTAAACCACAATTCCGCCCCGATCAGCGGCAAGAGCGAGCGCGCGGTGAAGCTGACGGTATCCAGTTGCGCCTCAATGAAGCTGTCACGCGTATGGACCTCGCGCGCCTGCATCAGCCGTTGCCAGCGTTGCACCCGCTGCGTGTCGCCCCAGTCAAAGGAGACGTGATTGGGAAACGGGCGATCTACGGTCTTATTGTTGGTATTGCCCAAAATCCCGCCATTGGGCGCGATAAACTCGGGGTTGGAAGCATAGGGCAAACGCCCCTGCCAGCGGTTCGCCTCGATCCAGCCGGGGCTGGGCAAACGGCCCTGGCTTTGATGGCGCGCGTCCCGGCGTGGCATTGCGCCGATCATTTTCATCGCAATCTCTTTACGATCCACCAACATCAGGTTTTGCGCGGGCGCGATATAGCCCTCAATGGCCGTCATCCCCTCATGGACGGATTTCGCCTCCATCAGGCGCATGGCGGCGCTCATCGTGGTGTCTTTAGGGCTCAGCACGGTCCAGGCGAGGGCCGCCACATGACCCGGCGGCGTGATACTGGCGAGGTTATACTGCGTGCCGGGCAAAACGGGTCCATTCTCCGTCCAGCGCAGGGTAATGGTGATCGGGGCCTGATCTTTGATATTGATGATCGAGCCGCGCTTTTCAAAGGTTTTGAACCCATCCGGTGTGCGGTATTCTTCGGGATTTTCCGGGTTTACCTGCTCGATGTAAACATCTTGATCATCCAGCCCCGCCGACGTCAGCCCCCAGCCCAGAGCCTCGCTGCGCCCGCTCAGCACAACCGGCATGCCGGGGATCGTCGCCCCGATGACGCTGCCCGATTGCAATTGCAGCCGCGCCAGATACCAGATTGAGGGCGCAGTGAAACCCAGATGCGGATCATTTGCCAGCAAAGTGCCGCCCGAGGCCGAACGTGACGGGGCCGCCGCCCAGACATTGGAGGCACCGGCAAAAGCGCGCGCCTTGAAGGGCGACAGCGGATGATCGTCGCGCGGCAGGGTTTCCGCAAAACGCTGCACACCGGGCACGATCTGAGAATATTCCGGCAGCGCGGTCAGCCCGGAGCCGGGATTATCGGGCAAAATATCCGCCAACCGCGCGGGATCAGGCACCGCCAGCGACATCTGCGCGCGCAACACCTCATGGTTGAGGTGACCCGACAGCTGCAAGCCCATCAGCTTGACGATCGCCAGCGAATCCGAGGGCCGCCATGCCGACACGGGCGCATTGAAGATGAACATCTCCGGCGCACCGCGTCCCAGCGCGCTTGTGTTGATCTCGTCAAGGCGCGCGTTCACGCCGGTGGCATAGGCGCGCAGCATCAGGTTGGTGCGCGCGTCCTGTGCCTCGACTGACGCCCCGGCCAGCGCATAAATATCCAGACGCCGGATCAGCTTGTCGATCTCAACCGTGGCGGTCCCGAATATCTCCGACAATCGCCCCTGTGCGGTGCGGCGCAGCATGGTCATTTGCCAAAGCCGGTCCTGTGCATGCGCATACCCCAGCGCGTAAAACACATCGGTATCCGCCTGACCAAAGATATGGGGGACATTGGCATTGTCGCGCACGATCTCGACTGGCGCGGTCAGATACGGCAGATCCAGCACCTTGTCATATTCCGGTAAGGAACGAGAGGCGAGGTAATAGACCATCGCCACACCCAGCACGATCACCACTACCAAAGTGGCGCTCAATCGCATCAACCATCGAAAGATCAGATTCATCCGGTCTCCGTGTCTATTATCCGTCGTCTTATTGACCCTTGGGATTTGACTGTTAGGTAGGTCCGCAGCGTAACGCAACACGGAAAACGGGAAGGGCAACGATATGGCCAAGCTGGCATTTTTAGGATTGGGCGTCATGGGAGGCCCGATGGCGGGCCATTTGCAAAAGGCGGGACATGACGTAACGGTCTACAACCGTACCGCGAGCAAGGCCGAGGATTGGGTTGCAACCCATGGGGGTGCCATGGCCACAACGCCGCTCGAGGCCGCGCAGGGTGCGGATTTCGTGATGTCTTGCGTTGGCAATGACGATGATCTGCGTTCTGTCTGTCTGGGCGCTGACGGCGCGTTTGCCGGTATGATCTCCGGTGCGGTGTTCGTGGATCACACGACGGTATCGGCGGCGGTGACGCGCGAACTCTACGGCGCGGCCAATGTAGCGCAGATCAGTTTCGTGGACGCGCCGATTTCGGGCGGGCAGGCGGGTGCGGAGAACGCGGCCCTGTCGATCATGTGCGGCGGTGAAGAAGGTGCCTACGCGCGCGCGTTGCCGATCATGGAGGTTTATTCCAAAATCTGTCGGCGGATTGGTGACAGCGGTGCGGGGCAAATGACCAAGATGTGCAACCAGATCGCAATTGCCGGTCTGGTGCAGGGGCTGAGCGAAGCGCTGCATTTCGCGGATAAAGCGGGCCTTGACGGGCGCGCGGTGGTCGAGGTCATCAGCCAGGGTGCGGCGGGCAGCTGGCAGATGAACAACCGATATGAAACGATGCTGGATGATCATTTCGATCACGGCTTTGCCACCGACTGGATGCGCAAGGATCTCGGGATTTGCCTGTCCACAGCGGATGAAACCGGGGCCAGCCTGCCGGTCACGGCGCTGGTCGATCAATTCTACAAAGATGTGCAAAATATGGGCGGTGGTCGCTGGGATACCTCGAGCCTGTTCAAACGGCTGCAAGCTCTGGGCTGAATTTATGATAAAAAGGCGCTCTGCATGTTCTGCGAGCGCCTTTTTTCCATATCACGCCTCTGCGAACCTCAGGGGATGATGCGCGTGTACTTAGTGCCTTGCAATGTGGCACCGATCAAAAGCCCTGCGCGTCCAAAGACCGCCGCAAGCACCGGCGAGAAGGTCGTCGTGCTGTCGGCTTTAAACCCGTCGCCCTGTGCGGAGATGACATATTCCACATCGCCCCCGACAGCCCAGCCGGGAGAGCGGCGGAATTCCGTCAGCGCGCTCTCGTTCATGAAAAACAACACATGTGAGTATTGCTGAGCGCCGATTTGCAGACCGCCCGACAGCTGCGTTGTGGAATAATAATCCACCGTCATACCATTGACCTGCAACGCGCCGCGCCCATAGGCCCCGCCAAAGCCAAAACCGGCCTCTGTGACCAGCGGCATGACCAGCATCCCGTTCGCTTTATCCGCCAGATTTTGCGTGTTGGGGAATTGGCGGTACATTTCCGCCAGGGTCCGCTCGACGCGCGAATCGATCGTTGCGGCCCCTTGCGAGCCAATGCCATTGCCACATGCCGCCGTGACAGACACGCCTGCGAGCGCGCCAAGGGTGAAGACCCTGCGGGAGAGAGTTTTTCCGTCCATGATGTCCGCCTGTAAACTGTTGCTCGATTGCCGGTTATCCCGACTTATGCGCAAACATACGCCGATTGAGACCGGGTGTCACCCGAAACGTCCCAGCTTGCGCGGCTTATCGCTATGAATTGAGTAATCGCGCGGCGGCGGGGGCGAAATAGGTCAGGATACCGTCACATCCCGCCCGTTTGAACGCCAACAGGCTCTCTATCATCGCCTTTTCCCCGTCAATCCAGCCATGCTCTGCTGCGGCCTGGATCATGCTGAACTCGCCCGACACCTGATAGGCATAGGTCGGCGCGCCAAAGCTGTCCTTCACGCGGCGGCAGATATCCAAATAGGGCATGCCGGGTTTGACCATGACCATATCCGCGCCCTCGCGCAGGTCGCGTTCAATCAGGCGCATGGCCTCATCCGAATTGCCCGGATCCATCTGATAGGTCTTCTTATCCCCGCTCAGCGCTCCGGAGGCCCCCACGGCATCGCGGAAAGGTCCGTAAAACGCCGAAGCATATTTCGCCGCATAGCTCAGGATCATCACATTCTGATGGCCCCCGCGCTCAAGGGCTGCACGCATCGCACCGATCCGCCCATCCATCATATCGGACGGTCCGATGATATCAGCACCCGCCTCCGCCTGTGCCAACGTCATTTTGACCAGGGCCTCCACGGTGCGGTCATTGACGATCTCGCCGTCCTCCACAAACCCGTCATGGCCGTTGATGTTATAGGTATCGAGCGCCACATCGGTCATCACCGCAATCTCGGGGACGGCCGCCTTGATGGCCCGAATGGCGCGATTGGCGTGGTTTTCAGGATCCCAAGCCCCGGCGCAATCCTCGGTGCGCTCTTCCAGTGACGTATAGGGGAAAATGCAGATCGCCGGGATGCCCAGATCCGCGGCCTCACGCGCGGCCTTTACGATTTCATCAACCGACCGGCGGAAAACACCTGGCATGGAGGGGATCGGCTCCTTGATACCCTCGCCTGAGCGCACAAAGACCGGCCAGATGAAATCATCCACGCTGAGGGTGTTTTCGCGCGTCAACGCCCGGATCGCGGGGCTTTGACGCGCGCGGCGCATACGGGTGGCAGGAAAGGGGGCTTGGGTGGGGCGCATGAGATATATGTCCAATTTGAGTGACACTTCATGAGTGCCACGGAATTTTCCGCAAGCCAAGGGTGGGAATCATCCAAATCCAAGGCTAAGAGAGACCGTCACCCCAACAAGAGCCATCGCCCTTGAGTTTTTATCAAAGTGTTTTCGAACTGATTGACATGCGGTCCTTCTCGAACCTGTGGTTCTGGATCGCATTGGCGGTGATGTGGTCATCGGCCAGCCATTGGGTGCTGGGCGTGCCTTATGACATGGTGCTGCGCGCGCGGCGCAATGGCGGGCAAATCGAGCAGGACCTCGAAGACCTCGTGCGCATCAATACCAACCGCCTGCTTTATATCGCGAATGTATCCGGTCTTTGGATGCTGGCGCTGGGGTGCTTTTTGTTGACGACGCTCTGCGTGCTGGGGTTCGTTTACCGCGTGGAATTTGCCCAGGCGCTGTTTCTGCTCGGGTTTCCGATGTCGCTTGTCGGGTTGATCTCGCTCTCCACGGCGCGGTTGATCCAGCATGAAATGTCACAAGGCGAACAGCTGCGAGCGCGGCTGACGCGCCACCGGCTCTATGTGCAAATGACTGGTGTGATCTCGATTTTTGTCACCGCTCTCTGGGGGATGTATCAAAACCTCTCCGTTGGCCCATTGGGTGGTTGACATGGCCCATGCAAACGCCAATTGAAACGCCCCATGGCTGATCCATCCCATATTACCGCCTCCGGTGTGCCCGAAGGGTTTGATGCGCGGTTCCTGTTGTCCGAGCTTGACAAGCAGGACGGCCCGATTTTGCACGTGGCGCGCGATGCCAAACGGCTGGCCGGGATGCAGGCCAGTTTGCGCTTTTTTGCCCCCGACATGCCCGTCGTGGTGTTCCCCGGTTGGGATTGCCTGCCCTATGACCGGGTCTCGCCCAACGCCGATATCTCCGCCGGGCGCATGGCAACGCTGGCCGGTCTGGTGCACGGCATGCCGGATCGCTTCATTCTGCTGAGCACGCTTAATGCCGCGTCTCAACGCGTTCCCGCGCGCGCGACGCTCAAAGGCGCCGCCTTCAAGGCCCATGTCGGTGAACGGCTGGATGAGGCCGCGTTGCGCAATTTCCTCGTGCGCATGGGTTTCGTGCAAAGCCCGACCGTGACGGAACCCGGCGATTATGCCATTCGCGGCGGGATCATCGATATTTTTCCCCCCGGCGATCTGGGGCCGGTACGGCTCGATCTGTTCGGGGATGTGCTGGACGGGGCGCGCCGTTTCGATGCGGCCACGCAGCGCACGACAGAGAAATTGGAGGTGGTCGAACTGGCCCCTGTCTCCGAGGTGATCCTGGACGAGGCCGCCATCACCCGGTTTCGCCAGAATTACCGGATCGAATTTGGCGCGGCTGGCACGGACGACCCACTTTATGAGGCGATCAGCGCCGGGCGCAAGCATCAGGGCGCGGAACATTGGCTGCCGTTTTTCCACGAAAATCTGGAAACGATTTTCGATTACGTCCCGCAGGCCTCTGTCACCTTGGATGATCAGGTCACGCCAATCCGACTGGCCCGCTGGGAGAGCATCGCGGATCAATATGAAACGCGGCGATTGGCGATGGCGCATCGCTCCAAGATGGACAGCGTTTATAAACCTTGCCCGCCGGAGGCGCTTTATCTTGATGATGACGCCTGGGAAAATGCCGTGGCAGGGCGACGCGTTGTACAGCTGGCGACCTTGCCGCAGGCCACGGGTCCGGGTGTCATAGATGCCGGCGCGCGGATGGGGCGGAATTTCGCACCGGAACGTCAACAGGAATCATTAAGCCTTTTCGGGGCCTTGGCCGCGCATATTAAAGTGAAGATGGACGTCGGACCGGTGCTGATCGCGAGCTACTCGGAGGGCGCGCGCGAACGTCTGACGGGGTTGATCGAGGATGAGGGGCTGGGCGAGGCCATTCCGGTGCCCAACATCACACGCGTTGGAAAACGCGGGCTGCATCTGGCGGTCTGGGCCTTGGAGCATGGGTTCGAGGCCCCGGGCCTGACGGTGATTTCCGAACAGGACGTATTGGGGGACCGATTGATCCGCAGCGCCAAGAAGCGGCGGCGCGCGGAGAATTTCCTGACCGAAACCCAATCGCTGAGCCCTGGTGATCTGATCGTGCATGTGGATCACGGGATCGGGCGATACAAAGGGCTTGAGGTGATCACGGCGGCCGGTGCCGCGCATGAATGTATCCTGCTGGAATATGCAGAAAACTCAAAGCTCTACCTGCCCGTTGAAAACATCGAACTGCTGTCGAAATACGGCCATGAAGAGGGCCTGCTGGACCGTCTGGGCGGTGGGGCATGGCAGGCCAAGAAATCCCGCCTTAAGGAGCGCATCCGCGAGATCGCAGACAAGCTGATCCGCGTCGCAGCCGAACGCGCCCTGCGCAAAGCCCCCGTTCTGGAACCGCCCGAAGGCATGTGGGACGCGTTTTCCGCGCGTTTTCCCTATCAGGAAACCGACGACCAGCTGAGCGCCATTGGCGATGTGATTGATGATCTGACGAGCGGCAATCCGATGGATCGGCTGGTCTGCGGCGATGTGGGCTTTGGCAAGACCGAGGTCGCCATGCGCGCGGCCTTTGTCGCGGCGATGTCCGGCACGCAGGTGGCTGTGATCGCGCCGACGACCTTGCTGGCGCGCCAGCATTACAAAAGTTTCGCTGAACGCTTTCGCGGTTTTCCGATCAACGTGCGCCAATTGAGCCGGTTTGTGTCCACCAAGGACGCCAATGCCACGCGCGACGGGATGGCGCGCGGCACGGTGGATATCGTGATCGGCACCCATGCGCTGCTCGCCAAGGGCATCCGGTTTCAGAACCTCGGCCTGTTGGTGATCGACGAGGAGCAGCATTTCGGCGTGACGCATAAGGAGCGCCTCAAGCAGATGCGCACGGACATCCACGTGTTGACACTGACCGCGACGCCGATCCCGCGCACCTTGCAGCTGAGCCTGACGGGGGTGCGGGATTTGAGCATCATCGGCACACCGCCGGTGGATCGTCTGGCGATCCGCACCTATGTCAGCGAATTTGACACCGTCACGCTGCGCGAGGCCTTGTTGCGCGAGCATTATCGCGGGGGGCAATCCTTTTATGTGGTGCCGCGCATATCGGACCTGCCTGAGATTGAGGCATTCCTCAAAGAGCAACTGCCCGAACTCTCCTATGTCGTGGCGCATGGGCAAATGGCGGCGGGCGAGCTTGATGACCGAATGAACGCATTTTATGACGGGAAATTCGATGTGCTGCTGGCCACAACAATTGTGGAATCGGGCCTCGATATTCCCACGGCCAACACAATGGTGGTCCACCGCGCCGATATGTTTGGCCTCGCGCAGCTTTACCAGATCCGCGGTCGGGTCGGGCGCTCCAAAACCCGCGCCTATGCTTATCTCACCACAAAACCACGCGCGAAGCTGACCGCGACGGCGGAAAAGCGGCTGCGGGTGCTCTCCAGCCTCGACACATTGGGCGCGGGCTTCACGCTGGCGTCACAGGATCTCGATATTCGCGGCGCGGGTAACCTTCTGGGCGAAGAGCAATCGGGACAAATGCGCGACGTCGGTTTCGAACTTTACCAATCCATGCTGGAGGAGGCGATTGCCAAAATCCGGGCCGGGGAGATGGAGGGTCTCAGCGAGGCGGATGACCAGTGGGCCCCGCAGATTAACCTCGGCGTGCCGGTGTTGATACCCGAAGCCTATGTGCCCGATCTCGACGTGCGTCTGGGGCTTTATCGCCGCCTCAGCAGCCTGAGCAGCAAGGTGGAACTCGAAGGCTTTGCCGCCGAACTCATTGACCGCTTTGGTAAACTCCCGCGCGAGGTCAACACGCTGATGCTGGTCGTGCGCATCAAGGCGATGTGCAAACGCGCAGGGATTGCCAAACTGGATGGCGGGCCAAAAGGGGCCACGATCCAGTTTCACAATGATAAATTCGCCTCTCCCAAGGGATTGGTTGATTTCATCCAGGACCAGCGTGGGCAGGCAAAAGTCAAAGACAATAAAATCGTGGTGCGCCGGGATTGGACGTCAGATACGGATAAGATCAAAGGGGCTTTTGCCATTGCCCGCGATCTGGCCGAGAAGGTTGTTGCCGAAAAGAAGGCGCGCAAAGCCAAGGCAGGTTGATTATTCGGCCGGAAGGCGGGCCTCGACGCGGCCCATATGGCGCATCAACAGATAGGCCAGAAAAGCCATGATCAGGATCGCCCCGACAAGGGGGCGGATCGTGCCATCAAACAGCAAGCCGATGGGCGAGGCAATTGCCGCCGCCAGCACCGTGGACACCGCCCCAATCACGCTGGCGGCCATGCCTGCGATATGGCCCATCGGCTCCATCGCGATCGCGTTCAGATTACCGATGGTCAACCCGGCCTGAAAGAACACATAGGCCTGCCAGAAAGCGAAGAGTGCAAAGCTGCTGAAGCCTATGGATTCATGTTTGAGCAAGACACCGAGCGACAGAATGATCTGCAACGCCAGCGCGATGGTGATCAGACGGCGCATGCCAAAGCGCACCACCAGCAGCGCATTCAGAAGGCTGGCCAGTGCCGAGATCAAGGCAATGCCACCAAACCAGAAATGAAAGCTGTCCTGCTTGTCATAGACCTGCTCATAGACCGGCTGGATCAGCATCAGAACTGTGAACAACATGGACATGCACAGGGTCTGCACGAAGATGGACAGGCGCACGATAGGGTGGGTAAACATTTCGCGCACGGCACTGAATAGCAGCCCGACGCGCATGGGGCGACGGTTTTCGGGCGCAAGCGTTTCGGGCAGGCGGAAGGTCATCCAGATGACAGTGATCAGCGAGAAAATGATGAAGGCGGCAAAAATCCCGCGCCATCCTTGCGTGGTGATGATGACATAGCCAAGGGTCGGCGCGATGCCGGGCACGAGGGTAAAGATCATCATGACAATCGACACGATCTTGGCCATTTCACGGCCCGAAAACAGATCGCGAATGACGGCGATGGAGACCACCCGCGGACCCGCCGCTCCCAGCCCTTGAAGGATACGCGCGGCGATCACGATTTCAAACGTCGAACTGGCCCAGGCAATCGCGGAGGCGATGATATAAATCGCGGCCCCGCAGACCATCACGACCTTGCGCCCATAGGCATCCGAGAGCGGCCCGGTGAAAAACGTACCCAAGCCCATGCCCAGCACGAAGGCGGTCATGATTAGCGGTGCGCGTGTGGGATCATCCGGGGTCAGTTCCTGCGCGATATTGGGCAGGGCGGGCAGCATCGCATCAATGGAAAATGCAATTGTGGCGAACATCATCGCCATCAAAGCAATAAACTCAGCCCGCCCGATAGCAGGCTGCGACACCCGTTGCGACACTTAAGAACTCCCGCCTGATTGCGCGCAGCTACGCAAAGGTTAACGCGGTGTAACCCACAGTTGAAAATCAGACAACGCCGTAAATTTACACATTCAAGCGTGCGAAAGCGCAGGGTTCGCGCGGAAACGTCAGGCGGTGGCCGCGAGCTCCTCAATCACCTTGGCCCAAAGCTCTGGCGGCTGGGCACCGGGCACGGCGTGTTTGCCCGCCACGATGAAGGTCGGGACCGAATTGATCCCCATCGAACGGCTATGGGCATCCCGGTCACGGATATCCTGCGCATCCGCCTCCGTTTCCAACAATTTGCGCACCACGGCGGCATCCATCTCGATGCCATCGGCGATGTCGGCAAGCACATCATGATCCCCTATGTCGCGGGCCTGCCCGAAATAGGCCTGAAAAAGTGCTGAGACGGCGGCGGTCTGGCGCCCCTCGATCCCGGCCCAGTGGATCAGGCGATGCGCATCCAGCGTGTTGGGCGTGCGTTTCATCCCCTCAAAGTCGATGGTCAGGCCAGCAGCCTCGGCTGCCTGCACCACGGGCGCATAGGCCCGCACGGCACCGTCCTTGCCGCCGAATTTACCCTCCAGATAGGCGCGCCGATCCATGCCAGCGCGTGGCATGTCGGGGTTGAGCTGAAACGGATGCCATTCGATCGCGAAAGGATGATCGGGAATATCGCTGAGCGCCTTGTCCAGATGCGCCTTACCGATAAAACACCAGGGGCAAATCGGGTCGGACATGATATCAAGCTTGATCGGATCGCTCATTCGGGAACCTCAAAATTGTCCCGCAAAGCACGCCGCAGGATTTTGCCATTCGCGCCCATAGGCAGCTCGGACAGGTGGATATAAAGGCGCGGTTGTTTGTAACGCGCTAACTTATCAGACACATAGGCGTTCAACACCTGATCGTCCAGCGCAACGGGGCCGGTATAAAAGGCGGCGATCACGCGGGTGTCTTCCTTGATCAGAACATCCGTCACGGCGACGGCGGTCATGTCGGGCAGGGTGGTCAGGACAGCTTCGACCTCAATGGGGGACACGCGGTAGCCCCCGGCGTTCATCATATCGTCATTGCGCCCCAGATAGGTGATCTGCCCATCTTCGCTCATCACGCCCTGATCGCCGGTCATAAACCACTCACCCTGAAACCGCGCGGCGGTCGCATCGGGCGCATCCAGATAGCCCAGCATCAGACCGGGGTCGCGCCGGTCTATGGCGATGGTACCCTCGCGGCCCAGGGGGACGGGGCCGTTTTCATCCAGCAACGCAACGCGCCGTCCCGGTTGGGGGCGGCCGAGCGTTTCGCTGGCCGCTGGATGGGCAGGGGCGCTGGAGATGAATGTCGAGCATTCCGACATGCCATAGGCTTCAAACAGATCGGTGCCGGTACGGTCACGCCACCCATCCGCAAGGCGCGGCGGCAATTTCTCGCCCGCGCTTAATCCGTGACGCAGCCTGTGCGTTTCAAAGGGTTCGGTGGATTTAAGCAATTGTCGATAAACCCCCGGTGCGGCGGCAAAGATCGTCGCCTCATGTCTTGCGAGCAACGCCAGCAGCGCATCGGCGGCAGTTCCGGGTGCCGGGATCAAAGCGGTTGCCCCCATCGTCCAAGGGTCCATGAGGCCGGTGCCAAGCGTATAGGTCCAGTTGAAGGCCCCCGCGTGTAACACCCGGTCATCTGGACGCAAACCGTACCACCCCTCAAACATCATCTGGCGCGCCCAGATGGCACGATGTGCATGGGCCACCGCGCGCGGCACGCCTGAGGTGCCCGAGGTATAGATGATATAGCCGATCCGCTCGGGATCCCCCATATGAAAGGGCGCGCGAGCCAGGGTGCGAAAGCCGCGCAACGTCTCGAGCGACAGGATCGCGGCATTTGCGGGACAGGCGACAGTTTCATCGCGCAGGATGAGTTTGGGCGCGGTCTGCGCGATGATGCGGGCGGTTTCGGGCTCGGTAAGAGCCGAAGAGCTTGGGATGGGCACCAAACCGGCGGTCAGCGCACCGAGATAGGCAATTGGAAAATCCACCGTGTTTCCCAGCCGCATCAGCACCCTGTCACCGGGCACCAGACCCAGCTCCAGCAGGCCCGTTGCTGTGGCACGTACCGCCCGCTCCAGATCGCCATAAGACCAGCGTTCGACGTGATTGGCCCCGATGATCACAAGCGCATCCTTGAGCGGATCCAGATGCGCGCGCGCAAGGACATGGGCGGCCATATTGAACGGGCTGGGGCAGGCAGCAGCGCGCCCGTGATCAAAGATTGACAGCATTTTTGCGTGCTAGCCTGCGCAGACCTGCGTTGCAAGCCTGTTGGCCGGGTTCTATAGCTGGCAAATGAAAACATCTGATCCAAAGCACCTGATCCAAATTGCACGCCAGAGCGGGGATGCAGAGCATGGCACGCCAGTGGACCTTGGAGAGCGGGTGCGCGAATTGCGCAAGGCGCGCCACTGGACGCTGGAGCAGGCGGCAAACCAGGCGGGATTGGCGCGCTCCACGCTGAGCAAGATCGAAAACGGGCAGATGTCCCCCACCTATGACGCGCTGAAAAAACTGGCGACGGGGCTGGAAATATCTGTACCGCAATTGTTCACGCAGCCACAAACCGGTCAGGTCAACGGGCGTATGGCCGTGACGAAATCAGGGCAGGGGGCGGCGCAGGCCACTGTGACTTATGAGCATGAATTGCTGGCCGAAGCGCTGACGCAAAAACGGATGTTGCCCTACCGTGCAAAGGTGAGGGCGCGCAGTATGGATGAATTTGATGGCTGGGTGCGTCATGACGGCGAGGAATTCCTCTATGTGCTCACCGGCGTCATTCAACTGATTACGGAATTTTATGAGCCGGTTGAGATGCGCCGGGGAGATAGCGCTTATTATGACGCTACGATGGGTCACAATGTGGTCTCGCTCAGCAATGAGGATGCCGAGATACTCTGGGTCACATCGCTGAGCTGAACCGGGCGTTCAGGAGGGATCGTACCACCACACCTCTGGCATGAAGTTCGGACCGTCGCCGTAAATCGGCAAGGTATCGGGGTATTTCAACGCCTTGATATGCGCGATCTGACCGGTGGTGAATTGCCAGAACGGAATCACATAGCGCCCCGCCGTCAGCACCCGGTCCAATGCGCGCACGGCGGCGTTAAAATCCGCCTCATCCTTGGCAGAGAGCATCGCATCGATCATACCGTCCACCGCAGGCGATTTCACACCCATCCAATTGCGCGATCCCGGTTGATCGGCGGCTTCCGACCCCCAATAGAACCTCTGTTCATTGCCCGGCGACAGGGACAAAGCGCGCCGATAAAGGGTCATGTCGAAATCAAATGCATTGGTGCGCGCGGTATATTGCGCGCTGTCGGTGGTCTCAATCGTCACATCAATACCCAGGCGGGTGAGGGCCGAAAGATAAAGATCGGCAATGGCGATGTTTTCGCTGCTGTTTTGTGCCAACAGGATGGTAAAGGCGAGCGGCTGCCCCTCCGCGTTGCGCATCACACCGTCCTTCGGCGTCCATCCGGCCTCCGCCAGAAGCGCAAGAGCCGTGCGGATGCCCTTGCGATTGCGCGCGGACCCATCCGATTGAGGCAACGCATACCCCTCCAAGGTGCCGGGCAACAGATCGGACGCAAAAGGCGTAAGCAAGGCCGCCACGGCCCCTTGCGCAGGACCCGGTTTCATCGCCAGTGTGGAGTTGGAAAAATATGATGTGATCCGCGGCTGCGCCCCGCCCGTCAGCGTGTCATTGATGTACTCGAAATTGAACGCCTGGATCAGTGCCTCGCGCAGGCGCCAATCGTCAAAGGGCGCGTTACGTGTGTTCATTACGAAGCCGGTCATACCGGATGGCTTTTGATGGGGAATTTCCGATTTCACCATATCGCCCCGGTCGATGGCCGGGAAATCATATTGGGTTGCCCATTTTTCCGCGTTGAATTCGCGCAGAGCAGAGATATCACCGCCTTTGAAGGCCTCAAACATCACCGAGGCATCGCCATAGAAATCCAGCTTGATTCCATCCAGATTGTGGGTGCCGCGGCGAAACGGGATGTCCGCCCCCCAATAGTCGGGGTTGCGGATCAGTTGCACGAAACGCCCGGCTTCATAATCGGTCACCGTATAAGGGCCGGTGCCAAGGGGAATTTCAGCCAGCGGTGCATTGGCAAAATCGCGACCCTCCCATTGCGCGCGGCTCAGGATAGGCCGCATGCCTGCCAGCAGAGCCAATTCGCGATTTTCAGTGTTGAAATCAATGCGCAATGTGCGCGGCCCGGTTTTTGTGATCTGCTCGATCTGGGCGGCCAGGCTGTGGTATTTCGGATGGCCTTGCGTGGCGAGCAGGTCATAGGTGAAGATCACATCCTCCACCGTCACAGGGGAGCCATCCGAGAATTGCGCGCCTTCGCGCAGCGTGAAGGTGACCCAGGAGCGGTCCGGGGCCACCTCAACCGATTCGGCCAAAAGCCCGTAAAGCGTGAAAGGTTCTTCCCAGGACCGTCCCATCAGGCTCTCATGGGTCAGGAAACTGAGCTGCCACGGCACCGTCCCTTTGCGCACAAATGGGTTCAGGCTGTCAAAGCCGCCGGTGTTGCCCAGCGTAATATTGCCACCCTTGGGGGCGTCCGCCCAAACGTAGGGGAGCGACACAAAATCAGGTGGCAAGTCGGGGGTCCCATACATAGATATCCCGTGTTGGGGCTCGGCCGCAGCACTTGTGATCCACAGAATCGCGACGCATGGCGTCAAAATCCGCGTGAAGTGGCGGAAAAAATCAGTACCCATTTTAGCGACAATCCCCTGCGTGCCTTGTTTTCTTGAACGCCAGCGTACCGAGGTATTTACATCTTATCAAACTTTTAGCTTGGCCAGCGGCGCCAGATTGCTTATAACGATCTCACTGCTCGATAGGTTTCTTGCCTGTATGAAACCTGCCTCAATAACTTAACGCCTGCCTTGTGCAGGCGTTTTTTTTGTGCCTATCCAAACTTGTGTTTCGGTGGCATTTGGTGGGACAACATCGTTCCCGCATCATTTCCGGATCCACCCTCAAAAACCGCGTTTCCTTTGCAAGCGCAGCACGCCATGATCTGTGCAGCGCAGTATGACCCCTGATCAAAAGGAGCCTACCCATGGCATATGAGATTTCATTGAGCGGAAAAACCGCCGTCATCACCGGATCAAACTCCGGGATCGGGTTGGGCATTGCCTGGGAGTTGGCCCGCGCGGGGGCCGATATCGTGCTCAATTCCTTCACCGATGCCGCAGAGGATCACGCGCTCGCCAAGGAAATGGCGCAGGAAACCGGTGTCAACGTTCGCTACATTCAGGCCGATATGTCCAAGGGCGATCAATGTCGCCGCCTGATCGAGGATGCGGGCAAATGCGACATTCTGGTGAATAACGCCGGTATTCAGCACGTGGCCGCGATCCCCGATTTCCCGGTGGAAAAATGGGACGCGATCATCGCAATCAATATGTCCTCGGCGTTTCATACCACCGCCATCGCCTTGCCGATGATGCGTGCGGCCGGGTGGGGGCGGGTGATCAATATTGCCTCCGCGCATGGGTTGACGGCTTCGCCCTATAAATCCGCCTATATCGCAGCCAAGCACGGGGTGGTCGGGCTGACCAAAACCACCGCGCTTGAGACCGCCAAGGAGCCGATCACCGCCAATGCGATCTGTCCAGGTTATGTATTGACGCCGATTGTGGAAAAGCAGATCCCCGATACGATGAAGGAATATGACATGACCCGCGAGGAGGTCATCGAGAACGTCATGCTGACGCGCCAGCCCTCCAAGGAATTCGCCACGGTGGAGCAGATGGGCGGCACGGCGACGTTTCTGTGCTCGGATGCTGCGGCGCAGATCACTGGTACGACAATCAGCGTAGATGGCGGCTGGACGGCCTTGTAAGGGCTTCTTTACCCTGCGCGGGCAATTTTAAACAAACGCAACCCCACTGAAATGGACCCGATATGGCAGTCAAAAAGATCAATCTGGCCCTTCAGGGCGGGGGCGCGCATGGGGCTTTTACCTGGGGCGTCCTGGATCGACTTCTGTGCGAGGAGGATATCGAAATCGCCGCCATTTCGGGCACCTCGGCGGGGGCGCTGAATGGGGCGGCGCTCAAGGCGGGGATGATTGAGGGCGGACGGCAGGGCGCGCGCGATCGGCTGGACTGGCTCTGGGGTGAGGTGGGGGCGCGCCCCGATCTGCAATTGCCGGAGTGGATGCAGCCGTTTTCGCTGACGGATTTCAGTCAGGCGCTTGAGTATTCCTGGCCGGTCATGGCGGCGGACGCCTGGTCACGCTCTGTCTCGCCCTATGCTTACGGGCCGTTTTACAAGAACCCGCTGCGCCCCATAGTGGAACAATTCGATCTGGACGCGGTGCATGAGGAGGGCGGGAAGGGACCCTGCCTGTTCATCTGTGCCACCCGCGTGCGCAATGGCAAGGTGCGGGTCTTCAAGGACAGCGAAATCAGCACCGATGCGATTCTGGCCTCCGCCTGTTTGCCCACCGTCTTTCAGGCTGTGGAGGTCGAGGATGCGGAAACCGGCCTGCGGGAAGCTTTCTGGGACGGCGGTTATACTGGCAACCCGGCGCTTTTTCCGCTGTTCAACCCCGCGCTGCCCGATGACATATTGATCATCAATATCAACCCGCTGGAGCGCACGGAATTGCCGCGCACCGCACAGGCCATCCAGAACCGAATCAATGAGATCAGTTTCAATTCATCCCTGTTGCGCGAATTGCGTGCCATCGAATTCGTTCAGCGGCTGTTGGCGCAAGGGGCGTTAAGCACCGAGCATAAAAGCCGCGTGTTGGTTCACATGGTTGCGGATGATGCTCTGATGAATGAACTCTCGGTCGCCACAAAACTGGTCCCGACACCCTTTACGCTGGCGCGCCTCAAGGAGGCCGGGCAGAAGGCAGCGGATGGTTTTCTGACGCACCACAAAGATGACCTCAATAAGCGCAGCTCGGTGGATCTAGTGGAGATGTTTCAGTAAGCTCAGGCACTGTTGACCGCCGGAACGGTCGGATCCTTGCCATTGGGGTAAACAAGGCCCGCCGAAATCACCAGCTTGGCGGCATCTTCCACGGTCATATCCAATTCGATCACGTCATCGGCGGGAAAAAACAGCAAAAAACCCGAGGTGGGGTTTGGTGTTGTCGGCACAAATATGCTGACCATCGGATTCGCGTTATTGGCACGGGCGGCGATTTCGCCTTTTGTGGTCGTGGAAATGAAACCAATCGCCCAGATGCCCCGGCGGGGATATTCGATCAGGCAGGCCTTTTCGAATGAACGGTCCGATTGCGCAAACACGGTTTCCGAGATTTGCTTGATGCCCGAATAGATTGAGCGCACCACGGGCGTGCGTTCCACGAGGCTTTCTGCAAAGCGGATGAAGGAGCGCCCCAGAAACCCCTTGGCCATCCATCCAACCAGAATGGTGAAGGCCAAAAAGATCACCACGCCGATGCCGCGAATGTTGATCTGAATTTCCGGATCAAGCCCGAGCCAGTCCTGCAACACGCGGTCGGGCTGATAAGAGCCGGGCACCAGTGGCAAGACAAGCCCATCTATCCAGCCGACAACCGACCAGATCAACCAGATCGTCAGGCCAACAGGGGCAATCACGACAAGACCTGTCAAAAACGACGCCCGAAGCGCGGCAAAGAGGCTGCGTTTCGATACGGGCGGTTCTGGATCAAACGGGGTGTTCATGACACAACTCTAACTGGCGTGCTCGCTAGGTAGGCGCTATGGGCAGGGTTCACAATGGCTTTGGCCGTCAAATTGGTTAATTTCCCGTAGACCGAGCAAGTGTGGCGAGTTCTGATGAAATTTTCGCCGCCAGCCGCGCGTTGTTGCGCACCAGCGCAATATTCGCCGTCAGGGATTTTCCCTCTGTCAGCTCGAAAATACGCTGCAACAAATAGGGGGTCACGGCTTTCCCGCGGATGCCGTGCGTGTCGGCATCCGCCTGAGCCTGCGCGATGATAGGGGCGAGGGTCTTGGCCGGAATTTCATCCTCGACGGGAATCGGATTGGCCACCAGCTGCCCCCCCGGCAGGCCAAGCGCGCCGCGCATGTGATGCGCGCGGGCAATCTGGGCGGGATCATCCATCCGCAGCGGTGCCTTGAGCGGCGATGTGGTGCTCCAGAAGGCAGGAAAGCTGTCCTGACCCACGGCGATCACGGGGACGCCTTGGGTTTCGAGAACCTCCAGCGTCTTGTCGACATCCAGGATCGCCTTGGCCCCGGCGGCAATCACGGTGACGGGCGTTTGCGCCAGTTCCATAAGGTCGGCAGAGACGTCAAAGCTGTTCTCCGCCCCCCGGTGCACCCCGCCAATACCGCCCGTCGCAAAGACCGCAATACCGGCCAGATGCGCGCCAATCATCGTGGCGGCAACAGTGGTCGCGCCGGTGCCGCCTGTCGCGATGCAGGCCGCCAGATCGGCGCGCGAAAGTTTCGCCACACCGCGGGCCTGCGCCAGTGTTTCAAGCTGGCCATCCTCCAGACCAATGTGCAAAACCCCCGCGATCACCGCGATGGTCGCAGGGGTGGCACCCGCCGCGCGAATGTCGTTTTCGACCTGACGCGCCACCTCGAGATTTTGCGGATAAGGCATGCCGTGGGTGATGATCGTGCTTTCCAGCGCGACCATGGGCTTATTGGCGACCTTGGCGGCGGCGACTTCAGCAGAATGGATCAGGGGCAGGGTGGTCATAAAGCGGTCTCTCCGGAAACATAGGTTGCGGCGGCCAGCAACGCCTTGTTCAGCGCGTCCTCGGGGGGGGCACCGCCGGCATCTGCGGCGATATGGGCGGCCATGAAGGTGTCCCCCGCGCCAGTCACACGGGTCACCAGCACTTGCGGCGGTGTCTGGGTCAGCAACCCATCTCTGCGCCCTTCGGTGGCGTCTGATCCGCCATCCGTGACCAGAACGCGGGCCGCGCCACGTTTCAGCAATCCTGCGGCGGCGTCACGCGAATTGTCAAAATCAGTCTGGCAGAGCAACCCCGCTTCTTCGAGGTTGACGTAAAGCGTCCCGCGACCGGCTTGTACAAAAGGGGTCAGCCGTTCCGCCTTGCCGGGCGAGGCGGGTGCGACGCGCAGATCGGCCTGTGCCAGAAGCGGGCTGCGCGCGATCTCGCTGAGCAAGGTCAGCGTCAGATTGCCATCAAGCGCGACCAGACCGCCAAAGGGTGCCTGCGGCGTTGCCAAACGCCCATCTGAAAGTGGTGCCAGAATTTTCGCGCCCGCCGCTTCCAGCGAATGCGCATCCGCGATGGCGGCGATCAACCCATTGGCCCCCTCGACGGCCATGTAAACATCCGTGGGCAAGTCATCAGAGCGATACACGGTGTCGGTGATCATTCCCCGCGCTGTGCAGGCCGCGATCAACTCATCGCCCTCACCATCACGGCCCACCGCCGTCAGCAGCGCGGGCGTCAGGCCAAAGCGCACCAGCGTCATCGCGATGTTCATCGCCACACCGCCCGGCAGCCGCGTGATACGCCCCGGCACATCCGAGCCTTGCCGCATTGCGCTGGCCGAACGCCCGATCACGTCCCACAGCACGGAGCCAATGCATAAAATATCAGGTTCTCGGGTCATGTTTGTCTTGTGACTGCGAAATTGGGCGGGTTCAAGGGGCTGTGGGTGCGATCCTCTATCCGCCCGGCACCGCAAAAGTCAGCGCCGCCCAGAGCGTTTCCCAAACCGGGGCTTGCTCGGACGTGCCGGCCTGCGGGCTGGCGCGCAACACGACCGCATCAAACAGATAATGATGACCGGGCAGGACCGGGATGCTGGCTTCGCCTGCTAAATCCGTTCGGGTCAGCGTGATGTTCACCGTGCCGTCGGGCGCGCGCTCAAAGACCTCGATCTGCGCATCCGTTCGTGGGGCGTTGTTATACTGCACCCGCACGCGCATCTGATTGTCGAAACCGGGTTCATAGGGGTTGGTAAGGGCGACAAATTCCGTCGCCATCCCGTAAGCACGATCCGCGCCCGAGCCAGTCCCAACGGCAATGAGCGATTTGGCGTGACGGGTATAGCTTTCCTGGAAACCCTCCTGGGGCCATCCCGCGGCCGCGTGATCCGCAGCGGCCTTGGTGAAATCCTTGTGTTTGGCGAAGGCGAGGAATTTATCCCACACCTTATAGGTCAGACTGGACGGGGTCGTTTCATGCAGTATGACCAGCAACCCATCCCCCGGCGCGAGCGTGTTCAGCGCGGGCGTATCCCCGATGCGCCCCTCTACGGGCTGGACCGCATCGCCCTGCGCCATGTCAAACCGCGTAAACCGGTTATCAAACCACGCCAGGGTGATCCCTTCGAAGTTTTGGCCATTGCGCAGGTCGGCCACAAGCGGGGCGCCGGTTTCCACTTGATATTTCTGTGGGTCAATCCAAAACTCATGGCCAAGCACAGGGCTGGCCGCCAGCATTGCACAACCGAGTAACAGACGCGAGAATATCATGATGTCATCCCTCAACACATTTATCTTAAAGCTGCTGCTTTTGGGAGTGATGTCAACTGCGGGTCTCGCGATCACGGCCCCCCGCGGTCTCAGCCACGAATTGGTCCCAACGATCGCGGATATGACCGTGCTGGACGCGCAGAGCGTGGTTCTCGATTTTCGGATCAACCTGGAAGCCTTTCTGGCAGGCGTTGATCTGGACGCGGCCCAGAACACCGATGACGATGATGCGGGGGAAGCCTATACAACCCTTCGCGGGTTGGGCGCGTCGGAATTGAGGGCGCGGGTGCCACAGTTGGTCGATCTTTGGAACCAAGCGCGGCTGGGTGAAGCCGATGGCGCATTGGTATTCGGGATCACCCGCGTTGAGGTGCCCGAGGGGTTGAGCGAGGAGTTGCCGCGCATCTCGCTGCTCACGTTGACGGCGCTTTTGCCGGAGGGCGCGCGTAATATGACGCTGAACTGGCCCGATGGATCGGGAGCTCTGGTTTTGCGCCAACAGGGTGTCGATGCCCCCTTTACCGGATATCTTGCGGGCGGTGAGACCAGCCCGCCCATCGCATTTGCAGGGGGCGGCGCGCAGAGTTTGAGCGAGGCGTTTTTTGGATATATCCCGGTGGGGTTTGACCATATCCTGCCCAAAGGGCTGGATCATATCCTATTTGTGCTGGGCCTGTTTTTCCTCAGCGCGCGCGTCAGGCCGTTGGTCTGGCAGGTCAGCGCCTTCACGCTGGCGCATACCGTGACACTGGCGCTCGGTGCTCTGGGCGTTGTGAGCATCAATCCTGCGCTTGTCGAACCGCTGATTGCGGCCTCTATTGTGTTTGTGGCAATCGAAAACGTCTTCGCCTCAGGTCTTAACCCGTGGCGCCCGGTGGTGATCTTTTGTTTCGGTTTATTGCACGGATTGGGTTTTGCCTCCGTGTTGGGGGATTTCGGCCTGCCCGAAGGTCAGTTTGTACCCGCGCTGATCGGGTTCAATGTGGGCGTTGAACTGGGTCAGTTGACGGTGATTGCCATCGCCTTTGCCTGTGTCGGCTGGTTTGCGCGCAAAGAATGGTACCGTGCGCGCATCGCTGTCCCCGCATCCTGCGCAATCGCGGCAGTCGGGGCATATTGGTTCGTGGAGCGCGTGTTTTTGTAAGCCTCAGCCCATCGCCGCAACCAGGCGCGCCAGCGATTGGGCGGGATCATCGGTATTCCAGATCTCCTCACCGATGCCAAAGAAATCGGTATAGGGCGTGAGCGTGCGGACCATGGTTTCATCCAGCGCACCTTCGGCCACAACCGGGACTTCGATGGTCTCGGACCACCACTGAAACACCTCCAGATCGACAAAGCTACCATCGCCAAGGACGCCCGCTTGCACGGGACCAAATGCGACGTAATCCGCGCCCGCTTCGCCCGCGCTCATGCCGTCATGACGCGAGGTCGCACAGAAACTGCCAACAATCGCATCTTCACCAAGTGTCTTGCGGGTGTCGCGCACCGAGCGCGCCGCATCGCTCAAATGGACGCCATCCAACCCCAAGCGATCCGCCAACAGCGTGTGATCGCTGAGCACCAGCGCAATGTCGCGCGCATGTGTGACCTCGCGCAGCGCATCAGCGGCGCGTGACAATCGATCCTCGTCGCGTGTGGCAAGGCTCAGGCGCACGCAGGCGATGGGCTGCGCATCCAGCACGGCGGCCAGGAGATCAGGAAAGGTCGAGAGCTCAATCTCGGAGGGTGTGATCAGATACAGCTGGGGTTGCTCGGGCGTGTCCATGGGCGTGTCCTTTGGAAATCTTTTTCAGACCAGTAACGCAAGCTTTGGGAAATGAAAACTTTTATGCCTTTCTGAGGGGGCATCGCGCGCGCCTGCTTGCGAGCGGGGCGGTGTCACCCTATGAGGCCCCTATGAATGATCCTGTTGAACACCCTGCTTGCCCGGCCTTTGTTTTGGTGCGCCCACAGATGGGTGAAAACATCGGTGCCGCGGCGCGTGCGATGTGGAACTTCGGGCTGGACCGGATGCGGATCGTGGCACCGCGCGACGGCTGGCCAAATCCAAACGCGACCGCCATGGCCAGTGGTGCGGGGCGGCTGCTGGATGAGGCGCAACTCAGCGATGACGTGGCGACATCCGTAGGCGATTGTTCTTATGTTTTTGCGACCACGGCGCGGGCGCGGGATTTGACCAAACCGGTGTTCAGCCCCGAGGCCGCAATGCGCCTTGCAGCAGAACGAATCGCCGCAGGGCAACGGGTTGCCGTGCTTTTTGGCCCCGAACGGGCGGGGTTGGAAAACGAGGATATCGCGCGCGCCAATGCGATTATTTCGGTGCCGGTCAATCCGCAGTTTGCCTCGCTGAACCTGGCGCAATGCGTTTTGCTGGTGGGGTACGAATGGATGCGCGCCACCGGGGAGGTCACCCATGAGAGCACCGAAATGGCCGGTACAGAGTGGGCCGAAACGCTCGAAGTCGAACATCTGGCGCATCACTATCAGGACCGGCTGGAGCAGGCCGGGTTCTTCTTTCCCGAGCACAAAGCGCAGTCGATGAAAACCAACCTGCGCAATATGTGGAGCCGGATGCCGCTGACCCGCGCGGATGTGCAGATGATGCACGGGGTGTTGCGCCAGATGGTGCGATGGAAAATGCGCGACGACTAGACGCGCTGGTCTCTCTGGACCCCGCCGCACACAGGGCATAGGTATGCAGGCGACGCGCAAGACGAGGACGCAAGGATGAGCGGTAAGCGAAAGCTTTTCGAGGAAGTGGGCAGCATTGAGGCGACGCGGCTCGCAGTGCAACCGGGGTTGATCGATCAGGGTCACGGCGGGGCGCGCGGCGCGATACGGGTATGGTTGATGATGCTCTTTGCGCTGGTGTTCATCATGATCGCCGTGGGCGGGCTGACGCGCCTGACGGACAGCGGGCTCAGCATCACGGAATGGCGGCCCTTTACCGGGGCCTTGCCGCCGATGAGCGCCGCCGATTGGGACTCCGAATTCGCCAAATACCAGGCGATTGACGAATTCCGTATCCAGAACCAATGGATGGAACTGCATGATTTCAAAGTAATTTACTGGTGGGAATGGGGTCATCGTCAGTTGGGGCGCGTGATTGGCGTAGTCTGGGCCTTGGGCTTTGGATATTTCGTGATCCGCCGCCAGATCCCGACCGGCTGGACACCCAAGTTACTGTGGCTCGGGGCCTTGGGCGGTGCGCAGGGCGCCATCGGCTGGTGGATGGTTTCCTCTGGTGTCACGCAGGGCGAGGGCGTCACCGATGTGGCGAGTTACCGGCTGGCCACGCATCTTGGCCTGGCCTTTGTGATCCTGGGGTTCATTGCATGGTATGCGATGGAAATGGGCCGTTCCGGGCGCGATTTGATGCAGGCGCGCCGTGCCAAGGAGACCAAACAATGGGGTATGGCCACGGGGCTGATGCATTTTGCCTTCCTACAAATCCTGATCGGGGCGCTGGTCGCGGGGATTGACGCCGGGCGCAGCTATACCGACTGGCCCCTGATGGGCGGGCAAGTCTTCCCAGCCAGCGCATTGACGCTGGACCCCCTCTGGCGGAACTTCTTTGAAAGCCCCGGTCTTGTGCAATTTATTCACCGTATCGCGGGGTATCTGCTGGCCGCTTTTGCCCTTATCGTCTGGCTGCGCGGGCGCAAATCGGTACATCCCAACACGCGCTTTGCATTTAACGCGGTGATCGCCGCCGTAGCCTTGCAGGTCGTGATCGGGATTGCCACCGTGCTATATGGCGCGCCCGTGCATATCGCGCTGGTGCATCAGGTCATGGCTGTGATCCTTTGGGTTCTGATCCTGCGCGCGCGCTTCCTGAGCGGCTATCCCATCGCCACATCCCTGAGAGGAAAACCCGCATGAGTGCCTATGATGATCTGATGGCTTTCGTGCGCGAAACTCAGGCGCTGAGCCAGATCGCCGGGCGTCTGGAGTGGGACCAGGAAACGATGATGCCGCGCGGTGCCGCGCCGCAACGCGGTGAGGAATGTGCCGCAATTGCAAGTGTTCTGCATGCCCGGCGCGTTGATCCGCGGGTCGGGGATTGGCTCGACGCCCTTGCTGGCACGCCGCTGGATGACGTCGCCGCGGCACAACTGCGTCACATTCGCCGGGATTTTGAGCGCGCGCGCAAGGTCCCCGCCGCATTGGCCGCACAGATCGCGCGCGTCACATCCAAGGCGCAGGGCGTTTGGGCGGATGCGCGCGCGGCCGATGATTTTGCGCGTTTTGCCCCGACGCTTGACGAGGTCCTCACGCTCAAGCGCGAAGAGGGGCACGCGCTGGCGGATGGCGGTGACGTTTATGATGCGATGTTGGCCGACTACGAGCCCGGCACCACAGGTGCTGAGCTGGAGGCGATGTTTGGAGCCCTGCGTCCCGAGCTTGCCACCTTGCGCGCCGCCGTGCTTGAAGCCGATGCGCCCTCCAGGCTCACCGGCGAATTTGATGAGGCCGCGCAGATGGGCCTGACACGCAAGCTGGCCAAGACCTTCGGGTATGACATGTCACGCGGGCGGGTGGACAAGGCCGTGCATCCGTTCAGTTCCGGCTCCGGGCTTGATGTGCGCATCACGACACGCACCAACCCTGTCGATCCGTTCAATTGTTTTTACTCCACGATCCATGAAGTAGGCCATGCAGCCTATGAGCAGAACATCCATACCGATTACCTGCTGACCCCCTTGGGGGCGGGCGTGTCCATGGGCGTGCATGAAAGCCAGAGCCGCATCTATGAGAATCAGATCGGACGCAGCCGCGCCTTTACCGGCTGGCTTTACGGGCAGATGCGCGATGCTTTCGGCGATTTTGGCATTCGCGATGAGGAAGCGTTTTATGCCTGCGTAAATCGCGTCTCCAATGGGTTCATCCGCACGGAAGCTGATGAATTGCAATATAACCTGCATGTGCTGCTGCGTTTTGATCTGGAGCGCGCTTTGGTTGCAGGGGATTTGAAGGTCGCTGAGCTGGAGGCCGCTTGGAATGACCGCTTTGAGGCGGATTTTGGATTTGCCGTCGATAAACCGTCGAACGGCGTTTTGCAGGATGTGCATTGGTCCGTTGGATTGTTCGGTTACTTCCCGACCTATAGCTTGGGCAATGTCTACGCAGGGTGCTTGAACAAGGCCATGCGCGCAGCACTTCCCGACCTTGACGCCCAACTGGCGCGCGGGGACACATCCGGCGCAACCGCGTGGTTGGGCAAGCATGTCCAGACCCACGGTGGGCTTTATGAGCCGCGCGATGTCATTGCAAAAGCCAGCGGGTCAGCCCCCAGCGAGGCACCGCTGCTCGCCTATCTCAAAGAGAAATTCACCGGTATCTATGGGGTGTAACGGTTAGAGCAGCGCCATGCGTTCGGATCGTTCCATGTCCGGGTAGGGACGATATAGGGCGAATTCCGCAGTCTCGATCAAATCATGCACCGCGCGGTGCAATTGAGCGACTTCATCGTCATGGGTCCCGGTCAGGCGAAACGCTGTTTCGAGCTGCGCCAAGCCATCCACCTCGATTTCCAACAGGAAATCTCGATAGCAATCTGCCGCAAGGTTTAGTTTGCGCCGCATCAGCCGCCAATCACCGATGGCATCACTGGCGCGCAAATGGCCCATCCAATCCTCAAGCGCCTTGGCAAAGAGCAGGGCTTTGGCATTATCTTTCAGCGTGATCATGCAACAATAAACATTCATCCGGGCACCTCGCAGGTTTGAAACGCCACTGTGCCCGGAAAAAATTGAAAAGCTGTTAAGCCTCGTCTTCGCCGCTTTCTTCTTCGCCTTGATCCGCAATCCAAGCCACGCTTACGACCTCTTCACCCTTGCCGGTGTTGAACACTTTTACACCGCCCGCAGAGCGGGAACGGAACGAAATGCCCTCAACGGGGACGCGGATCGACTGGCCCTTGGAGGTGGCCAGCATGATCTGGTCGTCCATTTCAACCGGGAAAGAGGCGACCAAGGCACCGCCGCGCATGGCTTTATCCATCGCCTGAACCCCCATGCCGCCACGTCCGCGCACCGGATAATCATGGCTCGAACTTAACTTGCCCGCACCCTGTGCCGTCAGCGTCAGGATCAGGTTTTCAGCCGCCGACATTTCGGCATAACGATCCGGGCTGATGGTGGCATTTGCATCCGCGTCATCCTCATCCGCAGCCTCCGTATCATCGGTCAACCCGACCATCGCACGGCGCATTTTCAGGTAAGCCGCGCGTTCATCCGATGTCGCATCAAAGTGGCGGATCACCGACATGGATACGACCTTATCCTTGCCGGACAAGCGCACACCGCGCACGCCGACCGAACTGCGCGAATTGAACACGCGCACGTCTTCGCTGGGGAAGCGGATAGCACGCCCGGAGGCCGTCACTAGCATCACATCTTCATCGCGGGATGCGATTTTCGCATTGATCAGCGTGGTTTCCGCATGATCCTCCTCGAACTTCATCGCGATCTTGCCGTTGGATTTGACGTTGGTGAAATCGCTGAGCGCATTGCGCCGCACGGTGCCCGCAGAGGTCGCGAATACGATCTGTAGCTCGGACCAGTCCTTTTCATCGCGATCCACCGGCATAATATCGGCCACGGACACACCGGGCGGGATCGGCAGGATATTCACGATCGCCTTGCCCTTGGAGGTGCGACCCCCCTGGGGCAAACGCCAGGTCTTGAGTTTATAGGCCATGCCGTCCGTGGTAAAAAACAACAGCTGCGTATGGGTATTGGCGACAAAGAGGGTGGTAATGACGTCCTCCTCTTTGGTCTGCATGCCGGACACACCCTTGCCGCCACGCTTTTGGCTGCGGAAATCGGCGAGTGGCGTGCGTTTGATATAGCCGCCAGAGGTCACGGTCACGACCATATCCTCACGCGCGATCAGGTCCTCGTCTTCCATGTCCCCAGACCAATCGACGATCTCGGTGCGGCGCGGCACGGCGAAGAGGTCGCGCACTTCGCGCAGCTCATCCGCGATGATGCCCATGATGCGGTCGCGCGAGCCCAGAATTTCGAGGTATTCCTTGATCTTGCCAGCCAGCTCTTCAAGCTCGTCGGTGACCTCTTTCACGCCGATCTGGGTCAGACGTTGCAGGCGCAATTCAAGGATCGCGCGGGCCTGCGTTTCCGACAGGTTATAGGTGCCATCGTCATTCGCGGTATGGGTCGGATCGTCGATCAGCGCGATATAGGGCAGGATGTCCTGCGCAGGCCAGCGGCGCGTCATCAGCTTGCTGCGCGCCTCGGCGGCGTCAGCAGAGGAGCGGATGGTCGCGACGATTTCGTCAATATTGGTGACGGCCACGGCGAGTCCACAGAGCACGTGGCTGCGTTCGCGGGCCTTGCGCAACAGATAGGCGGTGCGGCGCGCGACGACATCCTCGCGGAAATCGATGAAATAGGTCAGGAACTTGCGCAGGGTGAGCTGTTCGGGGCGCCCGCCGTTTAGCGCCAGCATGTTACAGCCGAAATAGGTCTGCATCGGCGTGAAACGGTAAAGCTGGTTCATCACCACCTCGGCGGTGGCGTCACGTTTCAACTCCACCACAACCCGCACGCCATTGCGGTCGGATTCGTCTTGTACGTGGGAGATGCCTTCGATCTTCTTTTCGCGTACCTGCTCGGCGATTTTCTCGATCATCGAGGCCTTGTTGACCTGATAGGGGATCTCATCGACGACGATGGCCCAACGGTCCTTGCGGATTTCTTCAACGCGGGTTTTAGCGCGGATGATAACGCTGCCACGCCCTTCAAGGTAGGCTTTGCGCGCGCCCGTGCGGCCCAGCATGATGCCGCCGGTCGGGAAATCGGGACCGGGCACATATTCGATGAGTTGCTCGGACGTCAAATCCGGCTCCTCAATTAGCGCCAACGTCGCATCAATCACTTCGCCTAAGTTATGCGGCGGGATATTGGTGGCCATGCCGACGGCAATCCCACCGGCACCATTGACCAGCATGTTGGGAAAGCGGGCAGGGAGCACGGTCGGCTCCTGCTGCTTGCCATCATAGTTGTCCTGATAATCGACAGTATCCTTGTCGATGTCCGCCAGGAGATAGGCGGCAGGCTTGTCCATGCGCACTTCGGTATAACGCATCGCGGCCGGGTTATCGCCGTCCATGGAGCCAAAATTACCCTGCCCATCCAGCAACGGCAGCGACATGGAGAAATCCTGCGCCATCCGCACAAGGGCGTCGTAAATCGCGGAATCCCCATGCGGGTGGTATTGACCCATCACATCACCAACCGGGCGCGCGGATTTACGGTAGGATTTATCGTGCGTATTGCCGGTTTCATGCATCGCAAACAGGATGCGGCGGTGCACCGGTTTCAACCCATCGCGCAAATCAGGGATCGCCCGGCTGACGATAACCGACATGGCATAATCAAGGTAGGACGTGCGCATCTCATGTTCGATGCTGACCGAGGGACCGTCATAGACAGGCCGCTCAGGCGTCATTTCATCATCGTTCTCAGGGGGTTGTGGTGTATCGCTCACGTGCTTTGCCCATCTTTGCCGCGGGGTCTATATATTGTAGAACGACCTTATCAGCGGCGCATATGAGGTGCAATGCCTGAGGCTTCTCGTCCTTGGCAGCCATCACAGTCAAGTGCTAATATATTGTTTTCATTGAAAAGTAATTTATCCATGGCATTCTGGAATTCTGTAGCAGTCAAGAGGACACAATATGCCCCAATCTGAAACCGAACTGATGCTGAAAGGATATGGCCTGACAACGGCGGAATTCTTCTATCATATGCCCGATTATACCCATGTGCTCAACAGCTTCGTCTGGCAGGAATATGACATCGCGCCCGACCACCCCAAGCTGTTCAAATTCGTAGAATTCTGGCAATCCGAAATCGAAGGGCCGCTGCATTCAGTGCGATTTACCCATCGCAAGATGCTCAGTTCCGGAGAATGGCGCAATGTAACGGGTGAGTTTACACTACACTAAGGGGGTCCTGACCGGACAGGCGCGCGACGCGCGGAACCTATCGGGTCACGGAGTCTGATCTGCTGCTCAACATGCACAATGGCGTCATTTCTCGCTGGCGCATAAAGCTGATGCAGGATCGTGAAGCGTTCAATGCGCATCAACTGACCCGTCTCAGGCAGAGCAGCTGGCACCACCAAGAACGCAGAATTTCGCGCAATGCGGGTGATTGAGCGAAACATCGCGTTCAGCCTCGGCCAGTGTCGCCCCCAGTTCAAACTCGGGCGCATAGGGCAGGAGCGTGCAGGCCAGCACGGCAGGGCGCGCGGCCCCTTTGCGCTTGACCACCATGCGCGAGGAGGCGCACATCAGCGCGTCTGGTGATTTACCCAAGATATCCCAACAGGCGGTGGTGATCTCGGGCACCTCAACGCTCTCGTCCATTTCCGGAAACAGGACGGTCGCGCCGGGGTCCATCGCATCAATCTCAAAGCCGTGGCGTGCATAGAAATCGGCATACCCCGCCCGGCTCTCGGCCTCGCTATGGGCCATGATCGACCGACCTGCAACGGCCATCGTGATCCCGGCATCGCGCAGCCATTTCATCCCCGCCAGCGTCTTGTCAAAGGCCCCGACACCGCGCTCAGCATCATGCAACGCCGCGCTGTAATGATCGACGGAAATGCGCAACGTCAGTTTGCCGGGATAAGCGGCGTTCAATTCCTTCAAGCCCGCCTGCATCTTGGTGCGCATCATCGGGCGCATCGCATTGGTCAGGATCAAAACATCAAAGCCGCGTGCCAGCGACCGGCGAGCGATCTCGATCATCTGCGGGTTCATGAAGGGCTCGCCCCCCGTGAAAGCGATCTCCGTGATCGGCCAGCTGCGGGTTTTGATCTGATCGAGGTAGTCGCTCACCTCATCCGCGCTGATATAGACCAACGCATCATTGCTCGGGCTGCTCTCGATATAGCAGTTCACACATTCGATGTTGCACAGCGTCCCGGTGTTAAACCAAAGCGTTTTCGGCGCGCTCAGGCTGACATGCGCACGTTCTTCACCCTTTGCGGTGCGTTCAGGGTCTAGGAACTTGCCTGCGTTGGCCGCTGCGAGATCTTTCATAAAGGATAACGTCCTTGGGTGGTTTTTGTAAAACTGTGCTAAGAGATATATAAATGTAAGAAAACCGGTTTTACTACTAAAGCACGCTCTTGTGATTGCAGGATTCTTGGGGCATGTTTGCGCTAACATCAACTGCGGCGAATGGACGCCGTCAATCAGGATGACACCATATGGTTTCGCGCGTAATTCCGGTCGATCCTTTCGATCTCGTAATCTTTGGCGGCACGGGTGATCTGGCGCGTCGCAAAATCTTGCCGGGGTTGTTCCGTCGGTTTTGTGCGGGGCAGATGCCAGATAATGCGCATGTTATTGGCGCCGCGCGTACCGAGATCAGCGAAGCCGCGTATCGTGACATGATCCGGGATGCTATTTTGGAATTCGGCGGCGTGGAAAAGACCGATGAAGCCCAGTTGAGCGCCTTTTTGCAAAACCTCTCCTATGTCGCGATTGATGCCCGCGGGGAGACCGGCTGGCGCGATCTTAAGGCGTTGATGCGGCGCAAGGTCGTGCGCGCATTTTACTTCTCCGTGGCCCCCAGCCTGTTTGGTGATTTGGCCGAGCGGCTGAACAATCACGGGCTGACGGATCACAACAGCCGTATTGTGGTTGAAAAACCCTTTGGCCGCGATCTTGAGACGGCACAGAAGCTAAACGGAGATCTGGCGGCGTTCTTTGAGGAGAGCCAGATTTACCGCATCGATCATTATCTGGGCAAGGAGACGGTGCAAAACCTGATGGCGGTGCGCTTTGGCAATATGCTGTTTGAGCCGCTCTGGAATAGCCAGTTTGTGGATCACATCCAGATCACCGTGGCCGAAACGGTCGGCGTGGGCGGGCGCGGTGAATATTACGACAAATCCGGTGCGATGCGCGACATGGTGCAGAACCACCTGATGCAATTGCTCTGCCTGATCGCGATGGAGCCGCCCGCAAGGTTTGACCCGGATGCGGTGCGTGATGAAAAGTTGAAGGTCATTCGCGCGCTGGAACCTGTGGAGCCACATCACATCGTGCGCGGCCAATACGGCGCGGATGTGGATGATCCCGATGAGCACCCCGATTATCGCACCGCGGTCGATAATCCCAAGTCCAAGACCGAGAGTTTCATCGCGATGAAAACCCATATTGCCAATTGGCGGTGGGCGGCAACGCCGTTTTATCTGCGCACGGGCAAGCGGCTTTGTGCGCGCTCCTCAGAAATTTCGATTGTCTTCAAGGACACCCCGCATTCGATTTTTGGCGAGGAGGCCGGACGCCACCGCAATGTGCTATCGATCCGCTTGCAACCCAATGAGGGCATCAAGCTTGGCGTGACGATCAAGGAACCGGGGCCTGGTGGTATGCGGTTGATCGACGTGCCGCTGGACATGACATTTGCGGATGCGCTTGGGCCGGAGGGGGCGGATAATGTGGATGCCTATGAACGCTTGATCATGGATGTGATCCGGGGCAATCAGACGCTGTTCATGCGCGGGGATGAGGTCGAGGCCGCCTGGGCCTGGACCGATCCGATCATTGAGGGGTGGACAAATAGCAATGACGTGCCAAAACCCTATGACAGCCATAGCGCAGGCCCGGATGCATCCGCGCAATTGATGCGCCGTGACGGGCGGGAATGGCGGGAGGTCACACCATGAAGTTTATTGAAAACGCGGATCGCGACATGGCGGTGATGAATATCGCCCACGCGTTGACCAGCGATTTGCGCAAGTGTTTGTTGCAGCATGAATTTGCCAGTTTTGCGGTGCCCGGCGGGACCACGCCGGGGCCGATCTTTGATGCGATGAGTTCGGTGGAGATCGACTGGCACCGGGTGCATGTGATGCTGACGGATGAGCGCTGGGTGCCCGATGATCATGCGCGCTCCAACGCCGGGCTGGTCAAGGCGCGGCTGTTGACCGGGAAAGCGGCGGCGGCGCGGTTTGTGTCCTATTATCGGCAGGGTCTGCGCGCGCAGGAGGCCGCGCCGCAGCTGTCACAGAAATTGACCGGAGAGGTGCCGATTTCGGTTTTGTTGCTGGGCATGGGTGCGGATATGCATACGGCCTCGCTGTTTCCGGGTGCGCCGGGATTGGCGGAGGCGATGGGGCGTGATGCGCCGTTGATTTGCGCGGTGAGCCCGCCAGACCAGCCAGAGGATCGCATCTCGCTGAGCGCGCCCGCGCTGGCGGGGGCGATGGACAAACATCTGGTGATTTTTGGTGATGACAAACGCGCAGCCCTGGAGCGCGCGATGACATTGCCGCCGCAGGACGCTCCAATTGGGGCCGTGATCAAAGGGGGGGTCGTGCATTGGGCAGCCTGAGTGTGCAGTGGGCAGCGCTTGCGGCCCTGAAAGAAAAGAACCAGGGCCGTTCCATCCTGTCATTGTTTGACACCCCCAACCGGGCCTCAGAGTTCAGCGCGCAGACCGGTGATATGCTGTTTGATTATTCCAAGACGAACCTGGATGCGGAAACCCGTGACGCGCTGCTCGCCTTGGTCGAGGCGGCGGATGCGCCTGCAAAATGCGCCGCGATGTTTGGGGGCGAAGCGATCAATGACACCGAAGGCCGTGCCGTTCTGCATACCGCTCTGCGCAACCTTGATGGGGGGCCGGTGTATGTGGATGGGTTCGATGTCATGCCGGGGATCCATGCGACGCTGGAACGGATGCGCATTTACGCCAACCATATCCGCAACAGCGATATCACGGATGTGGTGAACATCGGGATTGGCGGATCCGATCTGGGGCCGGCCATGGCGGTGCAGGCGTTGTCGCCTTATCATGACGGGCCACGGTGCCATTTCGTGTCCAATGTGGATGGGGCGCATATCGCGGATGTGCTGCGCGGGCTGGAGGCGAAAACCACCTTGGTGATTGTGGCTTCCAAGACCTTCACGACAATCGAGACCATGACCAATGCGCGCACCGCCAAGGCCTGGATGCAAGCGCAGGGGGGTGATGCAAGCGCGCAGTTTGCCGCGCTGAGCACATCTGAGGAAAAGACCCGCGATTTCGGCATCCCGCCCGAGCGCGTATTTGGGTTTGAGGATTGGGTCGGCGGGCGCTATTCGCTCTGGGGGCCGATTGGATTGTCCCTGATGATTGCCATCGGACCGGATCGTTTTGATGCGTTTCTGCGGGGCGGGCAGGAGATGGACCGCCATTTCCAGACGGCACAGGGCGTTGGAAACCTGCCGGTGATGCTGGCGCTGGTCGGGATCTGGCATGCGCAGGTCTGCGGATATGCCAGCCGGGCTGTGTTGCCTTATGACCAACGCTTGGCGCGGTTGCCGGATTATTTCCAGCAGCTGGAAATGGAAAGCAACGGTAAGGCTGTGCAAATGGATGGTACGCCGGTGGATGTGTCGAGCGGGCCGATTGTATGGGGCGCGGCGGGAACCAATGGGCAGCATGCGTTTTACCAGCTGATCCATCAGGGGACGCGGATTGTGCCTTGCGAGTTCATGATTGCTGCGGAAGGGCATGAGCCGGATCTAGCCCATCACCACCAGCTGTTGATCGCCAATTGCCTCGCGCAATCCGAAGCGCTGATGCGCGGGCGGTCGCTTGAGGAGGCGCGCGCCAAGATGGAGGCGGCCGGGTTAAGCGGGGATGAGTTGGAACGCCAGGCGCGCCATAGGGTGTTTACCGGTGATCGCCCGTCCACGACGCTTGCCTATCCAAGGCTCGATCCCTTTGTGCTGGGCCAAATCGTGGCGCTCTATGAGCATCGCGTGTTTGTCGAGGGCGTCATTCTGGGCATCAATTCGTTTGATCAATGGGGTGTCGAGTTGGGCAAAGAACTTGCGACCTCCCTACAGCCAATCATTGAAGGCCATGCGGACGCGTCGGAAAAGGATGGTTCAACCGCAGCGCTGGTAGGCTTTCTGCATCAACATCAAAAGCAGGAAGGGTGATCCGGGTGGCCTCAAAGCCCACCCTACGGCACCTAGACGGTTCGGTTGCGTTTATCGCGTAAGGTGGGCTTTCAGGCCACCTTCACGGCTGATGCTCCGCACTGTCGATTTGAACGAAGCGCTCGCGCACCTCTGCCGGGATTGGGTATCTCCCCGACCCATCCGCATTCAGCATGACAAGCACGCACTCGAATGTCGCACGCAGCGTCCCGCCGGACCACAGCGCCTGGGACAGCGAAAAAGACGTGTTCCGAAACGCTGTGCATCCGCAAGTGACCACGTAGTCCTCATCCATAAGCATTTCCTGGCGATAGTGGATCTCTCCCGACCGGATCACGATGCGCGGGTCCTTCCCCGTGCCCCTAAAGCGCGAAATTCCCCAGTCCTGCGTATATCTGATACGCAGCCGTTCAAACCAATGCATGTAGACGGCGTTGTTCACGTGGTTCAGCACATCCAATTCGGAAAACCGGACCTGATCCGCCATCGCCAGCGGGGCGGGCGGCGTGATCCCAAGGTCTTGTTGGATGCGCGGTGATAGCGGTGTGTGATAGAGAAGTGACATATGTTTGCCCTAAGCCCTGTGGCTTGATTTGCCAAGACTTGCCAGAAAGGGTCCAGCGATGCACGGTGGCAACATGCACCGCGCAAGCACGCAAGGGAGATTCCACATGCTCGGCCAGATGATGACAGCGCCATTGTTGATTTCCTCGCTGATCGAGCATGCACAACGGTTTCACGCTCAAACGGATGTGATCTCCGTCAATACCCACGGCGGCGAGGAGCACATAAGCTGGGGCACGGTCGGCCGTAACGCGCGCGCGCTCGCCAGCGTGCTTGACCGTCTTGGGCTGGGTCGCCAGGCACGTTGCGCCACCATCGCCTGGAACAACCGCCGTCATCTGGAAATCTATTTCGGCGTTTCGGGCGGCGGCTTCGTCTGTCACACGATCAATCCGCGTCTGTTCGCCCAGCAACTGATTTATATCATCAACCATGCCGAGGATGAGGTGTTGTTCATCGATGCGACTTTTGTCCCGCTGGTGGCGGCCATTCGCGACAAGCTGACCACGCTCAAGCATATTGTCCTGATGGAGCCAGAGGTCGGGGAGGCGGCAGAGGCCTTGCCCGGCATCATCGCCTATGATGATCTGCTGGCGCAGGGCGATCCCGAATACGCCTGGCCGCAATTCGATGAATTGACGGCCTCCAGCCTGTGTTACACGTCCGGCACCACCGGCAATCCCAAGGGCGTTCTGTTTTCGCACCGCTCCACCGTGTTGCACAGTTTCGCCAGCAATCTTGCCGATAGCATCGGATTTTCGGCCATGGACGTCGTCCTGCCCGTGGTGCCGATGTTCCACGTCAACGCCTGGGGTTCGCCCTACGCCTGCGCGATGGTGGGCGCGCGTATGGTTCTGCCGGGGCCGGGGCTGGATGGGCCTTCGCTTGTTGGGCTGATCGACCGGCACCGTGTGAACACCGCACTGGGTGTACCGACCATCTGGCTGGGCCTTCTGGGGGAGGCGGAAAAGGCAGGCAGCAAGCTCGAAAGCCTGCAGAAGACCGTTGTGGGCGGCTCGGCCTGTCCACCCTCGATGATCGAAGCCTTCCGAGACCGCTACGGTGTGGAAACGATCCACGCCTGGGGCATGACGGAAATGTCGCCGATCGGTTCGGTCAATCAACCGCTGGCCAAACATCTCGACCTTGAACTCGACGCGCTGCACCGATTGCGCGAAAATCAGGGCCGCCCGCCTTGGGGTGTGGAACTGGCAATCGTGGATGATCAGGGCGCGCGCCTGCCGCATGATGGCAAGACGCAGGGCGAATTGGTGGTGCGCGGCCATTTCATTCTGAACGCTTATTTCCGCGCGACGCCGGAGGAGACGTTGCAGAACGGGTGGTTCAATACCGGCGATGTGGCGACGCTGGATTCAGACGGGTTCCTGAGCATCAAGGATCGCTCCAAGGACATCATCAAATCGGGCGGCGAGTGGATCAGTTCGGTGGAGCTGGAAAATATCGCCATCGCCCATCCGTTGCTGGCGGATGCCGCCGTGATTGGCGCGCGCCATGAAAAATGGGACGAACGCCCCGTGCTGGTGGCAGTCAAGGCAGAAGGCGAAGACCCCGATATCGGCGACGTTCTAAGCATTTTCGAGGGTAAGATTGCCCGGTGGCAGGTTCCTGATACGGTCGTTTTTACGGATGCTCTGCCGCGCAATGCCACGGGCAAGGTTTTGAAGCGGGATCTGCGTGATAAATTCAGAAACATCCTTTTGAATTAGACCACTGCCTTGGCACAGGTTGTTTCGTCGCAGATTGTTTTTTCTGGTCGGGCGCGAGACTTGTATGTGAACCTGTTTGATGGGGATTAATGGAATGAAACTGGCGGTATTATACTGCGATGGTGATCGCGATGACGCGCATTTGGCGCTGCATTCAAGGTTTAATGCTATTTAGGTCCGCGATTGAGTTCTGGCGCGACAGTGATTTGGCGTGGGCTATGGGCACCATTGCCGATCAATCCAATGGAAATAAGGCCTCTGTTTCGCAGCATCCAACATGTGCTGTCGATCAACGATTAAGTGCAGGCATCGCGGGATTGGAGCGGGTGAAGGGAATCGAACCCTCGTCACTTGCTTGGGAAGCAAAAGCTCTACCATTGAGCTACACCCGCGTCGCCGTTGCTCATAGTGTTTTCGTAAGGACTGCGCAAGGCGCTATGGTGATTTTGCGTCGTGGCATCTGCTCGACCCGGGCAGCATGATGGATGCAGATGATCCAGATATCCTGAATGCCGCGGGTTCTGGATGCGTGCCTTGGGCTTGCCTTCGCCGCCGCCCGTACCGATGAAACCGGTTTGGCGAGAAATTAACGACGGAATTTGTGGCCGTTGAGTGATCTGGGGGGAATTCAAACATGTGAACAGGGGCAGGGTCTGCGTGCCGGCTGCGGTGCGCAAAACGAAACTGATCCAGCGCGGCACGGTCTGCGCGTCAGTCGTTTTGTTCCTCATCTGTTGCGGCCAGAGAATGCGCGCCACCGAGCGCCTGATAGCGTCGCTCCGCCAGCCATTGCAGCCGTTTGGATTGTGTCAGCAGGACACGGCGCAGGCCCCCCTGCACCTTGCGCTCCGAGATGACCTGCGCCAGACGCGACAGGATCAAGGCCCGCCGTGCGATGCGAAAATCCGGATGCGATCTGATCCGATGCACGGGTTCGGAGACCAGACAGTGGCGCAGCGAGGGCGGTTTATCGACAACCATCGTTGCAGTTGGCGGGTCCTTTTCGTTCAACACAGCCTTGAAGGTGCTCTGCACAATCGCTTGTTGATAGATAAGGTCCTCAAGCGCATCCAGATGCGCCTTGGCCGCCGTATCCCCCGCACCGGTGTTTTGGAATTGCGCCAGCGGCCAGACCTCAATCTCATAGACCTCAAAGGGGTCCAGCACGGACATTGCCACCGCATCGGTGCGCTGGTTCGTCAAGTGACGTCGGATACGGGTGCTGAGTTTCTCCTTGGTCTGCCCGACATAGATCGGCTCGCCGTCATAGTCGAAAAACGCATAGACGCCCCACTTGAAACCACCAACCGCACGCGGTTTACCGGTCACGGCATCGTCAAATTTCAACGCCAGAAAACCCGCCAGATTGGCGCGCAAATCTTCAGTCTCAAAGGGCGGGAAATTGGTGTTGTCGGGGTTTCGCGCGATCATGGAGGATCCTTGCCGGGGTCAGGCGACCAAAGCCAGGCGATTGCGATGCAGCACCGGTTCAAAAAGCGTCTGCGACAGATGGCGCACGACGGGTACGGCGACACCGTCGCCCGCGAGCTTATAGGCCGCGTTATAGCGTTCGGGCAGCACATAGCTTTCGGGCAGGCCCATCAACAGGGCGGCCTCGCGTGTGGAGAGCAGACGCGAGCGTATGGTCTTGCCGCTCACCACCATGATGGTCTGGCGGCTTGATCCGCCCGCAGGGGTGCGCAAACAGCCAGCGATCTGATCAAAACGCACTTCGGCGCGCTGGCGTCTGATGCCATCCGGCCCCGTACGGGTGCGCCGATAGATGGTGCCGATCACGCGTTCGCCTGCTTGCGACGCCGCATCGACCTTCTTGCGGTTGTGATCGCTCATCATGTCGAGCAGGTATCTGGTTTCCGCCTTGCTGTGCCACGCCACCCCGGTGGGTTTATTCTCAATCAGGCTGGCGAGGGTGGTGTTGCGCGCGGGGGGCGTGGGCAGGTTCCACCAGCGCCAGCGCGATGCAGCCGTGCGTGACAACAAGTTGCACCCTTCAACTAATGCGGGCGGGTGCCAGAGCGCGCAGGGGCCGTCGCCCGTCAGTCCCGGTGGGACCGCAAGATCGCCGCGAATCCCGATCATGAAAAACCTAGGCCGCGATTGGGGCAGGAAATGCACCGCATCCACGACCATGGCACCGAACCGATAACCGAGCCCGGAGAAGGCGGCGGCCAGTGTCGCGAAATCGCGCCCGCCGTTGCTGGTAATGGCACCGTAGACGTTTTCGAGGGCGATGATTTTCGGCCCCCGACCGTCGGCGTGCAGGGCGCGCATGAGCTGCCAGAAGGGTTTGAACATGCCACTGCGCTTGCCTGCAAGCCCCGCGCCATTGCCCGCCAACGACAGGTCCTGACAGGGGAAGGAGGCCCAGACGAGGTCGGGCGATCCCGGCAGATCATCGCGCGTCACAGCGGCCACATCGCGCAGCAGCAATTCGCGCCCACCGTGATGATTGGCGCGGTAGCTCTCGGCCTTCTGCGGATCATTTTCATTGGCAAACAGGCAGGTCCAGGCATCACCCAGACCGATGCCCGCCATGCCACCGCCCGCAAAGAAGTCATAGTAACTGTGGCGCATCATCTCTCCATCACAATATGTGGTTTATCGCAGGGGATGGGATGCCTTTCAAGGTTTTAGAAGGGTGGTGCGCGCGATAAATCCCGAGGCGAGATCACGCGCGCCGCCGTCGCCTACGCCCGCCCGCCGGGGCATCCCCGCCGCCGGTGTTGAAGGTCGCGGTGGGCAGGGTCACGATGGAATTGAGGATCGGGAAGGGTTCGACCGCATTGGGGATCGCGGAGGCATTGACGAAATGCTCCTGAAAGCGCGGCTCAATGGCGGTCTCGATCTTGTGGATGGCGCGCACAGTAGCCTCGATTTCACCGCGCGCGGCGGTGTTGAGCAGGGCGATGCGGGCCCCGGTCCCGGCGGCGTTGCCCGCCGATGTGACCCGGTCCAGCGGCGCATCGGGGATCATGCCCAAAACCATCGCATGTTTGGTCGAGATATGCGCGCCAAAGGCCCCGGCCAGCACCACGCGGTCGACCTTGTCGACGCCGAATTTATCCATCAACAGACGCGCGCCGGAATAAAGGGCGGCTTTGGCCATCTGGATTTCGCGGATATCGCGGTTGGTGATGGTGATCAGCGGGCCGCCTGCTGCGGCGCCGTCATAGACGCGGTAAGAATAGGTGCGCCCGTCTAGAAAACAGCGGTCCGAGCCGGTTTGTTCGGGCGATCCGATCAGACCGGGTGCGTCGACAATGCCATGCATGCGCATTTCGGCGACCATTTCGATGATACCCGACCCACAGATACCCGTGACGCCGGAGGTCGCGATCACCTCGTCAAAGCCCTCCTCATCCGACCACAGGTCCGAGCCGATGACCTTGAAGCGTGGGGCCTTGCTCACCGGGTCGATTTCCACACGCTCAATGGCACCGGGCGCGGCGCGCTGGCCCGAGCTGATCTGTGCGCCCTCAAAGGCGGGACCGGTGGGCGAGGAACAGGCCAGCACCTTGTCGCGGTTGCCGAGCAGGATTTCCGCATTGGTCCCGACATCCACCACCAGCACCAGATCATCGGATTTATCCGGGGCCTCCGAGAGCGCCACGGCGGCAGCATCCGCGCCGACATGACCGGCGATACAAGGCAGCATATAGATGCGCGCGGAGGGGTGAATGTTGAGCGCCAGATCATCAGCGCGCAGGCGCAGCGCGTTATTCGTGGCCAACGCGAAGGGTGCCTGTCCCAGCTCGAACGGGTCGATGCCGAGCAGGAGGTGATGCATCACCGGGTTGCAGACAAAAACCGCATCCACGATCAATTCCTTGTCGATCCCGGCCTCCACGGCGATCTGCGTAAACAGCCCGCACATGCCCTCGCGCACGGCGCGGGTCATTTCATCGGCCCCTTTTGCGTTCATCATGGAATAGGACACCCGGCTCATCAAATCCTCACCAAAGCGGATCTGAGGATTCATGACGCCCGAAGAGGCGAGAACCTCGCCTGTTTGCAAATCGCACAAGTGGGCCGCGATGGTCGTGGAGCCAAGGTCAACCGCGAGCCCGTAGACCGTACCCTCGTAATACCCCGGCCAGATATTCATAATGCGGGGGCGGTTTTCACCGTCGCCAAGATGCACCGCTACGGTGACTTTCCACGCCCCCTTGCGCAGGATGGGCTGCATGGTTTGCAGGATATGCAGATCGGCAGTGACGTTCTCGATCTCCCACTGGTCTTTCAACGCGTCGCGCAGCCGTTCCAGATCGCCCGAGGGGTCGTGCATGTCCGGCTCTGCGACCTCGACGTAATAGAGCCGCGTGGAGGGGTCGAGCACGATGTCTCGCGCCTCGGCGCGTTTGCGCACCACTTGTTTATGCACCTGGCTTTCGGGGGGAACGTCGATCACCACATCGCCCTGCACGGCGGCCTGACAGCCCAGACGGCGCCCCTCTTTGAGGCCGCGCTTGTCCTGGTAGCGTTGCTCGACGGAGTTCCACTCCGAGAGGGCACCGCCCTGTACGGTCACGCCGTGTTTGGAGAATTCACCGTAGCTCGGCGTGATCTGGCATTTGGAACAAATCCCGCGCCCGCCGCAAACCGAATCAAGATCGACACCGAGCTGGCGTGCGGCAGTCAGGATCGGTGTGCCAACGGCGAAACGTCCGCGTTTGCCGGAGGGGGTGAACACCACGAGAGGGTCATTTGTCATTGCGATCGATTACCTGCGATTGTTTTGCCTGCACCATACCGCCCAGGCACCGGGGCGCAGGCCGTCCAGCGTCACATAATGCGTCTGGCGCGGCATTGCCTGTCTGAAATTATCATATTGATTATGAAATCAACGTGAAGCCACGCCCGCCAAAGCCGGGTTGGACCTGCGGGCGTGAAAGATGAAGCCCAAGAGGTTCAGCAGGATTTGCGCGGCCAGAATGGAGGTCACGCCTGCGGGGTCGTGATCGGGGGAAACCTCGACCAGATCAATGCCGATGATGGGATGGTGTTGGGCGACCGCTTGCAGCAATTCCAGCACCTCGTAATAGAGGAAGCCGCCATGGCTGGGCGTGCCGGTGCCGGGCGCGATGGAGGGGCAGAAGGCGTCGATGTCCAGCGTGATATAGACCGGCGCGCCCTCGGGCAGGGTATTGGCCACGCCGCGCGTGCCCATGTTTCGCGCTTGCCGGACGGAGATGATGTTAGAGCCCATGGCGCGGGCTGCCGCGTAGCCCTCGCGCGCGGTGGAGCTGACGTTGCGGATGCCGACCTGTGTGAGCCCGCTGACGTATTCCATCTCGGCAGCACGGCGCATCGGATTGCCATGACCATGGCGCACCCCGTGGCGTTCATCGACGAAATCCAGATGCGCGTCGATTTGCAGGATATGAAATGATTGGCCGGTATATTCCGGACCGCCATAGGCGCGAATACAAGGAATATTGATCGAATGATCCCCGCCGATCACCACGGGCAACGCACCGGCGGCCAGTGCCGCACGCACACCGGTTTCGATATTGGCGTGGCTTTGCGCGGTATCCGTATGGATGATATCCGCATCACCCATATCCACGATGCGCACCTCGGCGGGCAGATAGGTCGCATCATCCTCGTGATCATAGGCACCCGCGTGGCCAAAGCTGAACAGGGTCGATGCCTCACGCACCCCGCGCGGCCCGAAACGCGCGCCCGCGCGAAACTGCGTGCCAGCGTCAAAGGGCGCGCCGAGCACCGCGACATCGGCGTCGATGGTGTGCCAATCCGCGACAAAGGGCCGCTTGCCAAAGGTGGAAATACCCACAAACGGCAGATCAAGCCTGCCTGCGTCATAGCCATGTGTGCTCATCTGTGTCTCCTTTGGCTGCTGGGGGCAACATCCACGCCGCGCGGGCTTTTGGCAATGGGCCGTTACCCGGGGATTTAAGCCTTTTCATTTTTGCCACATCGTGAAATAGGAAACTGCCAAATGAGACACTCCCAAAGCGAGGTTGCTATGGAGATTCGTGAGGCTTTAACCTTTGATGATGTGCTGCTGGTGCCGGGGGCGTCCTCGGTTCTTCCCTCCACAGCCGATACCCGCACGCGCGTGACGCGCGCCATTTCCATGAACATCCCGCTGCTGAGTTCGGCCATGGATACGGTCACCGAAGCACGCATGGCGATTGCCATGGCACAGGCGGGCGGCATCGGTGTGGTGCATCGTAACCTGTCCATTGAGGAACAGGCGCAAGAGGTACGCCGCGTCAAGCGGTTCGAGAGCGGGATCGTCTATAACCCGATCACCCTGCGCGCCAATCAGACGCTGGCCGATGCCAAGGCATTGCAGGAACGCTACCGCGTCACAGGCTTTCCCGTGGTGGATGAGCGCGGTCGGGTCGTGGGGATCGTGACCAACCGCGACATGCGTTTCGCCAAGGAGGATGCCACGCCGGTCTCGGTGATGATGAGCACGGATAACCTTGCAATTCTGCATGAACCTGCGGATCGCGACGAGGCTATCAGCCTGATGAAGGCGCGCCGGATCGAGAAACTCTTGATCACCGATAAGGACGGTAAACTGACCGGGCTCCTGACGCTTAAGGATACCGAACAGGCCGTGCTGAACCCCACCGCCTGCAAGGATGATTTGGGCCGTCTGCGCGTGGCCGCCGCCACCACTGTGGGGGATGCGGGATTTGAACGCAGCCAGGCCCTGGTCGATGCGGGTGCGGATATGATCGTGATCGATACCGCGCATGGGCATTCCGAAGGGGTCGCCATTGCCGTGCGCCGCGCCAAGGAATTGTCCAATGAGGTCCAGATTGTGGCCGGGAATGTCGCCACCGGTGAAGCGACGCGCGCTTTGATTGATGCGGGCGCGGATGCGGTCAAGGTCGGCATCGGGCCAGGCTCCATCTGCACCACGCGTATGGTGGCAGGCGTTGGCGTGCCGCAATTGACGGCGATCATGGATTGCGCCGCCGCCGCTGGCGACACGCCGGTGATCGCGGATGGCGGCATCAAATTTTCCGGAGATTTCGCCAAGGCAATCGCAGCGGGGGCGTCCTGTGCCATGGTCGGCAGCATGATCGCAGGCACCGATGAAAGCCCCGGCGATGTGATCCTCTATCAGGGGCGCAGCTTCAAAAGCTTTCGCGGCATGGGCAGCCTCGGCGCCATGGCCAGCGGCTCTGCGGATCGCTATTTCCAGAAGGACGCGGCCAGCGATAAGCTGGTGCCGGAGGGTATCGAGGGGCAGGTGGCCTATAAGGGCACTGCCGGTGCCGTGTTGCACCAATTGGTGGGCGGTTTGCGCGCCGCAATGGGTTACACGGGATGCGCGACGGTCGATGAAATGCGCACCAATTGCAAATTCGTCAAGATCACCGGCGCGGGGTTGAAAGAGAGTCACGTGCATGACGTTCAGATCACCCGCGAGTCACCAAACTATCGGGTGGGATGATGCGCATCTGGTTTAATCCGTCGCGTGGGGTGTCGCGGTGACGCCCGGCGCGCGGGTGGCGGCCGCCATCGAGATTTTGGACGTGATCGGTGCGGGTACACCAGCCGAGCAGGCCCTGACCCGCTGGGCGCGTGCCAGCCGTTATGCCGGCTCCAAGGACCGCGCCGCCGTGCGCGATCATGTGTTTGACGTGCTGCGCAACAGGCGGTCCGTGGCCGTGTTGGGCGGTGGCACTGACGGGCGCGCCTTGATGATCGGATTGCTGCGCCAGCAGGGCGAAGACCCGGCGCTGTTCTTTACCGGCGAGGGCCATGCGCCAGCGGCTATGAGCGAGGAGGAGAGGCGAAGCCCCGACTTCTCCGGCGAAACGGGTGAGCGCTGGAACCTGCCCGACTGGATTCTTGCGGAATTCCAGCGCAGTTTGGGGAGCGAGGCCGAGGCCACGGCGCTGGCGCTGGCGCAACGCGCGCCCGTCAGCCTGCGGGTGAACCTGGCCAAGACCACCCGCCTCGGTGCCATGAGCGCGCTGCAAGCCGAAGGGGTAGAGACTGAGATCAACCCGCTGGCAGAAACCGCGCTGAGCGTGACGCTTGGCGCGCGGCGATTGCGCAACAGCCCTGTCTATCTCGAAGGTCTGGTCGAGCTTCAGGATGCCGCCTCTCAGGCGATCATCGCGGATTTGCCTGCGGCTGAGCGGTGCCTTGATTTCTGTGCTGGTGGGGGCGGCAAGGCGCTGGCGATGGCCGCACAGGGGCGTGATGTGAGCGCGCATGACATTGATCCTGGGCGCATGCGTGACCTGCCCGCGCGCGCCCTGCGCGCCGGGACACCTGTTGCGCAGGTTACGCGTGAAACCCTTGGCGCGCTTGATCCTTTCGATCTGGTGCTCTGTGATGCGCCCTGTTCGGGCAGCGGTTCCTGGCGGCGCGCACCCCACGCCAAATGGGCCCTTTATCCTGAACGGCTTGATGAGCTAACGCAGATTCAGGACAATATTCTGGATGACGCCGTGCAAAGCGTGCACCCGAACGGCTGGCTGATCTATGCTACCTGTTCCGTCCTGCGGGTTGAAAACGAAGACCGCGTCGCAACATTTGTGGAACGGAACCCCGACTGGCATTGTACATTCGAACGCCGCTTCAGCGTATCAGACACAGGTGACGGTTTTTTTTCTGCACACTTGACGCGCGTGAAGGACTGACCATACTCAACCTTAAGGCGTTCATCTATCGTGGTTAAGCCAAGCTTAACTTCTGCCACGTGTTAATGCCTCAATGATTCGAAGTAATAGGAGTATGATTTTGCCGGGAAGCGCCTTGACACCGTCCAAGCTGACGCGCATCGCGCTGCACGCTCAAAAACGGTTGGGAACGCTTGTTCTAACTGCCGTGCTGCTGGGAATATTGGCGCTCGCCGCGCCCCACCCGCTCTTGCGGCAGGCGTTATTTTCGGCTTGCATTGCCCTGATTGGGCTTAGTGGGCTGTTGATGTGGCTTTCCCATCGATTTTCCGCGCGCCGCACCGATACGCTGGCGACGATTTCGGATTTCATCGATAACGACGCCGCCCCGAGTTTTCTGGCAGATGAAGAGGGCGAAATTCTCTCTGCAAACCTGTCCGCGCGTAAACGTTTTGAGGCCGATCTGGGGGCTACTGTAAGCGGGACGCTGAAAAACACCCTCGCCAACCCAAGCGGGATCATGTTTCGCCTTCAGGTTCGCGCCGACACGGAAGGTTGCGCGCGTGAAGACCTGGTGACACGGCGCGGGCATATCCGCCTGTCGGTGCACCCCGCTGGTACCGGGCAGTATCTATGGCGCCTGGAAGATGTGCCAAATGCGCAACAAACTGCGGATGGGCCGATGCTCCCGATGCTGCTGGTAGGGCGCACGAACGCGGTTCTTTATATGAACGAAGAGGCGCGAAAACTCGCCGGGGGGCGGATCAAATCGCTTGACCGCTTGTTCAAATACCTGCCCATCGTGCCGGGAACCGTCTGTGATATCACGGGGGTCGAGGGGCCGACGCGCGCCTTGGTCAGCGAAGTGGAAGCCGGAGCGGGTCGGCGTGCGATCTACCTGTTGCCGCCAGGAGCCGAAACACTTGCCAGCGATGGTTGGAACGTTTTTCAGGACTTACCGGTACCGCTCCTCAAGGTCAGCCCCGAGGGCGATATTCAAGCTTACAACCGTCTGGCCGCCAGTTTGATCGGTATTTCGCTCAAGAACAAAGTGCATCTGTCAGATCTGATGGAAGGGCTTGGGCGTTCCATCACCGGGTGGCTCGCCGAAACACTGGCCGGGCGCGCTACGCAGCAATCGGAATTCCTGCGCCTCAAACGCACCGATAAGGAGGTGTTCGTTCAGGTCACGCTCAACCGCGTCACCGAAGAGGGAAAGCCTGCGCTTATTGCCGTCCTCAATGATGCGACCGAATTGAAGTCACTCGAGGCGCAATTCGTCCAAAGCCAGAAAATGCAGGCCATCGGGCAATTGGCCGGCGGGGTGGCGCATGATTTCAACAACCTGCTCACGGCGATTTCGGGCCATTGTGACCTGCTGCTGCTGCGCCATGATCAGGGCGATCCCGATTTCAGCGATCTGGTGCAGATCAATCAGAACGCCAATCGTGCCGCCGCCCTTGTGGGGCAATTGTTGGCATTTTCGCGCAAACAGACCCTGCGCCCGGAAACGCTGGATATGCGCGATACACTGTCCGATCTGACCCATCTTTTGAACCGGCTGGTGGGCGAAAAAATCACCCTAACGCTGAGCCATGATCCGGTTTTGCCACCAATCCGCGCGGATAAGCGTCAGTTGGAACAGGTGTTGATGAACCTGGTGGTCAATGCACGCGATGCGATGCGGCAAGGCGGGGAGATTCGCATCGTAACCGAATGTACCGATCTGAACGCGCCGCTGGAACGGGACCGCGTGAGCGTGCCGGTCGGGCGCTACGTCACGGTTCAGGTCTCAGATGACGGCGTCGGGATTGCGCCGGATAAGCTGCAAAAGGTTTTCGAACCGTTTTTCACCACAAAGCGGACCGGTGAAGGCACGGGGCTGGGCCTGTCCACGGCTTATGGTATTATCAAACAAACGGGCGGTTACATTTTTGTCGATAGCAAGTTGGAGGTCGGGACGACGTTCACACTCTATTTCCCGGTTCTCGAAGAGGTCGACCTGCCCGTGGCCGCACCCAAACCGATCGAGGTAAAACCAGCCGCCAAGCATGGGGATGGTGTCATTTTGCTGGTGGAAGACGAGGCACCTGTGCGCGCCTTTGCCAGCCGCGCGCTACGTCTGCGGGGGTATACGGTTTTGGAGGCGGATTCGGCGGAGGCGGCGTTAAAGACATTGGAGGATGCGTCGCTGAATATCGACGTTTTTGTCACCGATGTCGTAATGCCGGGTATGGACGGGCCAAGTTGGGTGCGCGAGGCGCTCAAGGAGCGCCCGGGCGTGAGGGTCGTGTTTGTTTCGGGATATGCCGAGGACAGTTTCGGCGAAGCCCAGATCAAGATTCCCAATTCGGTGTTTCTGCCCAAACCCTTCTCGCTGAGCGATCTGACCGATACGGTTCACCGTCAATTGCATTAAGTGCGGCCTGCAAGATTGCGACACCTCAGACCAAACCTCCATATCTCTCGCGCAGGCATGGAATTTGGGACTGCCATGAGCACACATTGCACCGTGGGTTGGGGTGATTTTTACATCATATACGCATCATAACAATTTGTTTTTTATGATCCTTTTACCATCCGCACCAAATTGCGGGCAAATTCCAGTCAATTTAAACCGCTCTTTAACCAGATTCGGTTGATGATCATTTAGTGAAATTTTGATTGAAATGTTCTCTTTTTGATCTCATAAGGAACGGAATGAGAACATCCTGTTTTCGCTATAGCGGCGTCATTGCTGATTTTGGCGAAGTATGACACTAAAAGGAAACGCAATGGCAACGGCAGATTTATTGAGCATGAACAGCAAAAAAACAGCAGACAAGCAGAAGGCGCTTGATTCCGCCCTGGCGCAGATTGAACGGCAGTTCGGCAAGGGTTCGATCATGAAGCTCGGTACCGCTGGTGCGGTTCAGGATATTAAATCAAGCTCCACCGGATCGCTGGGTCTTGATATCGCGCTTGGGATCGGCGGTCTGCCAATGGGGCGCATCGTTGAGATTTACGGACCCGAAAGCTCCGGCAAAACCACGCTGACACTGCATTGTGTTGCCGAACAGCAGAAAGCCGGCGGCGTATGTGCGTTTGTGGATGCGGAACACGCGCTTGATCCCAGCTATGCCAAAAAGCTCGGCGTGGACATCGACGAATTGCTGATCAGCCAACCCGACACGGGCGAGCAGGCGTTGGAAATCACCGACACGCTGGTGCGCTCGGGCGCGGTGAACATGGTCGTGGTCGATTCGGTTGCGGCCCTGACGCCGAAATCCGAGCTTGAAGGTGACATGGGTGACAGTTCTGTCGGCGTGCAGGCCCGCCTGATGAGCCAGGCCATGCGCAAACTGACCGGTTCGATCAGCCGCAGCAACTGCATGGTCATCTTCATCAACCAGATCCGTATGAAAATCGGCGTCATGTTCGGCTCGCCTGAAACGACGACAGGTGGTAATGCGCTCAAATTCTATTCTTCCGTGCGTCTGGACATCCGCCGCATCGGCGCGCTCAAGGACCGCGATGAAATCGTCGGCAACCACACCCGCGTCAAGGTTGTGAAAAACAAGGTCGCGGCCCCCTTCAAGCAGGTGGAATTTGACATCATGTATGGCGAAGGCATCTCCAAGATGGGCGAATTGCTTGATCTGGGCGTGGCCGCCGGGGTCGTGGATAAATCGGGCTCCTGGTTCAGCTATGGCGATGAACGCATCGGGCAAGGGCGTGAGAACGCCAAAGGTTTCCTGCGTGAAAACGTCCAGATGGCGCTGGAGATCGAAGATAAGATCCGCGCCGCACATGGTCTGGATTTCGACATGCCAAAAGCCGAGCGCAAAGACGATGACGGCGTGCTGGAGGCCTGACCCTTCCAAGCATAAACCAAAATGCAGGGCGTGCCAAAGCGGCGCGCCCTGTTTTCGTTGCCACACCCCGCTTGCCCCGTGGACAGCGGCCATCGGGGCGGCTATTTGAGCAAGACGTGAAATTCCTGCTCAAAGGCCCCGCATCATGCAAACGCTGAACGATATCCGCTCCACCTTCCTGTCCTATTTCGACAAGCAGGGCCATGCGGTCGTGTCTTCAAGCCCGCTGGTCCCGCGCAATGATCCAACATTGATGTTCGCCAATTCCGGCATGGTGCAGTTCAAGAACCTGTTTACCGGCATTGAGACACGAGATTATCAACGCGCCACCACCGCACAGAAATGCGTGCGCGCCGGTGGCAAGCACAATGATCTGGACAATGTCGGCATGACCGCGCGCCATTTGACTTTCTTCGAGATGCTTGGGAACTTCAGCTTTGGCGATTATTTCAAGGAGCAAGCCATTCCCTTTGCCTGGGAAGTGCTGACCAAGGAGTTGGGCATTCCCAAGGAAAAGCTGTTGGTCACGGTCTATCACACCGATGAAGAGGCCGCCGCGATCTGGAAAAAAGTTGCAGGCCTGCCCGATGACCGCATCATCCGGATCGCCACGGATGATAATTTCTGGCGGATGGGGCCGACCGGTCCCTGTGGGCCGTGCACCGAGGTGTTTTTCGATCATGGCGATCACATCTGGGGTGGTCCTCCCGGCTCGCCGGAAGAGGATGGGGACCGGTTCATCGAAATCTGGAATCTCGTTTTCATGCAGGATGAACAATTCGAGGACGGCTCAACCAAACCGCTGCCCATGCAATCCATTGACACGGGCATGGGCCTGGAACGGATTTCATCCCTGCTTCAGGGCACCAATAACGTCTTTGAAACTGACCTGATGCGGGCTTTGGTGGAGGCCTCCGCAGATGCCTCCTCTACCGGGACCGATGATAAGGTCATCACGCACCACAGGGTCATTGCAGATCATCTGCGCTCGACGTCCTTCCTGATGGCGGATGGGGTGATGCCGTCCAATGATGGGCGCGGCTATGTCTTGCGCCGGATCATGCGCCGCGCCATGCGTCATGCGCATCTTCTGGGGGCAAAAGATCCTCTGATGCACCGGCTTGTGCCTGCTTTGGTGCGCCAGATGGGCGCGGCCTATCCCGAACTCGGTCAGGCCCAGAGCATGATTGAACAGACGCTGTTGCAAGAGGAAACCCGGTTCCGCCAGACATTGGAGCGCGGGCTAAAACTTCTCGACGAAGAGCTTGTGCATTTGGATGACGGCGCGACCTTGCCGGGAAAAACAGCCTTCAAGCTTTATGACACTTTTGGATTTCCGCTTGATCTGACCCAGGATGCGCTGCGTGAAAAAGGCCGCGCTGTGGACACCGAAGGGTTTGATGCCGCGATGGCCGAGCAGAAAGCCAAGGCGCGCGCGGCGTGGTCTGGATCGGGGGAAGCGGCGGATGCGACAATCTGGTTCGATGTCGCGGATCAGCACGGCGCGACGGATTTTCTGGGCTATGACACGGAAATGGCTGAGGGTCAGATCGTAGCGTTGGTGCAGGATGGGGCCGCGGTTGGCTCGGTTAAAACCGGTGATAGCGTGCAGATCGCGCTGAACCAGACGCCGTTTTACGCCGAAAGCGGGGGTCAGATCGGGGATCGTGGCACGTTGCGCACAGCCAGCGGTGTCGCCGACATCACCGATACGCGCAAAACCGCTGGCGTTTTCGTTCACATCGCCCAAATCACGCAAGGCACCCTAAAAGTCGGCGAGGCGGCTGTACTGGAAGTCGACCATTCCCGCCGCGCGGCGATCCGGGCAAACCATTCGGCCACGCATTTGTTGCACGAAGCCTTGCGCGAGGCCCTGGGCGATCACGTGGCGCAGCGCGGATCATTGAACGCGGATGACCGTTTGCGCTTTGATTTCAGTCATACCCAGGCGTTGAGCCGGGAGGAGCTGATCGGGGTGGAAATGGATGTGAACGCCTATATTCGCCAAAACGCGGCGGTTGAGACTCGCATCATGACGCCCGATGATGCCCGTGCGCTCGGCGCGCAAGCGCTTTTTGGCGAAAAATATGGCGATGAGGTACGTGTCGTTTCAATGGGTCAAAAGGCAGGGTCCGGCAAGGGCGCGGATGAGGCGACCTATTCGCTGGAGCTCTGCGGCGGTACGCATGTGCGCCGGACCGGGGACATCGGGGCGTTCGTTATGCTTGGGGACAGCGCAAGCAGTGCCGGGGTGCGTCGGATCGAAGCCCTAACCGGCGCTGCGGCCCTCTCATATCTGCGCGGGCAGGATGATCGTTTGGCGCAGGTCGCGCTTGATCTCAAGGCACCGTCCAGTGATGTGCCCGAGCGGGTACGCGCTTTGATGGAAGAGCGGCGCGCTTTGTCCAATGAGGTGGCGCAATTGCGCCGGGAACTGGCCATGTCGGGCGGCGGTGGCGCGGCAGTGCCGGAAACCCGTGACGTCGGCGGCGTGGCCTTCATGGCGCAGGTCGTATCCGGTATCACGGGCAAAGACCTCCCCGCGCTCGTGGATCAATTCAAAGACAAACTTGGCAGCGGGGCGGTATTGCTGATCGCAGAAGCCGACGGCAAAGTGGCGGTGGCGGCGGGCGTGACCAAAGACCTCATCGCGAAGCTTTCTGCCGTTGATATCGTCAAGGCCGCAGTGGCGGAACTTGGCGGCAAAGGCGGTGGTGGACGCCCCGATATGGCGCAGGGCGGCGCAAAAGACGCGCAAAATGCAGCGGCTGCAATCGCGGCTGCCGAAGCAGTGGTAAAAGGATAAAACGATGGGTGCTCTATGGATTGCACATGTGACGGTCACCGATGAGGAGGCCTATGGCAAATACGCAGCCCTCGCGACACAGGCGATTGCCGATCACGGTGGCGTATTTATTGCGAGAGGCGGTCGGTTTGTCCAACTCGAAGGACAAGCCCGCCCGCGCAATGTTGTTGCGCGTTTTCCGGATGTCGAAACCGCAGAAAAATGTTACAATTCCGAAGTTTATCAGCGAGCATTAAGCCACGCACGCGACGCCAGTGAACGCGAATTGATGATCATAGAGATCAGCGAATAAAAAAGGCCGCTCCAATCGAGCGGCCCTTTTTACGGTCTTCGGCGCGTGGCTCAGCCCGCGCGCGCCATGCGTTTGCGCTCATGCGGATCAAGATAACGCTTGCGCAAGCGGATCGCATTTGGGGTCACTTCGACCAACTCATCATCGTCAATATAGGCGATGGCCTCTTCAAGGCTCAGCGTGATTGGCGTTGTCAACCGCACCGCTTCATCGGTGCCGGAGGCGCGCACATTGGTCAGTTTTTTGCCCTTCAGCGGGTTCACCTCAAGATCGTTTTCACGGCTGTGCTCGCCGATGATCATACCGGTGTAAATGTCGGTCTGCGCGCCAATCATCATCCGGCCGCGCTCTTCGAGGTTCCACAGCGCATAGGCGACCGATGTCCCGTTTTCCATGGAAATCAAAACGCCCGCACGCCGTCCCGGGATCGCGCCCTTATGCGGCGCCCAGGCATGAAACACCCGGTTCAAGACGCCCGTGCCGCGCGTATCGGTCAGGAATTCGCCGTGATAGCCGATCAAACCGCGCGAGGGCACATGCGCCACGATACGTGTTTTGCCCGCACCGGCGGGTTTCATCTCGACCAGTTCACCGCGCCGCACGCCAGTTATTTTTTCGATCACAGCGCCGGAATATTCATCATCCACGTCAATCGTGGCCTCCTCAATGGGCTCATGACGCACGCCGTCAATGTCGCGAAACAACACCTGCGGGCGCGAAATACTCAGCTCGAATCCCTCGCGGCGCATGTTTTCGATCAAAACGCCCATCTGCAATTCGCCGCGTCCCGCGACCTCAAAGGCCTCACCACCAGGCGTGTCGCTGATCTTGATTGCAACGTTGGATTCGGCCTCTTTCATCAGGCGTTCGCGGATCACGCGGCTCTGAACTTTCTTGCCGTCACGTCCGGCAAGCGGGCTGTCATTGATACCAAATGTCACCGTGATGGTGGGTGGATCAATTGGTTGTGCGGGCAGGGCGGTGGTGACTTGCGGCGCGACGATACTATCGGCCACGGTTGCTTTGGACATGCCAGCAAGGCTCACGATATCGCCTGCTTCGGCCAGATCAATCGGTTGCTGGTTCAGCCCACGGAAGGCGAGGATTTTTGTCACGCGAAAATTCTCGATCAACCCGCCATCACGCGTCAGAGCCTTGACGGTTTCGCCCGCTTTCAGTGTTCCGGCTTCGACCCGACCAGTCAGGATGCGCCCGATGAAGGGATCCGCGCCGAGGGTCGTGGCCAGCATTTGAAACGGTTCTTCGCGGCGCGCAACCTGCGCAGGACTTGGCACATGTTCGACCACCAGATCGAACAACGCGGAGAGATCTTTGCGCGGTCCGTCCAATTCAATATCGGCCCAGCCGTTACGCCCCGAAGCATACATTGCGGGGAAATCAAGCTGGTTGTCATCCGCCCCGAGGTTGGCGAACAGATCGAAACATTCATCGAGCGCACGGTCGGGTTCCGCATCGGGCTTATCGACCTTGTTCAACACCACAATCGGACGCAACCCCAGCGCCAGCGCCTTGGAGGTTACGAATTTGGTTTGCGGCATCGGCCCTTCGGCGGCATCCACCAGTAACACAACACCGTCGACCATCGATAGAATGCGCTCGACTTCCCCGCCGAAATCGGCGTGACCGGGCGTGTCCACGATATTGATGCGGGTGCCTTTCCACTCCACCGAAGTGGCTTTGGCGAGGATGGTAATACCGCGCTCGCGCTCCAGATCATTACTATCCATGGCGCGTTCGGCGGTGGCTTGATTTTCGCGGTAGGTGCCCGATTGTTTGAGCAATTCATCCACAAGCGTGGTTTTACCGTGGTCAACGTGAGCGATGATTGCGATGTTTCGCAGGTCCATGACGAGAGCCTTTATTGGGGAATGTCGCGCCGGGAGCGCGTTTGTTTGGGGGCGCATACCGCGCCTCCTGCCAGATTGCTAGGGGAAATCTGCAAAGACGGCTAACGCCTAATGGCTGGTGCTTTGGGAAAACAGGTGAATGATCAGAATACCGGCAATGATCAGGCTCAACCCCAGCACAGCCGGCATGTCGAGGTGCTGGCCAAAAATCACGAAACCGATGATCGAAATCATCACGATGCCGAGGCCGGACCAGATCGCATAGACGATCCCGACAGGCATGAATTTCAACGCCAATGCCAGCAGATAAAACGAAACGCCATAAGCGATCACCACCAACACAGAGGGCCACAGGCGGCTGAATTGCTGACTGGCTTGCAGCGCGGTCGTGCCAATTGTTTCGGCGATGATGGCCACAATGAGGTAGATGTAATGCGGCGGCATGAGCGGACCTTTTTTGTTCAGAGGGTTTGTTCAGAGGGGCAGGACGTGGGTGTCTTTGATCTGTTCCATGACGAAACTGGCCGATACATCCGAAAGCGGGACGCGGCGGATCAGAGCCTGATAGAGGCGATCATAATCGGCCATATCGGCAACCCGCGCGCGGATAAGATAATCCAGATCACCCGTCATACGGTAGACCCCGAGGATTTCAGGCATGGTTTGTGTGGCCTTTTTGAAGGTTTCCAGCCAGTCGGGGGCATGGGCATTGGTGCGGATCATCATGAAGACCATTAGCCCAAGCCCGAGCTTGTCGGGATCCAGCAGGGTCACACGCGCCGAAATGACGCCTGCGGTTTCAAGCGCCTTGATACGGCGCCAACAAGCGTTGCGGCTGAGGTGGACCGCAGCTCCGAGCGCGTCAAGCGATTGGCTGGCATCCTGTTGCAGGAGCGCCAGGATTCGTCGGTCGATATCATCAATTGTCACCATAAATACGGTTATGTCGGGATATTCTCACACCGTAAATCGAATTAGCGCAATTATTGGGAAAAATTTTCAAATATGCATGATTATAAACGACGAAACACAAAGGAGACCTCGCATGATCCAACGTATTTTTCTGTCCCACCCGGCGACTGTCGATGAGACTTTTCTTCAACACATGTGGTTCGCGATGCGTTTCGCGGCCCTGCTCTTTGGCGCGGCGGGGGCGGCGCTGGTGCATGCCTTCATCCCATGCCTGTTCGAGAAAACCGCAAGCCGGATCATCACGCGCCTATATGGGCGCATCCATAACCGGGGCCATTGAGTGTTTGGCTCGCCCGGCCGCCCGCTGCGGCAGGGCCTTGAGGGCTACCCCGCCAGCGCCTTGTTGAGGTTCTCGTCGATCTTCTCAAGAAAGCCCATAGTGGTCAGCCAGCGTTGATCCGGGCCAACCAGAAGCGCGAGATCCTTGGTCATGAAGCCGCTTTCCACGGTATCGACCACAGTTTTCTCCAGCGTTTCGGCAAAATGCGCGAGCGGCGTATTGTCATCGAGTTTTGCGCGGTGCTTTAATCCGCCCGTCCAGGCGTAGATCGAGGCGATGGAATTGGTGGAGGTCTGCTCCCCCTTTTGATGCTGGCGGTAGTGGCGCGTTACCGTGCCATGCGCGGCCTCTGATTCCACGACCTGCCCGTCCGGGGTCATCAGAACGGAGGCCATGAGGCCGAGAGAGCCAAACCCCTGCGCAACAGTGTCGGACTGCACATCCCCATCGTAATTCTTGCACGCCCAGACATAGCCACCGGACCATTTCATGGCAGAGGCCACCATATCGTCGATCAGGCGGTGTTCGTACCAGATACCCGCCTCCTTGAATCTATCTGCAAATTCAGTGTCGTAAATCTGCTGGAACAGCTCCAGAAACCGCCCGTCATATTGTTTTAGAATGGTATTTTTCGTGGAGAGATACACCGGCCAGCCCATGTTTAACCCGTAATTCAGCGAGGCGCGCGCGAAATCGATGATAGATTTATCAAGATTATACATCGCCATGACCACACCGCTGTCGGGCGCGTCAAACACCTCGCGTTCGATCACGGTCCCGTCTGCGCCTTCGAACTTCAATGTGATCTTGCCCGCACCGGGAAATTTGAAATCTGTGGCTTTATATTGATCGCCGTAAGCATGCCGCCCCACCACAATCGGTTTGGTCCAGCCGGGCACGAGGCGCGGCACGTTGCGGCAGATGATCGGCTGGCGGAAAATCACACCGCCCAGAATATTGCGGATCGTGCCATTGGGCGAACGCCACATCTGTTTGAGGCCAAACTCCTCCACCCGCGCCTCATCCGGCGTGATGGTGGCACATTTTACGCCAACGCCATGCTGTTTGATCGCATGGGCCGCATCCACGGTGATTTGGTCATCCGTCGCGTCGCGCGCCTCAATCCCGAGATCATAGTATTTCAGGTCGATATCAAGATAGGGCAGGATGAGTTTCTTTTTGATGAAATCCCAAATGATGCGGGTCATTTCATCGCCATCGAGTTCGACCACGGGATTTTCGACCTTGATCTTGGTCATGCGGCGCGTCCTTTGTGACTGTTAAGAGGGGCTGCGGTGGTTAATCGTAGTATATACTCGAAAAATCGGTATGCAATTGCATACTGTTGAGAATTCGTGCCGTGTTGGGCGTGGTTCCTCCCAAAAGTGCATTTCCTTTTGACCTAACGCAGGCGGGGCCAGGCCCATTTATCAACACAAACTGGGCCGGCCCCTGAGGGGTGTAAGGGCAAAACAGTGACGATTTGGTAAACCAGACCCCGTCAGGCGCGCGCGAAAAACGCCGCCAGCCGGGGGCGTAGCCAGGCCCAGACCCCCGGCGCGCCGCGCTTGATCGGGGAGCCGACGCGCGTTTCGAGCTGCGCAAGGTTCACGTTATAATCGCGCCATGTTCCGCCACCATTGGCAAGGTTGGCGATGGGCGTCTGCACCCGGTCGATGGACTTTGCAAACACCGCATCCGGGCTCTGCGCCGCCTCAAATTCATCCCACAGCGCGCGGAAATCCGACGCCTGATCCAGGGGCAACAAGCCGAATATACGCTCGGCGGCGGCGGCCTCTGCAATCGCCACGGCGTGTTCATCGACGTCGCCGTGGATCGGATTGTCACCCGCGTCGATCTCCACCAGATCATGCAACAACAGCATTTTGAGCACCCGGTCGATCTGCACCTCTGCGCTTGCATGCTCTGCCAGCACGAAGGCATAGAGCATCACATGCCATGAGTGTTCTGCGGAATTCTCGAACCGGCTGTCATCATGCAGGCGGGAGGCGCGCAGAATGGATTTCAACCGATCCGCTTCGCTCAGAAAGGCGATCTGTGCCGACAGACGGTCATCCATCGTTGCGCGCCTCATGGGCGATTTGATCCATCAAGGTTTTGAGAACGGCATGCGCACGCTCTTCGGCGCGCCGTACTCGCACAGCCGTCAGATAGGCTTCTTCCATGGTCTGAGACGAACCGCCGATGGCATCCGCAACCTGTCGCACACAGGCATCATCGCCCGTAGCCTTGATGATCTTGAGGCTTTTGAGCGCCAATTCATCCGCGATATCCTCAACCCGCCCCATGGCCTAGCGTGAGGTCTCCGTCAGACGCCGCTTGACGTAGGATGTCGTCGAATCGATCAACGTATCCACATGCGGCTCCTCAAAGAAGTGCCCCGCACCCTCAATCTGCTCATGCGTAATGGTGATGCCCTTTTGCTCATGCAATTTGCTCACCAACGATTCCGTATCGCTGGGCGGGGCTACACGATCCGCAGTCCCGTTGATGATCAGACCCGAGGCCGGGCAGGGCGCGAGGAAGGAGAAATCATACATATTTGCGGGCGGTGCGACCGAGATGAACCCGGTGATTTCCGGGCGGCGCATCAAAAGTTGCATTCCAATCCAGGCCCCGAAGGAGAACCCGGCAACCCAGCAATGTTTGGAGTTGTTGTTCATCGATTGCAGGTAATCCAGCGCGGATGCCGCATCAGACAATTCCCCAATGCCTTGATCATATTCGCCCTGGCTGCGCCCGACGCCGCGGAAATTGAACCGCAGCACGGTGAAGCCCATGTTATAAAACGCGTAATGCATCCTGTGCACGATCACCTGGTTCATCGTCCCGCCAAATTGTGGATGCGGGTGCAGGATGATCGCAATCGGGGCGTCACGTTCTTTTTGGGGGTGGTAGCGGCCTTCGAGGCGGCCTTCGGGTCCGGGAAAAATGACCTCGGGCATGAGCGTCCCTGTAACAATGTCTATCGGGCTCACGCGAATTCTTGACGGCTTCGCTCAGGCACCTTAGAACGGTTCTAATTTGAGCGCACTGCGTGTGTCGAAGTGCGAAACCCGGACTTAGGCATTTTATTGCGCCGCGTCAATCTAATGCGCGCGTGCCACGAGCGAGAGGAGCCCAACTGTGAAGCTTTCGACAAAAGGACGTTACGCCATGGTTGCTTTGGCCGACATCGCCTTGCAGCCAGAAGGGCAGTTGGTCACGCTGGGGGATATTGCCGCGCGTCAATCCGTGTCGCTGCCCTATCTGGAACAGCTTTTCGTGAAACTGCGCCGGGCGGAACTGGTGGCGTCGGTGCGCGGTCCGGGGGGCGGGTATCGTCTGGCGCGGCGCGCCTCCGATATCCGCGTCGTAGATGTCCTGTCGGCGGTGGATGAAACGGTGGACGCCATGCACAAGGGGGCAGGGGCCTCCGGTGGTGCCTCGGGCAGCCGTGCGCAATCTCTGACGAACCGGCTGTGGGAAGGCTTGAGCGCGCATGTCTATGTCTTCCTGCACCAGACGCGCCTGTCCGACGTGATCGCCAACGAACTTGTGCCCTGTCCCGCCGTGCCGCACTTGTTTGACGTTGTGGATGAAGAATGAGCCGGGTTTATCTCGATCATAACGCAACGACCCCGCTTCGGGCCGAGGCGCGTGATGCGATGATCGCCGCGATGGATGTGATGGGCAATCCGTCCTCCGTGCATGCAGAAGGGCGCGCGGCCAAGGGGCTTTTGGAACAGGCACGGGCGCAGGTGGCCGCCTTGGTCGGTTGCACACCATCACAGGTAATTTTCACCGCAAGCGCGACGGAGGCCGCAGCCTTGGCCGCGGCGCAAAAAGATCAACATGGTGGCGTTTTTGCGGCCTTGCCAACCGAGCATGATTGTCTGCGGGTCTGGGCGGACGAAGAGTTGCCCGCATTTTTCGGACAAGATGGCAACGAAGACCGGTCCGGCTACGGGGTAATGGACTGGCTCTGTGATAAGGTCGAAGATTTTTGGGATCACACCGACGGACCGCTTGCCCTGATGGCCATGTCGGCTGCAAACAGCGAGACGGGCATATTGACACCTCGCGCACGGGTGTCTCCGAGCGGTCGTTTGAATACCTTGGCTATCGGGGTCCTGCCCTATTCCGTTGTCTGCGATATTACGCAGATGGCGGGTAAGATGCCGGTGCTATACGAGAAAGACACCAAACGCACATCTCATGGGGACAGACGGCCCGCCTACATGATCCTGTCGGCGCACAAGTTGGGGGGCCCGAAAGGTGTGGGGGCGCTGATCAATTTTACCTCTGAGGACCCACAGGCGATTCTGCGCGGGGGTGGTCAGGAAATGGGCCGACGGTCCGGCACGGAAAACATCATCGGGATTGCCGGTTTTGGTGCCGCAGCAGAGGCGGCGGCCCGTGATGTTGCCGCCGGACGGTGGGAAGAAATCGCCGAACTTAGAAAGATTCTAGAAAACACCCTTGCAGACGCCGCCAAGACGACTATTTTTGTCGGGAAAAGCGCAAATCGCCTGCCGAATACAAGCTGTTTTGCCACGCCGGGCTGGAAGGGCGAGGCGCAGGTGATCCAGATGGACCTTGCTGGTTTCGCCATTAGCGCGGGATCGGCCTGCTCCAGCGGCAAGGTGAAGGCCAGCAACGTGTTGCGGGCGATGGGCTATGACGAAGAAACCGCCAGCAGCGCGATCCGCGTGTCGCTGGGATTGGAGACAACCGAGCAGGACATCCGGCGCTTCGCCGAAGCCTGGCTTGACAAAGAACGTAAATTTCGTGCCCGCGCGGCGTGAACCTTGGAGGATATGATGACTGCACTGGATCAACCACTGGACGATGTTCAAGTGAAAGAAGGCGTCGATCAGGACACTGTGGATGCGGTGCGCGAGGTTGGCGGCAAATATAAACACGGCTGGTCGACCGACATCGAAATGGAATACGCCCCCAAAGGGTTGTCGCCCGACATCGTGCGCCTGATTTCGGAGAAAAACGAAGAGCCGGAATGGATGCTGGAATGGCGCCTGGCCGCCTATGATCGTTGGCTGCAAAAGACGGAACCGACATGGGCGATGGTCGATTATCCTGAGATTGATTTTCAGGACCAATATTACTACGCCCGTCCCAAATCGATGGAAGTCAAGCCGAAATCCCTGGATGAGGTCGACCCCAAGCTTCTGGAAACATACAAGAAACTCGGTATTCCGCTGAAGGAACAGATGATCCTGGCCGGTGTCGAGGGGGCCGAGGAACTTGGCGATGAGCCGCGCAAGGTAGCGGTGGATGCGGTGTTTGATTCCGTCTCGCTGGGTACGACCTTTCGCGATGAATTGATGAAGGCCGGTGTGATCTTCTGCTCGATTTCCGAGGCGATCAAGGATCACCCAGAACTGGTTAAGAAATACCTCGGGTCCGTTGTGCCTGTAAGCGACAACTATTATGCGACGCTGAATTCCGCGGTGTTTTCCGATGGTTCCTTCGTCTACGTGCCGCCGGGCGTGCGCTGCCCGATGGAACTCTCGACCTATTTCCGTATCAACGCCGAAAACACCGGCCAATTCGAACGCACGCTGATCATCGCGGATAAGGGCTCATATGTGTCCTACCTTGAGGGCTGCACCGCCCCGCAACGCGACATCGCGCAACTGCACGCGGCCGTGGTCGAGATCATCATCGAGGAAGACGCGGAGGTGAAATATTCCACCGTGCAAAACTGGTATCCCGGTGATGAAAACGGCAAGGGCGGGATTTATAATTTCGTGACCAAACGCGCGGATTGTCGGGGCGATCGCGCCAAGGTGATGTGGACACAGGTGGAAACCGGCTCCGCGGTAACGTGGAAATACCCCTCCTGCATTTTGCGCGGGGATGACAGCCAGGGCGAGTTTTACTCCATCGCCATCACCAACAACATGCAGCAGGCCGATACCGGCACCAAGATGATCCACCTGGGCAAGCGCACCAAATCGCGCATCGTCTCCAAGGGGATTTCCGCCGGCAAAGCGCAGAACACCTATCGCGGGTTGGTCTCGATGCACCCCAAGGCCAAGGAATCGCGCAACTATACGCAATGCGATAGCCTGCTGATCGGCGGCGATTGTGGTGCGCATACGGTGCCCTATATTGAAGTGCGCAACAATTCCTCGCGGGTGGAGCATGAGGCGACGACCTCCAAAGTGGATGACGATCAGCTTTTCTATTGCCGCTCGCGCGGGATGGACGAAGAAGAGGCCGTCGCGCTGGTGGTGAACGGCTTCTGCAAAGACGTGCTGCAGGCGCTGCCGATGGAGTTCGCCATGGAAGCGCAGCAGTTGGTGGCGATTTCGCTCGAAGGGTCTGTGGGGTAATGCTTTGTGCGGTCTTGGGAATTTTATGCACACAGGTCGATGCATTTTATTATCCAGACAAAAACGACCTAACCGTTCATGAAGAGTTTCTCGACGTGGGGTCAGTGGAGCAGTGCAGGGTGATTGTGCAACGGGCAGCAGCCGAAAATGGCGATCCAAATCTTACCCGTGGGGACTATGAATGCGGTGTTGATCCGACTGGATCGTTTGGTGACATGAAAGTTTATAAAGAGACGGTTCGATGATCCTAACCACCACCAACACGATTCAAAACCGCACGATCACCGCCTATAAAGGCATCGTTGTGGGCGAGGCGATCATGGGCGCGAATATCGTGCGGGATTTCTTTGCCTCCGTGACGGATGTGATCGGTGGGCGCTCGGGCGCTTATGAGAGCAAACTCAAGGATGCCCGCGATGAGGCCATGCAGGAGATTGAGGAACGCGCCGCCGCCCTCGGGGCCAACGCTGTGGTCGGAATTGATCTGGATTACGAGGTAATCGGGGATTCCATGCTGATGGTTTCTGTCTCCGGCACCGCCGTCACAATTACATAAAGAACACGTCGCAAGACGCTGAAAATAAACCGCTCTGGCGGATAGACATAAAGGGAAGAAAACATGCTGAGCATCAAGAACCTGCACGTGAAACTCGAAGAAGAGGACAAGCAGATCCTCAAAGGCGTCGATCTGGAAATCGAGGCGGGCAAGGTCCACGCGATCATGGGGCCCAACGGCTCGGGCAAATCAACGCTCTCCTATGTGCTTTCGGGCAAGGACGGCTATGAGGTCACCGACGGCTCCGCGCATCTGGAGGGCGCAGATGTGCTCGATATGGAGCCCGAAGAGCGCGCCGCAGCGGGCCTGTTTCTGGCGTTTCAATACCCCGTGGAAATCCCCGGTGTGGGCAATATGACCTTCCTGCGCACCGCCGTGAACGCGCAACGCAAAGCGCGCGGACAGGAGGAAATGTCGGCCGCTGAATTCCTCAAAGTCGTGCGCGCGCGGGCCAAGGAATTGAAAATCGACGCCGATATGCTGAAACGCCCGGTCAATGTCGGCTTTTCCGGTGGTGAGAAAAAACGCAATGAAATCCTGCAAATGGCGATGCTGGAGCCGAAAATGTGCATCCTGGATGAAACCGATTCCGGGCTCGACGTGGATGCCATGAAGCTGGTGGCCGAAGGTGTGAACGCTCTGCGTTCTGAGGGGCGCGGGTTCCTCGTGATCACGCATTACCAACGCCTGCTGGATCACATCAAACCGGACGTCGTGCACATTATGTCCGATGGTCGCATCATCAAAACCGGTGGTCCGGAACTGGCACTGGAAGTCGAGAACAACGGCTATGCCGATATCCTAGCCGAGGTGGCATAATGGCAGAGGCAGCACTTAAGATGACACCGACTGAAGCGCGGATTGCCGGCCTTACCATGCCAACGGGCGGTTGGTCCGAGGCCGCGCGCAAAGACGCCTTAGGCCGTGTGCAAGCCATGGGTCTGCCCGAGCGGCGCGATGAGTATTGGAAGTACACAAGACCCGAGACCTTGGTGCAAGCCGGTGCGGTGCATGCCGCGCTGTTTGATAGTCAGGAGTCCCCGATTTTCGGCGAAATCGACCGTTTGCAGATCGTATTTGTCGATGGTGTCTTTGACGCTGAGGCGTCGGATGATTTGAGCCTTGAAGGCGTTAGCGTCGAGCGGTTGGTCGAGGCCACGGCGGACCTGCATTGGGCACGCGATATATATGGCGTCCTGGAGAAGAATGGGCAGGACCCGGTTCAGCGCCCCCTGGCAGCTCTGAACACCGCCTTTGCGACGGATGGGGTGCTGATCCGCGTGACCGGAACGCCCTCCAAACCGATCAACCTGACCTACCATCACCGGGATGAAACAAGCGATGCGATCCTGCACCATGTTATCCGCGTGGAATCGGGCGCCGAGGTGACGGTTCTGGAAAACGGGCCGGCTGCCGCACGTTTCAACAAGGCGATGGAAGTGGATATTGCCGATGGTGCCACGTTCCATCATGTGCGCGCGCAAGGGCGTGATCATGAGCGACGCGCGGCGACCCATATCTTCACACGTCTGGGAACTGAAAGCACGTTCAAATCCTTCACGCTGACCGCGAATGGCGTGTTGACGCGCAACGAGTGCATTATCGAACTGACGGGCGATGACGCAGTGGCGCATGTCGCGGGTGCCTGTGTCGGAGACGGTGATTTCCACCATGACGACACGGTTTTCATTACGCATGACGCGGTCGGTTGTGAAAGCCGTCAGGTGTTCAAGAAGGTGCTGCGCAACGGCGCGACGGGCGTTTTCCAGGGTAAGATTCTGGTCAAGAAAGACGCGCAGAAAACCGACGGTTATCAGATCAGCCAATCCTTGCTGTTGGATGAAGACAGCCAATTTCTGGCAAAGCCGGAGCTTGAGATCTATGCCGATGACGTGGTGTGCTCGCATGGCTCGACCTCCGGGGCAATTGATGAGGATGCGTTGTTTTACCTGCGCTCGCGCGGTGTGCCGACGGCGGCGGCGACGGATCTGCTGACGCTGGCCTTTCTCGCCGAAGCGGTTGAGGAGATCGAAAACGAGGACCTGCGTGAAGAAATCACCGGCCGTTTGGCGGCCTGGCTGGAACGGCATCGCGGCTGATGGCGGTCACGCGAAACATAACGGCAACCTATCGCAACCCGAGCAAAGTCATGCGCGGGTTGTTGTCGCTGGGACCGCGCGAAGATCGCGCTTTGGCCTATCTGATGGCGGCTTGCCTCATCGTGTTCATCGCACAGATGCCGCGCTTGGCCCGCCAGGCGCATATTGAGGGGTCAGAATTGGATATGTTGATGGGGGCTTCCTTGATGGCCTGGGTTTTTATCGCGCCCTTGATGCTCTACACGCTGGCGGCAATATCGCATCTGATGGCGAAACTCTTTCGCGGAAAAGGGAGCCATTATGGGGCGCGTCTGGCGCTCTTTTGGGCCTTGCTTGCGGCATCTCCACTGATGCTGCTCAACGGTCTTGTGGCCGGCTTCATCGGTCCGGGACTGGAGTTGCAATTGGTTGGGATGGCGTGGTTTGGCGCTTTTATGTGGTTCTGGATCGGTGGTTTGATCGCCGCAGAGAGGACGCCCGCGTGAGTTTAGTCGTAAACTGGCCCCAGCTGGCCTTGCTGACTGTGCGAGACCCGAAAACGGCCGCCGCCCAGATTTTGGGCTGGCAGATCGAGCGTAATACTCTCTGGATGCTGGCCGCCCTCGTCATTGTCTGCTCCACCATCGTGTCTTATCTGTCGCATTTCATGACGCCGGTGCCGCCGCCCTATGCGTCCCTCGTTGAACAGCCGCTGCGTCTCTTTGCCATTATGGGCGGCGTGTTCCTGATCTCTGTCTACCTGCTTTTCGGGGTAGGGCGCCTCATGGGGGCGACCGGCGAACTGGATGATCTTTTGGCGCTGCTGGTCTGGCTCCAGATCCTGCGCGCGCTCGCACAGGTCGCGATCCTGGTCACGGTGCTTGTCGCGCCGGTTATTGCTGCCTTTCTGGTGCTTTTCATCCTGATGGCGACGCTTTGGATATTCGTGAACTTCATCAGTGTCGGCTTGCATTTAAACTCGCTGACACGCGCGGTTGTGGTCTGTCTTGTCACGCTTTTGGCGATTGTTTTCTTGATTGCCCTCTTTGGTCCGATGATCGGCCTCAACGCATTGGGAGTGCCCGCAAATGTATGACGTCGATCAAATTCGTCGTGACTTTCCGATACTAAGCCGTGAGGTCAACGGCAAGCCGCTGGTCTATCTGGACAATGGGGCTTCGGCGCAAAAGCCGCAGGTAGTCATCGACGCGATCACCAACGCCTATGCCAATGAATACGCCAACGTGCATCGCGGGCTACATTTTCTGTCCAATCTGGCCACGGACAAATACGAATCCGTGCGCGGCGTGATCGCCAAATTTCTTAACGCCGCCTCCGAGGATGAAATCATCCTGAATTCCGGCACCACGGAAGGCATCAACATGGTCGCCTATGGCTGGGCCATGCCGCGGATGCAGGCGGGCGATGAGATCATTCTCAGCGTCATGGAACATCACGCAAATATCGTACCCTGGCATTTCCTGCGAGAGCGCCAGGGTGTCGTGTTGAAATGGGTCGATGTCGACAGCACCGGCCATCTGGATCCCCAGGCCGTGATTGACGCCATCGGGCCGAAAACGAAGCTTGTTGCGGTTTCCCATCTGTCCAATGTTCTGGGAACGCGTGTTGATGTGAAAACCATTACCCGTGAAGCGCATGCGCGCGGGGTGCCGGTGCTGGTGGATGGCAGCCAATCCGCGGTGCATCAACCCGTGGATGTTTCCGATATCGGATGTGATTTCTTTGCGATCACCGGGCATAAACTCTACGGCCCCTCAGGCTCAGGCGCGATCTATGTGAAATCCGAGCGGATGGCGGAAATGCGCCCCTTTATCGGCGGTGGCGACATGATCAAAGAGGTGAGCAAGGAGACCGTCACCTATAACGATCCGCCGATGATGTTCGAGGCGGGCACGCCGGGTATTGTGCAGACCATCGGTCTTGGCGTGGCGCTCGATTACATGATGGGCTTGGGTATGCATAACATCGCCGCCCATGAAGATCGGCTGCGCGATTATACCGTACAAAAACTGAGTGGTCTCAATTGGTTGCAGGTACAAGGCACCACGCCGGATAAGGCCGCGATCTTTAGTTTCACGATGGACGGTGCGGCTCATGCGCATGATATATCCACCATTCTGGACAAAAAGGGCGTGGCCGTTAGGGCAGGGCAGCATTGCGTCGGCCCCCTGATGGAGCATATGGGGATCACTGCGAGCTGCCGGGCGTCATTCGGGCTCTATAATACCGAAGCTGAGGTGGATGTTCTGGTGGATGCGCTTGAACTTGCGCATGATCTTTTTGCCTGACGCGGGCGTCGGCAGCGCCACTTGAGGTGGTGGAGAAATTTGCGCGCGGGCACATAATGTACACGCTGTTTCATTGGCCAATTGGCTAGTTTAATCTCAAAAAGAGAGATTAGGCCCATGACCGATACACCTAGCACACTTGAATTCTTCCAGAAATTCTCAAATGAGGAAGCGGCCCGCCTCTTTTTCGAGAACCGCCGCTGGGCTGGTGAGGCGGTATGCGGTTATTGCGGTTCGGTTTCCGTAACTGAGTGTAAAGACCACAAACCAATGGCCTACCGCTGCAAGGACTGGACCTGTCGCGCTTTTGTGCCGCCCCAGGTGCTCGTTTAAGCCACTTTCCGTTCAAAAGCGTACCATTGCCCGGCAGGCGATTGCAAAGCAATCTGCCGAGAGGGGGCGGCATTATCATAGCAATTTCCTTTGCCGCTCATCGATACCTTGAAGCCATGCTGGCGCAGGACCTTCTGATAATCATGAGAACAATATTGGCTGCCGCGATCCGTGTGGTGCCCTCTCGGCAGATTACCTTGTAATCGCCTGTCGGGTAATAAATGCAGTCTTTCGGCGGTAACCGGAATGCAATCGCCATCTTCAGCGCCCTAATTGCCAGATCGCGCTTCATGCGATTACTGACGGCCCAACCAACGACGCGCCTTGAATGCAGGTCGAGGATGACAGCCAGGTACAACCAACCCTCTCGGGTCCAAACGTAGCTGATGTCACCAGCCCACTTCTGATTTGGCGCATCTGCGGTGAAGTCCCGATCCAGCAGGTTCGGCGCTATGTTGAACTTATGGTCGCTGTCCCCCTCTCAGCAGATTGCTGTGCAATCGCCTGCCGGGCAATGGTTGTGACCTTGTGTTTACGGGTCCTGACCACGGTTATTCCGTTCTGACGCATCAGACGACCAACACGACGATGGCCAACATTCAGACCGATCTCCTTCAGCTCTTCAGTCATGCGCGGTCGACCATAGCTGCCCGGGCTGAGACGGGACCGCTCCTTCCCTCTCATGTATTTTCAATACACTGCCGGGCAATGGATGTGCGCAAGCGTGACCAAGTCAGACCGCCGTCTTCGGCTGGCAGGACGGTTGCGGAATGCGCGTAGCCCGCTTGTGCTGACGCCCACAACATTGCACAACCGGTTGGCTGGGAAGCTGCACCTGTGTTCTTCCCCTCTCGTGCATTTTCAATGCACTGCCGGGCAGTGGATAAACCTAAATCTCATTGCTTTAGGCCCGCGAAGAACTGGGTGGCCCTTTTTAAGATCTCCCTCTTCTCCTTCAGGAGTCGGTTCTCCCGTCGAAGTCGATCATTCTCTTGAGCGAGGCTCAAATCCTCTTTCGACACCACGTCTGTATCTCGGTGCGCGGTGATCCATTTGTTCAGCGTCGACATCCCGACACCCAGATCGCCAGCCACCTGCTTGCGCGTCAGCCCACTGGTCAATGCGATACGCATTGCATCTTGGCGGAATTCGTCCGTTCGTTTCAGTCCCATAGTCCGTCTCTTTTGGTGCAGTAAATGCTATCAAAGGAGCGGCATCAAACCGCGACAGGTCCAGATTGCCGCAAGCATTTCAGCGTTCGCACAGGCACGGTTCTGGCCGAAAGTCGTCTGCCCCTGCAAAAGTGGTTGCTGGCTATCTTCATGCTCACCAGCGCCCGCAAAGGCATCCCTAGCACTCAGATGGCTCGCGAATTGGGTGTCACTCAGAAAACCGCATGGTTCCTTGCGCAGCGCATACGTGAAACTTGGATGGGTGGCGGCTCTGATAAGATGGACGGCCAGGTTCAGGTGGACGAAACCTATGTGGGCGGAAAAGAGAAGAACAAGCACGCCGATAAGAAGTTGAAAGCGGGTCGTGGCGCGGTTGGCAAGATCGCTGTTGTTGGTATGCGCGACGAAAGTGGCCAAGTTGTCGCCAAGCCTGTTAAGCGCACCAATGCGGCCACACTGGTTGGTTTCGCGCAGGAAAACGCACCAGAGGGCGGCGACGAATTCCGCGCCTACAACGGCCTTGAGGCCAAAGGCTACACACACAAGAAGTTCGGCACTCCGCTGGCGAGTACGTCCGCGACATGGCGCATACCAGGGCTGTTGAATGTCACTGAGAACTGAACCGGTATCCACTGCCCGGCAGTGCATGTTTACATGCACGAGAGGGGCGCAGCTTGCCGTTGAAGCTTTCAATGAAACCGTTCTGCCGGGGCCTTCCGGGCGCGATGTAGTGCCAGTCAATGCCGGTATCCTGAACCCATTTGAGAGGATCGCCATGCTGGTGAACTCGGTACCGTTGTCCGATACAATCGTCGTTGGCATGCCGCGTTCAGTAATGATCTGATCCAGTTCACGCGCGACCGTTGACCAGACAGCGACGTGTCGGCCACCAGCACCAAGTTCTCGCGGCTGAAGCCATCGACAACTGCCAAAATGCGAAACCGACGTCCATCTGTCAGCGCGTCAGACACGAAATCCAACGACCAATGCTGGTTCGGTCCGTTGGGCAATGCCATTGGCTTCCTCGTTCCCAACGCGCGCTTCCTGCCACCCCTGCGACACACCTGAAGCTTCTCTCTTCACGATAGATGCGCCGCACTTTCTTGTGGTTCACCTCAAAGCCCTCCCGCGCAATCATCACGTGGATGCGGCGGCACCCAAACCGACGTCGTTCACGAGAAACGCGTTTGATTGCATCTCTTAGCTCAGCATCATCGCCTCGGCGCGACAGATATCGCACCGAGGATCGATCAACTTGTAAAACATCACACGCCCGCCGTTGACTGACTTGATGGGCCGCCATCAAATGCACCACAGCTTGCCGCTTCAGGGCGGGCGTCACCGTTTTTTTGAATTGATGTCTCGCAACATGGCGTTGTCCAACATTTGTTCAGCCAACAGCTTCTTCAGCTTGCTGTTCTCATCCTCAAGCGCACCCAGTCGCTTCGCGTCGGACGGCTCCATGCCGCCATACTTCGATTTGTATTTGTAGAACGTTGCTGAGCTGATCCCCCTCCCGGCAGATTGCTTCGCAATCGCCTGCCGGGCAATGCATGCCGCCGACATACGTCCGCAGTCTTCTCACCAGCTTCCTGTTCTTTGATCATTGCTATGATTTGTTCGTCCGTGAAACGTGCCTTCATTTGTCCGTCCTGCTGGTGGGCAGACTCTACACAAATTTGGAGGAGTTTAAGGGGCGCAGGTCAGTGTGGATGCATGATGGGGATGCGTATCAATTACGCTACAGTTTCATGAAATCTTTGTGACCTATGCCGCCGAACCTCCAAAAACCTTAGCCAACTTTGTTGCCTTGGCTCCAGACTCCTCGGAGCAGAGGCGTTTCGCCGATTTTGCGCACGCGCAGAACGTCACCGCGCAAATCTGTTTTTAAAGCACCACGGTCATGCAACCGCACGGCCTTTGCGGGGTTGCTGGTGACTGTAGCAATGGCGCGGGGCAGGTCATTCCAGATATCTGCAAGGCGGAAGGCCGACAAAAGCAGCGCCGAAGGCACGTAGTCTGACGAGACAATGTCGAGAAGATCGGCTTTTGCGAGATCCTCTGCCGCAACATTGCCGGAGTGCGATCCGCCGCGGATCAGGTTGGGTGCGCCCATCATCACGGCAATGCCGTGGATCCGACAGGCGGCTGCGGCCTCAACGGTTGTGGGAAACTCTGCAAAACCCACGCCGTTTCCCGCAGAGGTTCCGACATGATCGGCCGTGGTATCATCATGGCTGGCCAGAACTGCACCCAGGCGGCGGGCTTCTTTCACGGCACCCACCTCGTGCTTTGCCCCAAGGCGTTTTTGCAGACCCAACAGAGTCTCAACATGTTCGCCAAATTCCGCGTCGTTCATCCCGCGCTTCTTAGCGACATAGGTTTTCAGCGCGGTCAGGTCACGGAACTGGCGCTGGCCCGGTGTGTGATCCATCAGGCTGACGATGCCGACCCTGTCGGATGCTCCGAATGCCGCCAATTCCTCAAGCAACGTCTCTGAACAGATTTCGGCCCGCAGATGCAGGAAATGACTGATCTTGAAATACCCCTGCGCGCGGGCCGCCAGGAGTTCATCCGCCAGCTTTCGGGCGTAGTCGATGTAGCGTCCCTTGCCGCTATGGATGGACCCCACCCGCATGGCGTCAAACACCGTCGTGATGCCCGTGGACGCCAGCTCTGCATCGTGCGCGATCAGGGCGGGCAAATGTGGCCAGTCCACCTCTGGGCGCGGTTCGATATGGCGTTCGACATTATCTGTATGCAGTTCGACAAGACCGGGAATAACGAGATCACCGGCACAATCCAGGGCACCGGTCGGGACATGATCCCCTTCAGTAATGTCACAAATGACGCCTTGTTCGATTGTCACCGCACCAGTGAGTACCCGATCTTCCAACACAAGCTGCGCATTGGCGAGACATAGGTCGCTTGACACATCGTTGTCACAAGCCTTTGTCAAAGAGGACGTGGGAAAAGGGGAATTCATGTCATACTCTCGATTTGCAATTTACTATGTGCCGCCGAATGGGCCCTTGGCCGATTTCGGAGCATCTTGGCTGGGCTGGGATGTTGTGCAGGGCTGTGAGACGCGTCAGCCAAGTTTGAGCGGTTTGCGTGGCATCACGATGACACCGCGTAAATACGGGTTTCACGGAACGTTGAAGCCGCCGTTTCGCTTGATCCAAACGCGCGCAATTGCAGAACTGGAGCAGGCCACCTCGGAGATGGCGGCATCGCTTGCCCCCGCGATCTGCGATTGTTTGCAGCTGACGACGATGGGTCGGTTTCTGGCGTTGACGTCGCAGGGCGGAGCAGAGGCCGTACAGCGGGTTGCGCAGACTTGCGTTCGTGATCTCGACGGTTTCCGCGCACCAGTCGAGGAGCAGGAGATGGCGCGTCGCCGCGCAGCAGGACTGAGTGCACGTCAGGACGCATTGCTTATTGAGTGGGGGTACCCTTACGTGATGGAAGAGTTCAGGTTTCACTTGACCTTGTCGGGGCGTTTGCCCGACGCTGCGATCCCAACTTGGACCGAGAATGTACGCCGGTTTCTGCCCGATTTGCCCACGCCCTTTGCCCTTGACCAGATCGCTTTGTGCGGTGAGCGGGAAGATGGCCGGTTCGAGGTGATCCATCGCTACACGCTCACCGGCTGAAGCAGTGCCGCCCCCCGGGCGATGGTCCGGGACAGCGGACCATCGTTGGCGAGGTGGATCACCTTAAGCCCAGTCGGCAAGGGCTTGTCAGCCTGGGCAAGGCGTTTGCTGATCTCTTCTTCCGTCTCACGTCCCCGCGCGGCCAGACGGTGCGCAAGCGTTTCCGGTTTCGCGGTGATGTTGAGAACGACGAAGCGTGGGAAAATCTCGGCCGCTTGGGCCAGAGCCTTGCGGGAGAAATTGACAAGGCAATCAGTGCCCTTGCCAAGTTGGTATTTGATGGTGATCGGAATGCCGTAATACAGCCCATGCGCGCGCCAATGCACAGCAAAAGCCCCATCTTCAACCAAGGCTTCAAATTGTGACACTGACACCGCATCGTAATCCTCGCCGCCCAAGTCGGGCGTCCGTGTGATGACGCGGCGCACCAGATGCAAATCGGGTATTGCGCCGTTTAGGCCCGCCATCACGCTGTCCTTGCCAACACCGGATGGGCCGGCAACCGCGATGAGGCGTCCCCCGGACTTTGAGGCAAGCGTCATGCAGCCATTCCGGGAGTAAAGTGGCCGACATCAATTTCACGATCACAGACGCGGGTACGGGCCGCTTCATCATGAAAAATACCGATGATGGCCGCGCCGCGCGCTTTGGCGTCCTCAATCAAGGAGAGCACCACCTCGCGGTTCGCAGCGTCGAGGCTCGCGGTGGGTTCATCAAGCAACATCGCAGGGTAGGTATGGGCAAAGCCACGGGCAATGTTCACGCGCTGTTGCTCACCACCCGAGAAGGTTGTGGGGGACAATGACCACAGTCGTTCTGGGATGTTTAACTGGGTCAGAAGCGCCGATGCGCGGTCCTGCGCGTCGATTGCCGGGACGCCTAGAGCCCGCAGAGGCTCTGCAACCACATCGAGCGTTGGCACGCGCGGCACCACACGCAGGAACTGGCTAACATAGCCCAGCACATCACGGCGCAATTTGATGATATCGCGCGGCTCAGACCTCACGATGTCCAAACCGCCAATACGAATTTCACCTGCCTGCGTCAGGTAATTGCCATAGATCATCCGCATTAGCGTGGATTTACCCGCACCAGAGGCCCCAGTGAGCGCCACGCATTCGCCAGGGGCAACCGCGAAGGACACATTGCTGATCACTTCTATCACGGCACTTCCCTGATTGTGCAGGGTAAAGGTTTTGGAAACGTTGCTAAGGTCTATCATGGCTCATACCTGTAAAACTGAACTGACAAGAAGCTGGCTATAGGCATGCTGCGGATCGTCCAGTACCTGATCTGTCAGGCCCGCCTCGACCACGCGGCCCGATTTCATGACCATCAGGCGGTCCGCCAGCAGGCGAACAACAGCCAGGTCATGGGTGACGATGATCGCTGACAACCCCATGTCGCGCACGAGTCCGCGCAGCAGATCCAGCAGTCGCGCTTGCACCGACACATCAAGACCGCCTGTGGGTTCATCCATGAACACAAGACGCGGGCCCGTCACGAGGTTGCGCGCTATTTGCAAGCGTTGCTGCATCCCGCCCGAGAAGGTTGTGGGTCGATCATCCACACGTGATGCATCAATCTCGACTCGGCCCAGCCAGTCCGTGGCCTTGTCGCGGATATCGCCGTAGTGACGCTCTCCCACTGCCATCAACCGCTCGCCCACATTGCCACCGGCGCTGACGCCCATGCGAAGCCCGTCACGGGCGTGTTGGTGGACAAAGGCCCAATCGGTGCGACCGAGCATCCGCCGCTCCGGCTCTGACATGGTAATTGTGTCGCGCGGGCCGTCGGTACGGGTGTCGAACACAACCTGTCCCGCATCGGGGGTCAGATGCCCTGCCATGCAATTGAGCAAGGTGGATTTGCCTGATCCGCTTTCGCCAACGATCCCCATAACCTCACCGGGATACAGGTCGAAAGACACATCTGCGCAACCGATATGCGCACCATATCGCTTGGTGATGCCCTGAACGGATAGCAAAGGTGTCATGCTGCGTCCTTTCCTTTGTGGCCCGTTGCCTGGCGTGCTTCACAATAATCGGTGTCAGAGCAGACAAACATCCGCCCACCTGCGTCATCAATGATCAACTCATCCAGGTAGCTGTCGGTCGCACCGCACATCCCGCAGGGGTGATTGGCCTTGGACGCCTCGAAAGGGTGATCCTCAAAGTCGAGGCTGACCACTTGGGTATAGGGCGGCAGCGCGTAAATTCGTTGTTCGCGCCCCGCGCCAAAAAGCTGGATTGCGGCCATATCACTCAGTTTGGGATTATCGAATTTAGGGATCGGCGAGGGATCCATCACATAGCGCCCTTCGACCTTGACCGGATAGGCATAAGAGGTCGCGATATGACCGTGGCGGCTGATATCCTCATAAAGTTTCACATGCATCAGGCCATATTCTTCAAGGCTGTGCATCTTTCGGGTCTCGCTTTCGCGGGGTTCGAGAAAGCGCAGCGGTTCCGGGATTGGCACCTGATAAACAAGGATCTGACCCTCGTGCAGCGGTTCTTCGGGGATGCGGTGCCGGGTCTGGATCACAGTGGCATCACTTGTCGCAGTGGTCGTCGCAACCCCTGCTGTGCGTTGAAAGAAAGTCCGTATTGAAACCGCGTTTGTGGTGTCATCGGCCCCTTGGTCGATCACCTTGAACGTGTCCTTGGGCGTCAGCACCGCAGCCGAAACCTGCACGCCGCCTGTTCCCCAGCCATAGGGCATTGGCATCTCGCGCGAGGCGAAAGGGACCTGATAGCCGGGAATGGCGAGACCCTTAAGGATTGCACGGCGGATCATGCGCTTGGTTTGTTCATCTAAGTAGGCGAAGTTATACTCGGTCATTCCGCTGCCTCCTGCACCTGTTGCGCACCCGCTTCGCGACGGAGCTTGCGCACCAGTTCCAATTCAGACTGAAAATCGACGTAATGGGGCAGTTTGATATGTTCTAGAAACCCCGTCGCCTGAATGTTGTCGGCGTGATACAAAACGAATTCTGCGTCCTGTGCGGGTGCACCAACGTTATCCTCGCCCAATTCTTCCCAACGTAGCGCGCGATCAACCAAGGCCATAGAGATCGCCTTGCGCTCGGTCTGGCCAAAGACCAGCCCGTAGCCGCGGGTGAACTGCGGCGGCTCGGTTTTCGAGCCGGTGAATTGGTTGACGGTTTCGCATTCGGTCAGGATTACTTCTCCGATCTCAACGGCAAATCCCAGTTCGGGGATTTCCATCTCAACCGGAACTGACCCGATCCGCAGCTCGCCCACAAAGGCATGGTTGCGCCCGTAGCCGCGCTGCGTGGAGTAGGCGAGGCCAAGGGTAAAGCCTTCGTCCGCGCGGGTCAGGGCTTGCAGGCGCAGGGCGCGGTCGGCGGGCATTTCCAGTGGTTCGCGGGTCAGGTCGGGGGGCGGCGTATCGTCATGGGGAGCCTCTTCGATCAGCCCTTCGCGGTTCAGGAATTCGGTGACATGCGGGACAGTGCCCGTCTCGGCGTCACGTGATGGAGCCTTAGGCACCTCGCCATCAGCGGCCAGTTTAAAATCAAGCAAACGGTGCGTGTAGTCAAAGGTCGGCCCGAGAACCTGCCCGCCGGGCAAGTCCTTGAACGTGGCCGAGATCCGCCTGTCGCAGGCCATAATGCCGGTATCGACAGGCTCGGACGCACCAAAGCGCGGCAGAGTGGTGCGATAGGCGCGAATGAGGAAGATCGCTTCGATCAGATCGCCACGCGCCTGCTTGATTGCAAGTGCCGCAAGGTCCGGATCATACAGCGACCCTTCGGCCATGACGCGATTGACGGCAAGACTTAGTTGTTCGCGGGTTTGCGCAATGCTGAGCTCCGCGACATCCGTGTTACCGCGGCGTTCTTCGGCAAGCCAGGCATGGGCATGCTCGATTGCCCTCTCTCCGCCTTTGACTGCTACATACATGTCAGGATGCTCCTACTTGCGCTATCGCTTCGCTACTTGAGCGCGAGACTTCGGTTGAGCGGGGCAAAGCGGCGAGGCGTTCGCCACAAGTGAAAATGAAATCCAGCCCCAGCGGGAACAGCGTCCGGTTTGCTTGAAACGCTTCCACTTCTGGCAAGGAAAGCGTTGCCTGATCCTTGATGCCGGGACCCGTCAAACTTGCGCCTGCCGCAAGTTCGGAACATTCGACGATGAGCGTGGCCGAGCGGTCCGGGTACTCGGACGTGCCGATCGGGTAGAGCGCGAGCGGCGCGAGCGCGTCCCACTTGCCAACCGCAAACATACAATGTGCGGGGCCAACAAAAGGGGCACCTGTGTGAAAGGCCAGCCACGCCCGCGCCGCTTCGCAATCCATATCGCCAGCCAGATAAACCGGTGTTTCCGTATCGCAGAGTGTCAGCAGAACGGCGCCCATCGCGGGCGACAGCGGGGCAGGGGGTGCTGCCCCTTCGATATCCTGAATGGTGCCCGGGCGCGCCATGGCCTCCATCACACTGCGAAAGGCGTGGGCTGACTGGGTGGCTGGATTGGCAAAGCCGCCGGACAGGGTGTTTGCCTGCATCAGTCTTCTCCTCGGGTCATGGTAAAGAAATCAACCTTTGTCGCGGCTGCCTTGGCCGCGCGGGCGGCTTTCATGGTGGCCATCCCTGCTTCCAGAGGCTCAAGGACCGTCTCGCGCAGCCTGCTTGCCATTGCGGTCTGCATAAGCGCATCGACGAGAGCGGCGACCTCGGCATCTGCTTTGCGACGCCCTTGAATATAGCTATGCCCGACTTCGCCGGTTTCCAACGTCAAAGCGCAGCGGGTTATAGTCATCTCACCCAGATTGAAGGGTGCGCCGGTGGCACCAGCGCGTGCGCGGACCATCGTGCTGCCAATCTCTGGTGCACGCAGCCACGTAAAAGCAGGGCGCGATATTTCAGCATCCAGCAGTGCGGCCACGCGGCCTTCGGGCGCTTTAGCCAGCAGACCCATCCACGCCTTGCGGGGATTATTTTCGCTCACAGTGTCTTTCATCTCGACAACTTGTCTCTTTCCTATACAACTATACATATCTTATCATATTGATGTCCTCATGACAGAAGAGTTTTGTGAAATTTGCGTGACAGTTCCGACAAAACCCCGATCTGGAAGGCCATCGCCAATGCATTGCGCAGTGACTTGGCTGAAGGACGTTATGCGCCGGGGGACAAGTTGCCGACCGAGGCTGCGCTGGCAGACCGCTTTGGCGTGAACCGCCACACGGTGCGCCACGGGATTTCGGTATTGGTTGAGGAAGGGCTGGTGCGCACCCGTCGCGGTGCAGGGGCCTTTGTCGCGGCCACGCCGACCAACTATCCGATTGGCAATCGGGTGCGGTTCCACGAAAACCTGATCGCCGCAGGCCGCAGACCCGAAAAGCGCATGCTCGCGTTGGACGAGCGCGCTGCGACGATTGGCGAGGCTCAGGCGTTGCAGATCGAGGCGGGCGATCCGATTTGTGTCTATCACGGGCTTTCATTGGCAGATGGCCAGCCGATTGCCGTATTTAAAAGCCTGTTTCCACTGCCGCGCCTTGTGGGGATCACCGCTGCATTAAAGGACACGAGTAGCGTCACACAAGCTTTGAGTGTTGTGGGCATCGACGACTATACGCGTACCTCTACCCGCATAACAGCTGTCCGCGCCACGGCAACCCAAGCGTTGCTTTTGCATGTTACAGAGGGCGACCCACTGCTAAGGTCTTCCAGTGTTAATCAATGCGCGAACGGGCAACCTGTAGAATACGGTCGCACGTGGTTTGCGGGAGATCGCGTCACACTGACGCTTTGATCCACTTACCGCTCGTCATGCTCTTGCAGGTTTTGTACGCCATTTCGGCAGAAGCGGTACAGCTTTGTCTTGTTCGCGCCCGGTGCCCGCCAGCGCCAGCGCGACATGGTAAAGCATCGTGATTGCCTCCTCATGCTTGATGGGCAGATCTTTTGCCGCAATCGGCGCCCCCACATTCACTTGGAACCTTTGCCGATGTTTGTTCAGCGTCTCGTGGAACAACGTTATGTCGCGCAGACTGTGGTGGATGGCGTCGAACAGAAAAAACAGCGCCGAATTGCGAGCCGTTATCCGTATCGCTATATCGCTATATCGCTATAATGGGTACACCGAGTTTGCGCGCAATTGTCACCGGAGATGACATCCAGCGTCGTTAGTGAAGCTGGAGGCCCCGCCGCTTGGCGGGCCGCGCCGAAGGGAAGATCACGCCAAGCCAACCCGCCTCAACCGCCTGTTTAGTGTGGGCCATCGTCGCGCGCGTCTTGGCATGGCTGCGGCGGTTAACGCGCCATTCAACGGCTGCGATCATATCCTCCATCTGGGGAAGGATGCGCAAAATGTCGCTATTGGTGAAAAAACATGTATCGGGTCGCTTTGCTGCAAGCAGCCAGTGCAGGATGATCCCGTCTGCGATGCCTGTCGGATGATTAGCCACAATCAGTACCGGACCGGTAGCGGGGATACCGGTAGCGGGGATAAGGTCAAGGCCACTGCAGGTAACGCCCGGTTGTTTCCACTGATTACACCAATGACAAAAGATCAAGCATCATTGATGCGCTCTCAACCATGGTGATCAACGGCACGCAGGTGAAGGTCTACGCATGGTATGACAACGAGATGGGCTATGCGCACCGGCTGGTGGATGTGGCCTGCATGGTCGAGGACAGTCTGTAACCGAAAGCGTTATGCGGCCCGAAGGCCTGTCGGCCTTTATCGCGGTAACGGCGGCCTACTGGGCGTTCATGCTGTCCGACGGTGCATTGCACATGCTGGTGCTGTTGCACTTTCATACGCTGGGCTTCTCTCCGATACAGCTGGCTTATCTTTTTGTCCTTTATGAAATCGCGGGCGTCATCACCAATTTGTGCACAGGCTGGATTGCCGCAAGGTTTGGCCTGACGTCGACGCTCTATGCAGGACTAGCGTTGCAAGTGCTGGCGCTGCTGGCCTTGGCGCAGCTTGATCCGGGCTGGGCGATTGGCGCATCGGTTGCCTTTGTCATGCTTGTGCAGGGTTCAAGCGGCGTGGCCAAGGACCTTGCCAAGATGTCGTCGAAATCCGCCGTCAAATTGCTGGCACCATCTCAGGACGGAGCGCTTTTTCGCTGGGTGGCAATTCTGACAGGGTCCAAGAACATGGTGAAAGGCGCAGGGTTTCTGCTAGGCGCGGTTTTGGGGGCAACGCTTGGATTTGTCTGGGCGGTTTTGGGCATGGCCGCGATCCTTACCGCAATTTTGCTGGTTCTGCTGGCCGTTTTGATTGCCATGCCGCCGGGGGCTGCCCAAGGGACGCAAGGACACGAAATTTTCGGAGGTATTTTCAAAATCTTCTAACGTGAACTGGCTTAGTACGACACGGGTGTTCTTGTTCGGGACGCGGGACCTCTGGTTTTTTGTCGGCATTCTGATCTATTTCTACGCCGTTCTGTCGGATGGCACAACCGAGGGCAACCGCGCCGCATTCTTCATGATCGGGACGTTCGTGGCCGTTTGGGTCATTCTCTATGGCCTCGTTCAGGCTAACGCGCCGCGCATCTTGCGGGCGAAGGGGCGGTCCGAGGCGGATCTGATTGGCGCTGCCCGCACATGGCTGGGGCCTCGCCGCAGTTCCGGTGATGCTGAAATCGCGGCTGTCACCGCCACAGAGCAGCAACTGTGGTTCACCCTCACGCTTGTCATCGGCTTGCTGATCTTCGGGGCGGTCTTCGCAGTGAACTCATCCTTACATTCCTACCTGATCCTGACCTTTACAAAGGCAGAGCGGGTCACGATGGATGTGGGCTTTTACTACATGGCCAATGCGGGCGGGCGGTTGGCTGGAACCTTGCTGTCGGGCCTGACTTATCAGGCAGGTGGTCTTGCGCTGATGCTGGGCACTGCCGCAGGGATGGTTGCAGCGTCGGCGATCACGGTGGGTTTCTTGAAGCCGGAGAATGGTTTGAAATGACGGGGTCGCGGCCCTTCAGGCCTTATACCGTTCTTCAAACTCGAAGCCATAGATCGAATGGGCAATACTTCGGGGTGAAAGCCCGTATGTCTCGTTTCTGAGAAAGTCCATCATCCCCTGTGCGTCATCAGAGAATGTGGCAATCGTTGCAGGCGAGATCGGCGCGCCGATTGCGATCTCCACTGGTTTGTCAGTCTTGCGCCGAAACTCTTTCAGCAAGAGCGCCACGCGCAGATTATAATGGATATGGCTGGCCAACTGAAACAATCGCGAGTTCTGACCGTCAAAGAAGACCGGAACCACGGTCGCATTTGATTTGGTAATCATGCGCGCCGTGAACCGTCGCCAGCCGGGATCAAATGGCTGCTGGAAAGGTTTTGCTGCGGTCGATACGGTCCCACCGGGAAAGACGCCTATCGCGCCGCCTGCCTTTAGAAATTCCAGAGCCTTCGCGCGGGTCTCCAAGTTCAGCTTTAACGCGTCTTTAGTGTTGTTAAAACTGATGGGCAGAACAATCCGGTTAAGATCCGGCGCATCCTGAAACACACTATTTGCCAGAATGCGGAAATCACCACGCCGCGTGGACAGGAGGTATCCCATGATTAACCCGTCAAGGATACCAAAAGGATGATTTGCTACGACAACCAATGGACCCTCCGCAGGAATGTCCGCGATAGCTCCCGAAACCACATCAAGGCTTAACCCATAGCGGCTGACCATGACTTCCCAGAAACTGCGGCCCTGCGCAATTTCGGCATCATAGTCTCGCGCCCGCTGGATCAGATGAAGCCGCCCGGTTGCATTCTCGATCAGCTTGATCACTGCTTGGCCCGAGCGTGATTGTGCGGACTTGGCATAGGAAACCTGAGAACGGTCGCGTCTATCCATCTGCTTTGACCCTTATGATACGCCTGCCTTTGCCTAACGGCGCAACGCTACAACTTTGTGACGTCTGGTGTCAGATCGTGCCCTCGTAGCGCTCCAGAAATTCCTCTGCACTGAGGTTGCGAAAATCCTCAAGCGCGTCGCGCAGGCGTGCGTGCGGCCAATCCCACCATGCAAGTTCCATAAGCCTTTCAACAACCCGTGGTTCAAAACGAGGACGCATCGGGACAGCGGGGATGCCTGCCACGATCATGTAGGGAGGCACATCCTTAGTGACAATTGCACCGCCTGCGATAACTGCCCCAGGGCCGATGTTCACTTCGGGCCGGATCTGCGCGCCATGGCCAAGCCATGTATCGTGACCAATCACCGTGCGACGGCTGCGCCTGTGGGCGAACCAAGCGTCATCGTGATCTGCATCTTCGAAATAATCGGCTGAGCGATAGTGAAAGTGATGCAAACTCGCTTTTTCCATCGGGTGGTCTGTGGCGCCGATCCGTACGAACGCTGCAATGTTGGAGAACTTGCCCACGGAGGCATTGGCAATGTCGGCAAATCGGTCGCAGTATGAATAGTCATCCATATGGGAATGCGCCAAGCGGCTGCCGCGTCCGATTTCCACATACTGTCCGAACGTTGCATCTGTGATCTCGCAATCGGGATGAATAAAGGGGACGTCCGGTTTCAATCTGGTAGCATTCAAAACGCGCGCTCCTCGCCATTCCACCGAAAGAACTTGCCGGTTTGCTCAAACTTAAGCGTTTCCGCCAGTGCGACGATCCCTGCCGCGACCTCACACGGGGTAAGATCCGCCTCTGCCCCACCCATATCGGTTTGCACCCAACCGGGATCGACAAGCACGACGGCAATGCCGTCAGGGTGCAAGTCCGTCGCCAGGCCTTGCATGACCTTATTTACCGCAGCCTTGGAGGCGCGGTAGGCAATACGATCCGATTTGGCATAACCCATATATGACATCTGACTTGAAACTGTCAGGATACGGGGCCTGCTGCTACGCCGCAAATGATCCAGACAGGCCGTGCTGACGGCCAGAGCACCAGCGACATTGACCGCAAATGTATAGGCCATTGCAGTCCAATCCATATCGGTTGTAAGGCTGTCCGGTCCGATAATACCTGCATTATTGATCACAATATCAATCGGATGGTTGATCGCTGATATCGCGTCCTGGACTTGCTGGGGATTGCTGACATCAAAGATGACATCGCCACCCTGTCCCGCACGCGAGGCGCGCAGCACGTCATGCCCGAGATCCCCTGTACGTGCAGCCAGTGCCGCGCCAATCCCCCGGTTGCTTCCGGTGATCAGGATGCAGGCCATTAGTCTTTGCGCCCGATCAGCTTGCCGCGCAGCCAGCCTGAGAACCAGTCCATGAACATCACCATGGCGATGATCAGGACAATATAATATGCAACCTCCTCCCAGTCTTTCTGGGTCTGGATTGCTTGGGTCAGCATAAGGCCGATGCCACCGCCCGTGATCGCGCCGATGATGGTGGCAGAGCGGGTGTTGGATTCAAGGAAGTAAAGGATTTGGGCCAGAAGCACCGGCACAATCTGCGGTATGACGCCAAAGCGGTAGCGTTGGAGCGGCTTGGCTCCGGTCGAGGCGACGCCCTCGATTTGCTTTTGATCCACGTTTTCCAAAGCCTCCGAGAAGATTTTGCCAAAGGTGCCGGTATCCGTGATCAGGATTGCCAATGCGCCAGTAAGCGGGCCGGGGCCAAAGGCGCGGGCCAGGACCACCGTCCAGATCAGCGCATCGACACCGCGCACAAAATCGAACAGGCGGCGGGTCGCAGCGCGCACTAGCATGAACGGCGAGAACCGTTTGGCTGCCAGAAAGCCCAAGGGCAGGGCGATGATCGCTGCCCCCATTGTTCCAAGGAAGGCCATCAGGATCGTCTCGCCAATCGCCCAAGCCACATCCTTGTGCCGCCACATGGCGTTGTTCCACCAATCGGACACTGCGCCAGTGATGTTGCCGCGCGCAGGGTCGATCTGGTCGCCAAACAGGATCGTGGCCAAGGACTGTCCGTAGTAGGGGCTGTCGAGCGTGAACCAGAACAGCTCCCATCCGGGGAAATAATTAAAAACCTCGGTCCGAGCGCCCGTCAAGGTAATGCGGCCTTCGGGCGTGGTGATGCCCACGCGGCGGTCCGAGGCGGAAATCCAATCGGGCAGATCATCGGGCAGGTTGGTCGTGACGGTGCGCCCCTCGGCCTGCGCCTCGATCAGTTGGAAGCCGGGAATTTCGATCTCGGTCCGGTTGTCTGGCAGATATCGCACAATATGCTCACGCCCCAGATCAATGATGATAGCATCATCGCCGGTCACCCAATCGGGTCTTTGATCTTCGGGGTAGCGGCCCTTGCGCTCTCCTTCGACGGCATAGGTGATCTCTCCTGATCGATTGTCCCGGGTGACATGCACCTTGTGGGACCAGCTGTCGGAAGCCAGCGTCACGGCGTTTTCCATATTGGCGCGTCCGGCAAGACCCGGCAGGTCAAACGCGAAGAAGATATAGACGAAATAAACTGCGATGACCGCAGGGATGCCAAAACCAATCAAGCGCTTGCGCTGAAAGAGCTTTTCGGCCTCAAACTTGGTCGCGTCCAGATCAATAGTGGTCATTGGCCTTGTCCCTCCGTCAAACGATTGCGGTAGCGGCTGGACACTTGATCGAAGAACACGATCGTGCCGAACAGGAGGATGAAAATCGCGGCCGCTTCGTCAAAGCGGCCTGGTCCCCAAGCCATGGAATTGCGCAGCTCATATCCAAGACCACCCGCACCAACAAAGCCTAGTATAGCGGATGCACGAATGTTGATCTCGAACCGGAGCAATGCGTAGCTCACGTAGTTTGGCGCGACCTGCGGCAGCACACCCAGAAGCATCCGCTGCGACCATGTGGCACCTGCGGAGGCAAGCCCTTCGACAGGTTTCAAATCTGTGTTCTCAGACACTTCGGAAAACATCTTGGCCAGAGCACCAGCCGTGTGGATGGCAATTGCGATCATCGCGGGAACGGGCCCACCGCCCAGCACAAAGATCAGGACCAGCGCGATGACGATCTCGGGCACGGCGCGCATGATATCCGAGATGCGGCGGAACAGAGGTATCATGCGTGGCCATTTGGCAAGGCCACGCGTGCCGAGCAACGACAGGAACAAGCCGCCAATAGCCCCGATGAGGGTCGACACAGCGGCGATATTTATTGTTTCTACCAAGGCGGGAAAATACTTAACGATGAGGGCAGGCAGATCGGCCCGCTTTTCCCATGCCTCTGAAAGAACATCGGCGGGGTAGTCGCCGATCTGATGCAGCCCATCCCAGAAACCGCCAGCGTTGCGGTCATCTGCGACATTGAACCCGGAAACCATCAGAACGACGAAAATCAGAAGAGTGAGACCGCCATAGAGCCTGCGGCGCTGTACCTGCGCCATATAGCTGGCTTGAATGCCATCTACGTGGTGTGGCGCGCCACTGAGTGATATATCTGCCATCCTGACCCCCGGACAAAGAAATACCGGCAGCCCCAAAGGGCTACCGGATGCGTTATAAAAAATGTTTTAGTTTCCAATTACGGCTCTGCGGGCTTCGATCACAGAAAGGTAGGTGTCGTGGGTCACGGGTTGCGCACCAAGATTCTCGCCCGCAAAGACGCCGTAGGAACACTCGGCGTCGTTCTCGTACAAGTTGTCCATCAGATCGATCATCGTCGCTTTCACACCCTCTGGAAGTGCTGTGCGCAGAACCACGGGGCCTTCAGGGATCACATTCGACTTCCAGATTTCCACCATGTCGTTCATGTCAACGAGACCAGCGTCAACCGCCCGGCGCAGCGCACCGGAATTGTACCCGTCTTCCCAATTTCCCTGTCCATCTGCCCAGCTGACACCGCCGTCAATATCGCCGTTGTAGACGGCGACAATGGTCTGCTCGTGGCCGCCGGTGAATTTGACTTCACCGAAAAAGTCACCAGATGCCATTGATGCCCCAGTGGCTTGCGGAATTTCGATAGAGGGGATCAGGTAGCCCGATGTGGAATTGGGATCACCGAAACCGAACACCTTGCCCTGCATATCGTCCAAAGACGTGATGCCGCTATCGACGCGAGCGAAACCGATTGAGTGGTATCCGATTGAACCGTCAAGGTTCACCTTAACCAGAACCGGTTCAACTACTTCAGTATCCTGCAGATAAATTGCAGCGTAAGACGATGCGCCCAGCCAAGCCATGTCGATGGTGCCGCCAAGCAAGCCCTGGATCACGCCGTTATAGTCGGCGGGCGCAAAGACCTTGGTTTCAACGCCAAGTGCCTGTGTCGTGTAGTCAGCCAAGCATTGAAAGGAATTCATTCGGTCCTGAGCGTTCTCGCCGCCGAGGACTCCAATGCGAAATTCAGTGATCTCTTCTGCGAAAGCGCCTGTGCTAAGAGCTGTAGAAGCGGCAAGTGCCAGTGCGAGGGTCTTTTTCATCGTTGTCTCCGTGGTTTGTTGCCCCACCGCTTTGCGGCTATCTTAGGGCGGGTTGATTAAGGTGGCCTCCAGCAGATGCGCAGGCTGAAACTGGCTCAGGCGTAGGCTTTCAATTCGCGAACCTCTGACCTGTCCAGTGTTTCGATTTCGGTGGAAGTGGCGGCTTCGGAAAAATCTGCGCCAGCCCCGTAGATGTCACGTGCGACCCCGGTGGTCAGCTGCTCTGGCGTGCCATCAAAGACGATACGCCCATCGCGCATCCCGATTACGCGATCACAATAGCGTCGCGCAGTATCAAGCGTGTGAAGGTTTGCGATGACCATGCGCCCGTCTTCTTCGTGAATGCGGCGCAGGGCTTGCATGACCACTTGCGCATTCATCGGATCAAGGCTGGCGATCGGCTCATCGGCAAGGATGATTTTCGGGTCCTGCATCAAGGCCCGCGCAATCGCCACGCGCTGTTGCTGGCCGCCTGATAGTGCCTCGGCCCGTTTCGGGGCCTGTTCGGCAATACCGAGCCGGTCAAGGATTTCAATGGCCCGATGAATATCGGCCTGCGGGTAAAGGTTGAACATTGTCGCAAAGGTCGACCGCTTGTTCAGGGTGCCGTGCAGCACGTTTGATACGACATCCATGCGAGGGACGAGGTTGAACTGCTGGAAAATCATGGCACATCGCGATTGCCAATTGCGCCGCGCAGCTCCCCGCAGCCCAGTGATCTTTTCATCCTCAAAGGTAATCGTGCCCTCAGAGGCATCGCTCAGACAATTGACCATCCGCAAAAGCGTGGACTTACCTGCGCCAGAACGGCCAATGATCCCAATCATTGACGGTTTTTCCACCAAGATGTTTGCAGCATCTACAGCCGTTTTATCCCCGAACCGCTTGGTCAGCTTATCAATCTTCAGCATATCGCCCCCATGTTTGGTGAGCACTTAATCGGCGGAGGCTGCAGTTTGATGACGGTTTTGAATCAGTTTCTTTACATAAAAGTAAAAGAAACATGACACTCCCAGAACGCTAGAGGCGCAAGCTTTTATAATGATTGAGACATATTGCCTTGGGGCCATAGTTATCCACATTACTTCATAAAACTGTTACATTTTAAAAGTCAGGCGATTAGGATTCTCTTATGGTTCTTCGTTATGCGCTAACTCTTTCTATCTGCTTCTCGATTCCTGCACTTGCGGAAGCGCAAATGACTGATGTTAGTTGTGATGACAGCACGCGCATGGCGCATATGCTGACGAATGCTCTGGGTGCAGAGCGTCAGGGGAGGGGCCTGCGGGACCCTGAAACCCTGTTAGAAATCTGGGTCACCCAAAGGAACGGCGACTGGATCATCGTACAGAATTACACAAACGGAACATCGTGCATTGTCGCCATGGGCGAACATTGGGAAGGCGAAATTCCCGGACCAACCTAATTGCTGGCTTCCTTAAGCCGATCCGTCGCTGGGGCAGGTCTTGGTGACAGAGCTTCCATGCGCACATAAACTGCCGCGCTCAACATCAGATATTTAGCATCCAAATAAGGCTTCAGTTGCTCAACAATGCGTTTGCTGATGATCGGAGTTGTTACAGCAGCATTGTGTAATGTGCCCCGTTGTGAACTCACGGCGAAGCGCAATTTCTGTGTTTCGAGTTTATCAGGGTATTGTAGCTCCTTCTATGAGTTTTTTGCGAAACACTTCTGCTGGCGTTTGATACCCTAGGCATTTACGCGGCGTCGCGTTGAGGCGGTCGCAAATCGACTTCACATATCGATTTGTGAATGCCGTCCGATCAGACTTGCGGGGGAGGCATCGGCGCAGACGGTTGTTGGTGTTCTCGACAGTGCCTTTCTGCCAGCGCCAAGACCGTCTTTCATATGTTGCCAGGCGCTGAACTCTGTCCCGCGATCAAAGGTGATGGATTGCCGGGCATGCGCTGGTAGGGATGACAGGCCATCGACCAGGCCTTCCATGACAGGTTTAAACTGCCGGTCTAGGTTCTTCAGGACGACTGCGAACCGGCTGACGCGTTCGACCAGAGAGGTGACGTCGGCCTTGCCAAATTCCTTGCGGAACATGACCAGATCGCACTCCCAATGGCCGAATTGAACGCGATCTCCAACAGTTTCGGGACGGTGCTTAATCGCTAATTCATCAAGGAACTGATTGCCATACCGCTTGCGCATGCCGCGAGGTCTGCGGTTGCGCCGATGACGCGGCAGATGCTGATAGAACTTCTCAGCACGGCCATCTTTCGAGTATGCGTATCGGTAGATCGTCTCATGACTGACCCGCATGGGATGCCGCTCCAACCGCATCCGGCCAGCGATTTTTTCGGGCGACCATCCAGCGTCAAAACCGCTGCGCACAGCGGCCATGACTTCTGGAAATCGGTTCAGCTTGCGATGGATGGCGCGCCGGTCTTCGTACAGGTCTTGCGCATTCAACGCGTCCCTATGGGCGAAAAAGTATCATAATGGTTATTATGTAAATAAATATGTCAATTTATAATCCAAAACATCGGTACTCAACAGCGCACCATACTATCCTAAGGCATAGCCTGCACCGCGCACCGTGCGCAGCGGGTCTGAACCGCCGTTTTGGGTCAGTGCCTTTCTCAGACGACCTATGTGAACGTCAACAGTTCGCGTATCCACATAGATATCACGCCCCCAGACACGGTCCAGCAATTGCTCACGTGAAAAGACGCGCCCTGGTTTTTCCATAAATGTGCACAATAAACGAAACTCGGTCGGCCCAAGCTTCAATGCATGCTTGTCGCGACTCACGCGATGGGTCACCGCGTCCAGCAGAATATCTTCATATTCAAGCCTTTCCCCTGTCGCCGCCGGACGCACACGGCGCAGTTGACTACGCACCCGCGCCATCAATTCGATCACGGAATAGGGTTTGATCACATAATCATCCGCGCCCGTTTCAAGCCCTCTGACCCGGTCCACCTCCTCAGAGCGCGCCGAGAGCATGATGATCGGAATGCTGCGCGTTTCCGATTTGATCTTGAGCCTGCGACAGACTTCGATACCCGAAAGATTGGGCATCATCCAATCCAGAACGATCACGTCGGGAGCCGTTTCATCCACCAGCATCAAGGCTTCCTCGCCGTTTTCGGCTCGGCTCACGGCAAACCCTTCGGCTTCAAGATTATAGGCCAGAACCTCGCGCTGCGCGGGCTCATCCTCCACAATCAGAACACGGGGCTGATCAACTGACATCTACCCGTCCTCCGCAACCACCGACGTCTTGTCGGCCTTGGGGCGGGCTTCGTCGGGGTGCTCACCGGTCACCAAATAGACCACCTGTTCTGCAATGGAAGTGACGTGATCCCCCATGCGTTCGATATTTTTTGCGATGAAATGCAAGTGCATACAGGCCGTGATATTGCGCGGATCCTCCATCATGAAGGTCAGGAATTCACGAAACAACGCATTATACATTTGATCCACGTCGCGGTCATGATTGATCACATCCATGGCCAATTCCGCATCGCGCTGGATATAGGCGTCCAGCGCGTCCTTAAGCATCATTTCGACCTCGCGCGCCATACGGCGCAAGGCGCTGGTGCTGTCATCCACTGGCGCCATACGCGACAGGACGCCTGTACGCTTGGCCATGTTTTTCGCATAATCTCCAATACGTTCCAGGTTGGCGCTAATCTTGATCACGCTCAGAACGAGGCGCAAATCCCGCGCCGTGGGCGCACGCAAGGCGATCACGCGCGCAGCTTCCTCGTTGATCATTTCCTCCAGATCATCGATGACGCGATCCGCGCGGCGAACCTTTTCGGCCAATTCCTCATCGCGCGTATCCAGCGACAATGATCCTTCGCGGATTGATGCTTCCACCAGCCCGCCCATCTTCATGATTTGCGCTTGAATGGCTTCCAGATCACGGTCAAAAGCCGACGCAATATGTTGATCTTGCATAATATTATCCAATTCGACCAGTAATGTAGCTTTCGGTGCGCGGATCTTCGGGGTTGGTGAAAATCATACCTGTTTCGCCATATTCCACCAGGTTGCCCAGATGGAAAAACGCTGTCTTCTGACTGACGCGGGCCGCTTGTTGCATGGAATGCGTGACGATGACCACGGAGTAGTTCTGGCGCAATTCATCAATTAATTCCTCCACCTGCGCCGTGGCGATCGGATCCAGCGCGGAACAGGGTTCATCCATCAACAACACCTCCGGCTCGGTGGCGACGGCGCGCGCAATGCAGAGCCGTTGTTGTTGGCCCCCTGAAAGCCCCGTGCCCGGCGCGTTCAGGCGATCCTTGACCTCGTTCCAGATCGCCGCCCGGCGCAAGGCCTGCTCGACGATATTGTCCAGATCCGCCTTGTTTTGCGCCAGCCCGTGAATACGCGGACCATAGGCGACATTGTCGAAAATCGATTTAGGGAAAGGGTTTGGTTTTTGAAAAACCATGCCGACCTTGGCGCGCAGCTGCACCGGGTCGACCTTCTTGTCATAGATGTCCTCGCCGTCGATCCGAATATCTCCAGTGACACGACATACATCAATCGTGTCGTTCATCCTATTGAGACACCTCAGAAAAGTTGATTTTCCGCAGCCGGACGGACCGATGAAAGCCGTGACCGTCTTGTCCTGAATGTCGACATTCACGTCCTTGATGGCATGGTTGTCGCCGTAATAGACCTGAACGCCCTTGGCTGCGATTTTGACCGTGTTGGTGTCCACGTCTCTCTCCAGTATTCTCATATCGTTCATAGCAATGTCCTCTTTACCAGCGGCGCTCAAAACGGCGCCGCAAGATGACGGCAATCGTGTTCATTGTGATCAAAAACACCAGGAGGATAATAATGCCGCCCCAGGCGCGTTCGTAAAAGGCCGGGTCCGCGCGTTTGGCCCATTCGTAGATTTGGGCGGGCATGGCGGAGTTTGGATCGAGCAGTCCGCTTGCGATACTGTCGGGCGGGTTGGAGGCGATGAAACCAACCATACCGATCAACAAAAGCGGCGCGGTTTCCCCCAGCGCCTGCGCGAGGCCAATGATTGTCCCGGTCAGGATACCTGGCGCGGCGAGCGGCAGGACGTGATGGAACACCGATTGCATTTTCGAGGCCCCTACCCCAAGGGCTGCGTCCCGGATCGATGGCGGCACGGCCTTGAGCGAGGCGCGTGTCGAGATGATGATAGTGGGCAAGGTCATCAGGGTTAAAACCAGCCCGCCCACAAGCGGTGCCGAGGTCGGCAGGTGCATGTAGTTGATAAAGACCGCCAACCCGAGAATGCCGAAGACGATCGAGGGCACCGCCGCCAGATTGGAGATATTGACCTCGATGATATCGGTGATCCAATTCTTGGGCGCGAATTCCTCAAGGTATATCGAGGCCGCCACGCCAATGGGCAGCGCCAGCGCCAGCACAACCAGCATCATGAAGAGTGAGCCGAGCATCGACACGCCCATGCCGGCGGCTTCGGGGCGCGCATCCGAGCTGTCCGAGCCGGTGATGAAGGCCAGATTGAACCGCTTTTCAATACTGCCGGCCGCGACCAGTTGATCCACCAGATCGAGTTGTGCCACGCTGATGTTATTGTCATTGGCAATGCTGTCCCGGCTCACCCGGTCTTTGAGATACCCATCAACCCGACCCGAGGCCAGAAATTCAAACGCAACGGTCGTGCCGATAACCGAAGGATCGGCAATAACGAAGTCCCGCAATTGCGCAGGGGCGCTGGCCGAGAGAATTCCCGCCATTTCCTTGGATTTCATGCCGGTTTGTATACCAAGTGCGGCGGTCTTCTCCTCAAAGGCGCTGCGCAGCAAAGGTGCATAACCAAAGGTCGAAACCTTCTTGATGTCATCAATATTTCGGTTGCCATTCTTGTCCAGCTTGGCTTCTGGCAGGGTGACTTCGATGGTCACAAATGTCTGCTGAAATGCCCCGGTGCCCCGCGACAGAATATTATAGACCAATGTGATCAGCATCAGCATGCCGATGGTGATGGCGATGATGCCGTAAGCCTTGAAGCGGCGCTCTGCGGCGTTGCGCTTTTGGGTGCGGGCGTCCTGTATCAACAAGGACCCTTTGCCGGGAACGGGCGTGACGGCGGGAGCCGAGGGGTGTGTTGCGTCGCTCATTCGTATTGCTCCCGATATTTGCGCACAATATAAAGCGCGATCACATTAAGCCCGAGTGTCAGGACAAAGAGCGTCAAACCGAGCGCAAAAGCCACCAGCGTTTCGGGGCTGGAAAAATCCGTGTCACCGGTCAATTGGCTGACGATCCGCGTGGTGATGGTTGTCATCGCCTCCAGCGGATTGGCGGAGAATTTGGCGATGGCCCCTGCGCCCAGCACCACGATCATCGTCTCGCCGATGGCGCGCGAAGCCGCCAGCAGGATCGCCCCAACGATCCCCGGCAAGGCCGCAGGCAAAACGACCTGCCGGATGGTTTCGGAATGGGTCGCCCCAAGGCCAAAGGAGCCGTCGCGCAACGATTGCGGCACCGCGTTGATGATATCGTCACTGAGTGAGGAGACAAAGGGGATCAGCATGATGCCCATGACCAGACCGGCCGTCAGCACCGCCGTCGCCCCGCTCATCCATTCCACGCCCAAAAGACCTTCTTCGCCGCGCCCGAAGACGCGCACCAGCGCGGGGCCGACCGTCAGCAGCGCAAAAAGGCCATAAACAATTGTCGGGATGCCCGCGAGGATTTCCAGCAGAGGCTTGGCCGCCGCGCGCACCTTGAGGCCTGCGTATTCGGACAGGTAAATGGCGGCAAAGAGCCCGATGGGCACGGCCACCAGCAATGCGATGATCGAGATGTAGAGCGTGCCCCAGAGCAGTGGCAGGATCGACAGATCACTGTCGCCGCGAAAATTCGGGGCCCAGCTGGTCCCAAAAAAGAAATCGGTCCAGGGGTGCAGGCGAAAGAAATTGATACTCTCAAACAACATCGAAAAGACAATGCCGATCGTCGTCAAAATCGCCAGCGACGCTGCGAGGATCAGCACGGCCAAGGCCCCGCGCTCGACCATGTTGCGGGCGCGAAAATCGGCGCGGGCTACAAAGATTGTCGCAGCCCCCCCAAAAACGGCCAGCGCGATGGTGACGATAGCCATCCAGAAGGTGCCCGAAACCGATTGCGCGCGATATGACTGCGCAGCAAGCAGTACCTCTGCCTCGACATCGGACCCCAATGCGACCCCGACCTCGCCCAAAAGGCTGCGGATATCCGTTTCATCCGATTGCAGGGACGCGGCCTCTGCTTCACTCAGCGCGCCTTGGGCCACCGCGATATCCAACCCTTCGGCAATACGACGGACGTCGCTCATCACCAGACCGCGAGAGGAGCCTTCTGCGATCATGCCATCGGGGATGTCACTGAAAATGGCATTGTCGATCATCATCGGCTGCGCAAACAACCAGATCACCATGACGCCAAAAGCCGGGACCGCCGTAAACATGGCCGCGTTATACCCGTAATAATTCGGCAGAGAGTGCAGCAGCCGGATGTCACCGCCCGCGGAGGTCTTCGCCCGGCTGCGCGCGGCAAAAAAGCCCGCAATCGTAAGCGCCAGGACGATCAGGATCACGTATCCGGTCAAGCTCAATGACATGCGGTCCACCAGAAAAGAGAGTTTCAAAATTTAGTGCGGGGGCCGTCAAAACAGCCCCCGCATGTCAGGTCAGGCTCAGGAGTTACCGCCCAGAACCGCTTCTTCGGCAACGATGGTCTGCGTCTCCGCCAGCTCGGGATCCGCCACGAGACCATATTCGGAAAGCGGCCCATCCGGTCCCGCGATTTCATCAGCCACAAAGAACTCCGCGAATTCCTTCAGGCCTGGGATCACGCCGATATGTGCCTTTTTCACATAGAAATAGAGCGGGCGCGATACCGGGTATTCGCCGGTCGAAATCGTTTCAGTGGAGGGTGTGACACCGGACATATTGGCGACCTGGAGCTTGTCGGTGTTGTTCTCATAGAACGCCAGACCAAAGACACCGATACCGTCCTTATTGCTGTCGATACGCGCCAGTGTTTCGGTATAATCGCCGTCGATATCGACCGATTTACCATCCGTGCGCAGCCCGATACAGGCTTTTTCGGCGGCCTTCTTGTCATCGCCATTTGCCGCCTTGAACGCGTCAAAATCGCCCGTCGCCTCACAGCCCGCAAGGATCACTTTATCCTCGAAAACTTCGCGTGTGCCGTGTTTGGTGCCGGGAACAAAGGCCTGAATGGGCTGCGCGGGGAAATCCGGGTTCACCTCGTTCCACATCGTATAGGGGTTTTCCACGATTGCGCCATCCACAACCACCTGTGCAGAGAGCGCCTTGTACCAATCGGTGGGCGTGAACTCAAAAGAATTGCCCCCAATATCGGAGGCAAATACGATCCCGTCATACCCGATGCGGACCTCGATAATGTCGGTCACGCCATTTTCGGCGCAGACAGCAACTTCACCGTCTTTGATCTTGCGCGAGGCATTTGCGATATCGAGTGTGTTTTCGCCGACGCCTTCACAAAAGCGTTTCAGGCCAGCCGAGGAGCCACCTGATTCAACAACTGGTGTTGGGAAATCAAAGTTCTCGCCAAAGGCTTCGGCGACGATGGAGGCATAGGGAAGCACGGTCGATGAGCCTGCAACCTGCACCTGATCCCGCGCGCTGGCGGTGGAGGCACAAACGGCTGCAATGGCCAGTGCGGAGGTGGTGAGTTTTACGAACGACATGATGTCTCCTGTCATTTTATTTCGAATCTGGTCGCCCCACTGGCAACCTTGATGCGCTTGGTACGAAGCTCTAACAAAGCTTTTGTGACAGAAACGTAACGGTTTTATGACAAGGATATCTATAGAGCAAAAATAGTTATAACAGTCTGAACTTTATATCTATTTTTTATGATCTTCTTCGATCAAGCCTCAGACGGGGTCTCGCTTGCGGATGCATCGGTATCGCTTGGAAGGGCAACGCTGAATTGCGCCCCCTGCCCCAATGTGCTGTGCACCCGCAGTCGCCCCCTGTGCCGGTTGATGATGTGTTTCACGATCGCAAGCCCAAGGCCCGTCCCCCCCAGCGCGCGGCTTCGGTGGTTATCGGCGCGGTAGAACCGTTCGGTCAGGCGCGGAATATGAACCGCGTCAATGCCGGGTCCATAATCCACAACGTGGATCACAACACCGGGGCTGCGCAGCGCGGCATCACGCGCCACCCGCTCAATCCGAAGCGTCACACGTTTTCCGGATGCCCCGTATTTCACCGCATTTTCGATCAGGTTCGTGAAAACCTGCATCAACTGATCCGCGTCGCCTGTGACCTCAACAGGTGTTTGCTCAAAGTCGACCTCCAAGGTGACACCCGCATCCGTCGCCAGCGGTTTCAACGTGCGCAGAACGGAATTCAGAATATCGGTCAGATTTACGGTATCGCGCGGGCGCACCCGCCCGTCACTCTCAACGCGGCTCAGCGACAAAAGATCACCCACCAGACGGTTCATCCGCCCGGCTTCGCCCTGCATGATGTCCAGAAACCGGTCGCGTGCTGCGCTGTCATTCTTTGCCGGACCCCGCAGGGTTTCAATGAACCCCATCAGGGCCGTGAGGGGCGTGCGCAGCTCATGGCTGACGTTGGCCACGAAATCACGCCGCATCTGGCCCGCCTTTTCCAGATGGGTGATGTCCTGGAAACTCACCAGAACGACGCTTTGCGTGGCGACCGCTCGGACAGAGACGTCGTAGATGCAGTCGTGCACATCATCACTCACCAGGTATTGCGCAGTTCGCGGGCGGCTGTCGCGCAGCACGTTGTCAATGGCGTCCAGCAAGGCGGGCTGTCGCAGCATGGTGACATAGTTGCGCCCCTCAATGCCCTGCCCGATCAAGGCCCGCGCCTCAGAGTTTGCAGCGATGATCCGCTCGGATCCCTCGATGGCCAGCGCCGGCAGCGGCAGGGCCGCCAGGATATCCGCCAGAGCCTTGCTCATTTCCAGCTCCCCGATCAGCTTTCCAGTGCTGCCGCAACCGCCTGCGTGAAGACCGCACAAAGCGCGTCCGGGTCTTCCAATCCCACCGACACCCGAAAGAACCCTTCGGACATGCCGAGGGCTTCACGGTTTTGCGCACTCAGGCCGCGGTGCGAGGAAGAGGCCGGGTGTGACAGGGTTGTGCCCACATCTCCAAGTGTCGGGGCAAAGCGCAGCCCGTCCGCCGCGCGGGTAAAAGCGTTTGCCGCCCCGCGTGCACCGTCCAACTCGAAACTCACCATATTGCAGAACTGCCCCGCCAGCAGCTTTTGCGCGCGCGCATGATCAGGATGGTCGCGCCGCCCCGGATAGATCACCCGTTTTATGCCCGCCAACCCGGCCAGATGATCGGCCAGGATCATAGCCGTGGCCTGTGCGCGATCAAAACGCAGCTCGAAAGACAGCATGCCGCGCTCAGCCAACCAGCAATCGAACGGGCTTGGGTTCATACCGCTCGTGATCATGAAAATCCGCAGCTGGTCGTTCAACGCCTTGTCGCGCGCGGCGACATAGCCCAGCATCGCATCGGAATGTCCGGCCAGCAGTTTGGTAATCGAATGGATCACGATATCCGCTCCATGCTCAAACGGGCGAAACGCGCGCGGCGTGGTGAAGGTGTTATCCACAACCAGCAACACGCCTTTTTCGCGCGCCAAAGCCGCAAGCCCGGTCACATCCGCCACCTGCAGGGTCGGGTTGGACACGGCCTCGATCATGATCATGCGGGTTTCGGGCCGGATCGCCGCACGCATGGCGTCCATATCACCGGGGTCCACCATGGAGGTGGCAATCCCCAGCCGCGGCAGGTCTTCGGTCATCATCCGCAGGGAACGGCCATAGAGTTGATTACCGCCGATCACATGATCCCCGGCCCGGGTCAGCCCCAACAGCACCGCGCTGACGGCGGCCATGCCGGACCCGGTGACAACGCCGGAGTGGGGTGCCTGCTCCAGCCGGTCCAACCGCTTGGCGACCACATCCGCATTCGGGTGCCCTTCGCGGGCATAGGTATAGCCGTGCAGCGCGCCCTCATATTGCTGATCCAGCATGTCGGGGGTGTCCGAGGCATAGACGACGGAGGGGCTCAGCGGGGTCGCGACCGGGCGGCTGGCGCTCTCAGGGAGTGCGTCTGGTCGCATAATCGAACCTTTTTCATTTTTCATATCAGACCTTTATGGCGCGTAGGTCGCGCTTAAATCGACGCATGTTCTCCTGATAGTTTACCGCACTTCGGGTCAGCCCTTGGATGGCCTCGCTGTCCAATGCGCGCACAACCTTACCCGGCACACCCATTACAAGGCTGCCATCCGGGATCACTTTGTTCTCCGTGATCAAGGCCCCCGCTCCGATCAGGCAATTCTTGCCGATCTGCGCCCCGTTCAGGACCGTGGCCCCCATACCGATCAGGCTGTTATCGCCAATCGTGCAGCCGTGCAGCATGACCTTATGGCCAATCGTGCAGTTCTCTCCGATGCGCAATGGATAGCCCGCATCAATGTGAAAAACGCAGTTTTCCTGCACGTTGGAGCCCCTACCGACCCGAATTTCCTCATGATCTGCGCGGATGGTGGTGCCGAACCAGACCGACGCACCCTCCTCCAGCACGACCTTGCCCACCAGATTGACGTCTGGCGCAACCCAGGTGTCTTCATGCAATTGCGGGGCGTCCGCGCCCAGAGCATATAGTGTCATGTCAAATCCTCAAATTCCGATTGCAGCGCGCGCACGTGATCCGTGAGCCCCGGCACCTGACTGCGCCGCATGCGCGTGGCCGATATGATCGTCTTAAGCTGCGCTTCCGTGACGTCCAGGTCGTCATTGACCAGCACGAAATCATAGGCCCCCCAATGGCTGATCTCGTCCCAGCTTTTCTCCATCCGCCGCGCGATGGTCGCCGCATCATCCTGTCCGCGCCGTTCCAGCCGGTTGCGCAGTTCCACAATAGAGGGCGGCAGCAGGAAGATCGACAGCGTATGCGCCCCCAGCGCCGAATTGGTGATCTGCTGCGCACCCTGCCAGTCGATATCGAACAAAACATCGCGCCCGGCGGCGATGGCCTTTTGCACCGGCGCGCGCGGCGAGCCGTAGAAATTCCCGAACACATGCGCGTGCTCCAGCATCCCCTCATCGGCGACCTGCGCCTTGAAGCTGGCCTGATCCACGAAATAATACTCGCGCCCCTCCTCTTCGCCCGAACGGGCGGCGCGGGTGGTGGCCGAAACGGAAAATTCGATCTCAGGGTCCCAGGCGCGCAAACGTTGCGCAAGCGTGGATTTACCGGCACCCGAAGGGGAGCTGAGGATAATCAAGAGACCACGGCGTGTTGCACTCATGGGTTACTCCACATTCTGGACTTGTTCGCGCATCTGATCAATCACCGCCTTAAGCGCAAGCCCGCAGCGGGTGAGATCGCTGTTTTGTGCCTTGGCACAAAGCGTATTGGCCTCGCGGTTGAATTCCTGCATCAGGAAATCAAGCTTGCGCCCTACCGCACCGCCCTGCCCGATCAAATCGCGCGCCGCATCGACATGCGCCTTGAGCCGGTCGATCTCTTCGGTCACATCTGATTTCACCGCAATCAACGCCAGTTCCTGTGCGATGCGATCCGGATCGATCCCCTCCGCCGCATCCGCGACCTTTGCAAGCGCGCGTTTTAACGTACCGGCCATGGCCGCACTGCGCGCGTCGCCCAAGGCGTCGGCTTCCTGTGTGAGGCGCGCGATTTCATCGAGTTGTTCGTATAATACAGATTGCAAGGCCGCCCCCTCCCCTTCGCGCATCCCGTTGAAATCAGCAATCAGCGCGCGGGCCTCCTCCAGCAACGCAACCCTGAGCGGGGCGATGTCATCCTCAGCCGCCGATTGTTCCAGCACGCCGCGCAGGGCGACGATATCGGAGGATGTGGACGGTGCCAGCGAAACGCCCTCCTCCATGGCACGCGCCTCGATCATGGCCATCGCTTCCAGCACGCCAGAGAGATGGGTTTCATTGACCCGGAGAGTGCCTGCTTGTTCATCCCGCGCCAGCCGTAGCGACAGCGTCACATTACCACGCGCCGCCGCTTGGCCCAACTGCTTGCGCAGCGCCACCTCCAGCCCATCGATCCAGTCTGGCACCCGCAGCCGCAGATCAAGACCCTTGCCATTGACCGCCCGCAGCTCCCACGCCCATGAATGGGGCGTCATCGTGCCGGTGCTTGAGGCAAAGCCAGTCATCGAACGGATCATGTAGATATCCCTTGGTTGCTGATCAGGAGCCTTATGGCGAAACTGGCTTGCAGAGCAACCCCCGGCGAAACCTTGCCTGCTCGGAAAGCTTCGCATTTGGGTTAACCAAATCTAAAGATATCTTACCGTTTGTAGAAAATTGTTGGTATTAAAGTTTCAGTAACCAGGATGGGGCTGCAGGACGACATGACAGGCAGTGATCCTAATAAATTAAAATCGCGCAACGGCGCGCAAAGTGAAGGGGGCGGCAATGGACAACGGCGGTCAAAACACGCACAATGTATTCACAATGACGCAGAATAACTCTCATAACGGCTTTGCGCCCCTTGCCCAGCTGGAGGCTTATTGGGAAGCGCTGCGGGGAAACCGCTTGATGCCGAACCGCGCCGAGATCGACCCGCGCGGGATCGAACGGGCCTTGGAATACTCCTTTGTGATCGAGCGGATTGCACCGGGCATTGCCCGCCTGCGCATCGCCGGCAGCCACCTGAGCGATCTGATGGGCATGGAAGTGCGCGGCATGCCGCTGACCTCCTTCATCACACCAGGCTCTCGCCGCCAGATCAGCGACATTCTTGAAGAAGTGTTCGAAACGCCCGCGACATGTTCCATTCAACTGCGCTCCGAACAGGGGCCTGGCATGCCCGCGCTGGAGGCACGCATGGTGCTGATGCCGCTCAAGAGCGATCTGGGGGATGTCAGCCGGATCCTGGGCGCTTTGGTCTCCGTGGGTGACATGGGCCGCAGCCCGCGTCGTTTTGACGTGACACGCACCGCAGTGCGCCCGATCATCGCGGATAGCGCGAAGCCTTTGGCCACCAAGCCCAAACCTGCTGCTCCGATGCCTAAACCTCAGGCACCGACGATGATTCCGGGGTTTCACGAAGCGAAAGCCGATTTCAAAAGCGAAACACCACGCGAAAAAGCCCCCTATCTGAGGCTCGTCAAATCTGACGACTGAGCCGCGCAGCTATTACGAATTCCTTTGATCAGGAAGGCCGCTCGCACAGAAAGTGCGGGCGGTTTTATTTTATCCGCCGCCCCCAATCAGACACCGGCGCGGCGCGCATTGCACAGACGCGCCGCGACAGATGATATTGTTCAGCTGACCGCCTTGTCCTGACGTGCTGCGCGCCGTCCGGATAATTCATCGGCGACCAGAAAGGCCAATTCCAGCGATTGGCTGGCGTTCAGGCGCGGATCACAGGCGGTATGATAGCGATCGGACAGGTCTTCGTCGCTGACGGCGCGTACACCCCCGGTGCATTCGGTCACGTCTTGCCCGGTCATCTCAAAATGCACGCCCCCCGGCACGGTGCCCTCAGACGCATGCACGGCAAAGAACTCGCGCACTTCGCGCAGAACGGAATCGAAGGGACGTGTCTTATAGCCGGTCGAGGATTTGATCGTATTGCCATGCATTGCATCACAAACCCAAGTGACGTTCGCCCCCTCTTCGCGCACCGTCTTGATCAAACGGGGCAAATGCTCGCCAACCGATCCGGCACCGAAACGCGCGATCAGCGTCAAACGACCCGCTTCATTTTCCGGGTTCAGCTTGGCCATCAACACCTTGAGGTCCTCAGAGGTCATCGACGGTCCAGCCTTCATCCCAATCGGGTTCTGCACGCCGCTGGCAAATTCCACATGCGCACCGTCAGGCTGACGCGTGCGATCCCCGATCCATATCATGTGACCAGAGCCCGCGAGCCATTTGCCTGTGGTGCTGTCAACGCGTGTCAGCGCCTCTTCATATTCCAACAGGAGCGATTCATGGCTGGTGTAGAATTCCACCGATTGCAGCGTATGTGCGGTTTCCGGCGTCACCCCGGCGGCGGTCATGAAATCCAGCGTATCCGAAATCCGGTTGGCGATCTCGCGGTATCGTTCAACCTTCTCGGCCTCCGTGAACCCCAGCGTCCAGGCGTGGACCTGATTGACATCGGCATAGCCGCCCGTAGAAAAGGCACGGATAAGGTTCAAGGTCGCGGCCGCCTGCGTATAGGCGCGCAACATCTTTTCGGGATCGGGAATGCGGGATTGGGGCGTGAAATCCAGCTCATTTATGATGTCACCGCGGTAGCTGGGCAATTCCACGCCCTCTACCGTCTCGGTGGGGGCCGAGCGCGGTTTGGCAAACTGACCGGCCATACGCCCGACTTTGATCACCGGCACCTTGGCCCCATGCGTCAGCACAATCGCCATTTGCAGCATGATCTTGAAAGTATCGCGGATCGCGTCTGAGCTGAACTGATCAAAACTCTCCGCGCAATCTCCGCCCTGAAGCAGGAACGCCTCACCGCGACCCGCTGCCGCCAGATGTTTCTTCAAACGCCGTGCTTCACCGGCAAAGACCAACAATGGAAAACGCGACAGCTGGGCCTCGACGGCTTCCAGCGCGGCCTGATCAGGATAGTCCGGCATCTGGATCCGCGGTTTGTTGCGCCAGCTTGATTTTGTCCATTCACTCATCGTTCTCACTCCGGGTTGTGCGCGCAAAACTGCCCGCCCTCACGTTTCGGCGTCCTCTATACAAAAGGCTGAGGCGAGTGACCATATCCCAAATTCGTCCTCTTGACGTCGCAATCACACCATGACCAAGTGAGTTTAGGCTCTTTCTGCATGCAGATTCGAGCCTTTCACGACAAGATCAAGAGACTGTAATGTCCCAACAGCCTTCAGCTCAGCGGAACGAGCCGCCGACAGATAGACCGAAACGCTTTGTTTTTGTCTTGCTGAACGACTTTACCTTGCTCAGTTTTGCCGCCGCAGTCGAGAGCCTTCGGATTGCCAACCGGATGGCGAACAAAAAGATCTATGATTGGCGCATCCTGGGAGAGGGCGGCGATATTGTCTATTGCTCGACCGGGAGCGGTTTCAAGCTGGATGGTGATCTCGAAGATCTGATGCGCGATGATGTTGTGATGATCTGCGGCGGCATCCATATTCAAGACGCGACGTCCAAGCGATTGTTGGGGTGGTTGCGGCGCGAAGCGCGCAAGGGTCTGGTGGTGGGGGGCTTGTGCACGGCTGGATATACGCTGGCCAGGGCCGGATTGCTTGACGGCAAACGCGCGACGATTCATTGGGAAAACCAGGACAGTTTCTCGGAAGAATTTGAAGAGGTGGACCTGACCAAATCCGTGTTCGTGGTGGATGGCAATCGTATGACCACGGCGGGCGGGACATCCTCGATTGATCTGATGCTCAAGATCATCGCGGATGATCGGGGGGAAGATCTGGCCAATATGGTCGCGGATCAGTTGATTTACGCCTCCATCCGCACTGATCAGGACACACAACGGCTCAGCGTGCCCACCCGGATCGGCGTGCGTCACCCCAAGCTGAGCAAAGTGATCCAGATCATGGAGGGCAACATCGAAGAACCGATCAGCCCGTCAATATTGGCCAAGGATGTCGGCATGAGCACGCGGCAGTTGGAACGTTTGTTCCGCCGCTATCTGAGCCGGTCGCCCAAGCGCTATTATATGGAGCTGCGCCTGCAAAAAGCGCGCAACCTGCTGATGCAGACGGATATGAGCGTGATCAATGTCGCCCTGGCCTGTGGTTTTGCCTCCCCAAGCCATTTTTCCAAATGCTACCGCTCGCATTACGACACTACCCCCTACCGCGAGCGCGGCAGCCACGCGAGCCGTTTGTCGATCTAGGATTAAGGCCGCGCCATGCGATAGACGGTACCGCTTCCGGCCGCGATGAACCAGATGCTGCCATCATCGGCCTCCACCAGATCACGTACACGTTCGGTCTCATCGGTTTGGATCTTCTCGACCTCGCGCGCTTGATCTGCGGTGATTTCCAGGCGCGAAATATAATCGAACTTCAAGGATCCCACGAACATATCGCCGCGCCATTCGGGAAACATATCGCCCCCATAAATGATCATCCCGGAGGGCGCCATGGACGGGTCCCAGTAATGCGCCGGCTGCTCCATGCCCGGCTTGACGCTGCCTTCGCCAATCTTGCCGCCGATGTAATGGCGCCCATAAGATATCACCGGCCAGCCGAAATTCGCGCCCCGTTTGATCAGGTTCACCTCATCGCCACCGCGTGCGCCATGTTCGGCCGTCCACATCCGCCCCTGCGCGTCAAAATCCGTACCCTGCGGATTGCGGTGCCCGAAAGACCAGATTTCCGGCAATATGCCCGCTTGGCCGACAAAAGGATTATCTGCGGGCACCGAGCCGTCGCGGTTTATGCGTATGACAGAACCGTTGTGGCGCGCGCGGTCCTGCGCCGAGGGTCTGTCGCCGCGATCCCCGATGGTGATGAACAGCGTGCCGTCCGGGGCTTCAACGACGCGGCTGCCGAAATGCCTGCCCGAAGAATCGCCCGTGGACATCACGAAAATATCGCGCAAATTCTCAAACCGTGTCGCATCGTTCGACAATCGCGCCACGGCCAGCGCGGTCGCGGCCCCACCGCGCACCGGTTTGGCATAGGTCAGAAACACCTCGCGCGACTGCTTGAAATCACGCGCAAGGGTCACATCCAGCAACCCGCCCTGCCCTCGCGCCACCACGGCGGGCACATTGGCGAGCGCGCGCGTCTCGGCGCCGTTCCAATAGAGCACAGCCCCGTCGCGTTCCGTGATCAAGGCCCCGCCATCGGGCAGCAATGCCAACCCCCAGGGCGTGTCCAGACCCTTGATCATCGCAGTTAAGCTCACGCCACCCGGCGCCTGTGCCATCACAGGTCCACCAGCGCCCAACAGCGCTAAAACGGTCAAACATGTCCAAAAGCTGCGCTCTAGCATCGGCGATCCTCCCTCTCGTTCTTGCTTCATGCTAACTTAGGGTTGCAGGTCCCTTCCTCAAGTCACGCGCACTGCTTTGTGAGTCTTGGAAAATGGCTTTTCTTTTAAGCGGGGCACGCTTAATCTGCGCGCTGAACGTAAAGTTCCAATATGGGAGAATATCATGAAAAAGATGCTTTTGGCTTCAACAGCCGCAGCTCTGATGGCCACATCCGTATTCGCGGATGGGCACGCCAATGAAGTAAAACTCGGCATTCTGATCGGCTTCACCGGCCCGATTGAATCGCTGACCGGGCCGATGGCGGCGGGCGCTGAAATGGCGATGACCGAAGTGACCGAAAGCGGCAAGCTGCTGGATGCGGCGAAGGTCACACCGATCCGCGCCGACACTGGCTGCATCGACAACGGTCTGTCCACCTCCAACGGTGAGCGCCTGATTGCGGACGGCATTCACGGGTTGATCGGGGGCGATTGTTCCGGCGTCACCGGCGCGATCCTGCAGAATGTGGCCATCCCGAACGGCATGGTGATGATTTCACCCTCGGCCACATCGCCGGGTCTGAGTTCGGTTGAGGATAATGATCTCTTCTTCCGCACGGCCCCCTCGGATGCGCGCGAAGGCCAGGTCATGACCGAAGTGCTGATGGAACGCGGCGTGAAATCCATCGCCCTGACCTATACCAACAACGATTATGGCAAGGGTCTGGCGGACGCGATCGAAAGCAACTTCAAGGCCGCTGGCGGCGAGGTCACCATCGTGGCCGCGCATGAAGACGGCAAGGCGGATTATTCCGCTGAGATGGGCGCGCTGGCCTCTGCTGGCGGTGATCTGCTGGTGGTTGCGGGATACCTCGACCAGGGCGGTCTCGGCATCATCAATGCGGCACTCGACACGGGTGCCTTTGACACCTTTGGTCTGCCCGGCGGCATGATCGGGGACAGCCTGCCCACAAACGTTGGTTCCGCGCTGAACGGCTCTTATGGTCAGATCGCGGGTTCGGGTGGCGAAGGCATCGAGAAGCTGGTCGCCATGGCCGGTGATGCGTTTGACGCCACGTCGCCCTATACTCCCGAAAGCTATGACGCGGCTGCACTTTTCATGCTGGCCATGCAGGCGGCAAACAGCACGGACCCGGCAGAATATGGCAAGCATATCCTGGATGTGGCCAATGCGCCGGGCGAAAAAATCTATCCCGGTGATCTGGGTAAAGCCCTCGACATCCTGCGCGAGGGTGGCGATGTGGATTACGTCGGCGCCTCTGCGGTTGAATTGATCGGTCCCGGCGAATCCGCAGGCACCTACCGTCTGATCGAAGTGCAGGACGGCAAGAACGCCACCATCGGGTTCAAGTAAGCCAAGCGACAAGAACCGAACCGCCCGGACCGTGTTGTGCTGTCCGGGCGGTTCCAATGAGAGAGCCGCGAAAAGCGGCACTGACGGGGAAAACATATGATCGTCGTTGACGATATTCACAAACACTTCGGCGGTTTCCACGCCGTTGACGGTGCCACGTTGGAGATCGCGCAAGGCTCGATTACCGGCTTGATTGGCCCCAATGGCGCGGGAAAAACCACACTTTTCAACGTGATCGCGGGCGTTCTTCAACCCACTTCGGGCCGGGTCAGCATGGCGGGAGAAGACATCACCGGCCTGCCCCCGCATGAATTATTCCACAAAGGCCTTTTGCGTACCTTTCAGATCGCGCATGAGTTTTCCTCCATGACCTGTCGCGAAAATCTGATGATGGTGCCAGGGGCGCAATCGGGTGAAACGCTCTGGAACACCTGGTTCGGGCGCAAGCGCATTGCCGATGAGGAGCGCGCGCTGCGTGCCAAGGCCGATGAGGTGCTGGAATTCCTGACCGTCGCGCATCTGGCCGATCACCGCGCGGGCCAGATTTCCGGCGGGCAGAAAAAGCTGCTCGAACTCGGGCGCACCATGATGGTGGATGCAAAAATCGTCTTTCTGGACGAGGTCGGCGCGGGCGTGAATCGCACGCTGCTCAACACCATCGGCGATGCGATCATCCGCCTGAACAAGGAGCGCGGCTATACCTTTGTGGTGATCGAGCATGACATGGATTTCATCGGGCGCTTGTGTGATCCGGTGATCTGCATGGCTGAAGGGCGCGTGTTGGCGCAAGGAACATTGGATGACATCAAGGCCAACGAGCAGGTGATCGAGGCTTATCTCGGCACCGGCCTGAAGAATAAAGACAAGGTGGGCGCATGATCCGCGCAAAGTGCAAAAGACGGGCCGTGGCGTTATTTTCACTGGTTGTATGGGTTACTCTTTCTGCAACGTCACCGACATTGGCGCAGACTGTCGTCGGGCGCAGCGTCGTGGACGGCCAAAAGGTGGAACTGCTCTCTGACAAGACCTGGCGGCTCACGGACCCGGACAGTGCCGTGGCCGCCTGCGACAGCCTGCCGCTTGGCGTGTCCTTTTGTGCCGGGACCGACTGGAAACCGACAACGCCGCCGAGCAATGAAATCGCGGCGCAATATCGCTTTGACGACCGCAACTATGCGCAAATGATCTTGGAGGCGGTCGGTACGCAAGATGGCATGTCCACTGAATTCATGCGCAAGGCGATGATCAATAACGCCGCGTCTGTTGCCGGCCTGCGCGAACAGGATGTGGCGATATTGGATGTGCGCGACGTCACTTTGGGAGATCTGCCGGGAGAAATGGTTGTCTATCAACTCGGTCTCGAAGGTGTTGATGTGGTGTTTCTGAATACCATTGTTGTTTTGCCACAACGTACCTTTCAATTGATGACCTTCGCTGTCGGAAAGCAGAAAACGCCCGAAATGGAGCGGTTGCACGTGGATTTCCTGTCGCGGGTGAAAATCGAATGACCCCAATGGCATATATCCCCGCAATTTTGCGCGCCCGCCAGGAGGCCCTATGAGTTCCGGAAAATACGACGACCGCGGCAACAAGGACCTGTCCCTCGGCAACGCCAGGGGCATGGGCACCGCGACCCCGGTGAAACAGGGCGGCAAATCCTTTCCGTCCACGGGCGGGCCGTTTCTGGCTGGTGAAAACATGACTGGCGGGTACGGTGCTGGGCCAGACATCCTGCACGATTGCACCATCGCCGTGGATCGCGGTGAAATCGCCGTGATCGTGGGGCCGAATGGAGCTGGAAAATCGACGGGCATGAAGGCGGTGTTCGGCATGCTGAACCTGCGTCAGGGGCATGTGAAGCTCGACGGTGAGGATATTACGCAACTCTCGCCACAAGACCGCGTCGCCAAGGGGATGGGCTTTGTGCCGCAGACCTCCAATATCTTCACCTCGATGACGGTGCAGGAAAACCTTGAGATGGGCGCTTTCATCCGCACCGATGACATTCGCCCGACGATGGAGCAGATCTATGACCTATTCCCGATCCTGCGCGATAAACGCAACCAGGCGGCGGGGGAACTCTCCGGGGGCCAACGCCAGCAGGTGGCCGTGGGGCGCGCGTTGATGACCAAGCCCAAGGTGTTGATGCTGGATGAACCCACCGCCGGGGTGTCGCCCATCGTGATGGACGAGTTGTTTGACCGCATCATCGAGGTCGCACGCACCGGCATCCCAATCCTGATGGTCGAACAGAACGCGCGTCAGGCGCTGGAGATCGCCGACAAGGGCTATGTGCTGGTGCAGGGGCGCAACGCCTTTACCGGCACCGGGCAGGAATTACTGGCCGATCCGGACGTGCGTAAATCGTTTTTGGGAGGCTAGGGTATGGGGTCTGTTACCATCCGAAAAGGTGCGCCAAGTGAGCCGCAAGCGACATCACTGCTGCACGCCAGCCATGCTCTGATGACGCGGCTTTTCCCTTCGGAAGCGAACCACTTTCTGTCAGTCGAGGCATTGGCCGCGCCGCATATCAGTTTTTTCGTTGCACAGATGGACGAAGAGCTGGTCGGTTGCGTGGCACTCGCCTCTTACCCAGGTTATGGCGAGATCAAATCAATGTTCGTGAGCCCCTCTCGCCGCAAACAGGGGATCGCCGACGCGCTCTTGTCAGCTGTGATTGCCCAGGCGCGCGACGCCAATTTGCCCTGCATCCGGCTCGAAACCGGCACTGGCCTTGAGGCCGCCCATCGCTTGTATGAACGCCACGGTTTTCACGATTGCGACGCCTTTGGCAGCTATTTGCCTGACGCGCCTCTCAGCCGCTACATGGAGCTTGCGATTTAATGGATCTGCTGAACGCCTTCATCGCCTTGCTGAATTTCGTGATCATCCCGGCGGCCTCTTATGGCGCGCAACTCGCGCTCGGGGCGCTTGGGGTGACGCTGATCTACGGCATCCTGCGGTTTTCGAACTTTGCCCATGGCGACACGATGGCTTTTGGAGCGATGGTCACTGTGCTGTTCACATGGCTGTTCCAAAGCTGGGGTATATCGCTGGGTCCCCTGCCCACTGCCCTGCTCGCCCTGCCCTTTGGCATCTTGGGCTGCATGGCGCTGGTTCTGACCACGGACCGGGTGGTTTACCGCTTTTACCGCGCGCAAAAGGCCAAGCCGGTGATTTTCGTCATCGTCTCGCTGGGCGTGACCTTCATCCTCAACGGCTTGGTGCGTTTCATCATTGGCCCGGATGATCAACGTTTTCAGGACGGCGAGCGTTTCATCATCTCCGCGCGGACCTTCAAGGAAATGACAGGTCTGCAAGAAGGGCTGGCGTTCAAGACCTCCCAGGGCATTACCATCGTCACCGCCGTGATCGTGGTTGGCGTCCTGTTTTGGTTCCTGAACCGGACACGAACGGGTAAGAGCATGCGCGCCTACTCAGATAACGAGGACCTCGCACTGCTGTCTGGGATCAACCCCGAACGCGTGGTGATGATCACTTGGCTGATCGTGGCGGGGCTCGCGACCATTGCGGGCGTGCTATATGGGCTCGATAAATCCTTCAAGCCTTTCACCTATTTCCAACTGCTCTTGCCGATTTTCGCCAGCGCCATTGTCGGCGGGCTTGGCAACCCGCTCGGGGCCATTGCAGGCGGGTTCGTGATTGCCTTTTCCGAGGTCACGGTGACCTATGCTTGGAAAAAGGTCGCGACCTACGTGCTGCCCGAGAGCATGGCACCAGATACGTTGATCCAGCTGATGTCGACCGATTATAAACTCGCGGTCAGCTTCGTGATCCTGCTCATTGTTCTTCTGGTTAAACCCACCGGTCTGTTTCAGGGGAAATCCGTATGAATGCGACCCTCAAAAACCTGATCCTCTTTGCCGCCGTCTTTGCGATGATCCCGCTCATTGCTACGTTTCAGGGCTGGAATGCCGCTCTTTTCGTGCTCAACATGGGGTTGATTTCGGCCATCATGGCGCTTGGTGTGAACCTGCAATGGGGGTTTGCGGGGCTATTTAACGTCGGGATCATGGGCTTTGTCGCTCTGGGGGGGCTTGCGGCGGTGCTGATCGGTATGCCCGCCACGCCGGGGGCCTGGCAGGCGGGCGGCTTTGGTATCATTGGCGCGCTTGGCATGGGGGCGGTGACGATCATTGTGGCGATTTTCACCGCCAAACGCATGGCACGCGGTTGGTTGCGCGCTGGCGTGGTCATCGCGATCCTGATTGTGGGGTTCATGCTCTATCGCGCGGTGTTTGACCCATCCGTTGAGGCCATTGAAAGCATCAACCCCGCGCTCACCGGATATCTTGGCGGGCTGAACCCCTATACGGCGGAAACCTACCGCGATCCGGGCAACGGCTGGGTGATGCTGATTGCCTGGCCCGTGGGTGGGCTGTCTGCGGCAGGCGCGGCCTGGATCATCGGCAAGACGGCTCTTGGCCTGCGCTCGGATTATCTCGCCATTGCGACGCTCGGGATCGCGGAAATCGTGATCGCGATCCTCAAGAATGAGGACTGGTTGTCGCGCGGTGTGAAAAACGTGGTCGGCGTGCCGCGCCCTGTGCCCTATGAAATCGATCTGCAAAATAATCCCGAATTCGTGCAACGCGCGGCGGGTTTTGGTGTTGATGCCGTTACCGCCTCCACGATCTATGTAAAACTGCTCTATTGCGGGTTGTTTGCCTTCGTTCTGGTGCTTTTGCTGTGGATGGCACAGCGCGCGCTCAACAGCCCCTGGGGGCGCATGATGCGTGCCATTCGCGACAATGAGGTCGCCGCTGAAGCCATGGGCAAAGACGTCACCGCGCGCCATTTGCAGGTGTTCATTCTGGGCTCTGCAATCTGTGGTATTGCCGGGGCGATGCTGACCACGCTGGACGGTCAATTGACGCCCGGAACGTACCAGCCGCTGCGGTTCACGTTTCTCATCTGGGTGATGGTGATCGTGGGCGGATCGGGCAATAATCTGGGTGCGGTTCTCGGGGGTATGCTGATTTATCTGATGTGGGATCAGGGCGAATCCATCGGTCTATGGGTCATGCAGGGGATTACGGCGGGTATGCCCGATGGCAGTGCGCTCAAGGACCATCTGATTGAATCAGCGGCGCATATGCGCTTGCTGACCATTGGTGTGCTTTTGCTTCTGGTGCTGCGTTTCAGCCCGCGGGGGTTGATCCCGGAGAAGTAGGGTCGTGCGTGACCGGGGCCTGCATATTTGAAGAACAATGAAGGGGTTCAGCGCCCTTTGAACAAACCGCCGAGAATCCCGCGCACAAGGCGGCGCCCCGTGGTGCCTTGTAGCTCCTTGATCACAGCTGATGCCATGGCACCGCCGATGCTTTGGGTCTGACGGGTTTGGCTGCGCTTTGCGGTGGAGCGGGCCACCCTGCCCCCGGTAAAACGGCGCGCAGCGTTGAATTCGCGCAGTTGTGGTGATCCGGCCTCGGCTTTTTCCTCAGCGGCTTCGGCCTGTTTGGCGGCTTCTGCTGCGCGTTTTTGCAGGATTTCATAGGCCGATTTACGATCCACCGGATTATCATATTTCCCGGCCATATCAGAGGCGGCCATAAATGCTGCGCGCTCCGCCTTTGTCACGGGACCGAGTTGCGAGGATGGCGGGCGGATCAGAGTGCGCTCGACAATGCCGGGCACCCCCTTGCGTTGAAGCATGGAGGTTACGGCCTCGCCCACGCCGACCTCGCGAATGGCCTGCTCCGTATCAAAAGCGGGGTTTTCGCGGTATGTTTGCGCGGCCATGCGCAATTCCTTGCGGTCCTTGGCGGTAAAGGCGCGCAACGCATGTTGGATGCGGTTGCCCAGCTGACCCAGAATATCATCGGGTACATCGGCGGGGTTTTGCGAGATAAAGTAAACTCCGACGCCTTTTGAGCGGATCAATCGTGCGACCTGCTCGACCTTATCCACCAGTGCTTTGGGGGCATCTTCAAAGAGCAAATGCGCCTCGTCGAAGAAGAAGACCAGCTTGGGTTTCTCGGGATCGCCCACCTCGGGCAGCTCCTCAAAGAGTTCGGACAAAAGCCACAGCAGGAACGTCGCATAAAGCCCCGGTGCGTTCATCAGCTTATCCGCCGCGAGGATATTGATCTCACCCCGACCCTGCGCGTTCGTGCGCATCAGATCGGACAGCGCCAGAGCCGGTTCGCCAAAAAGCCCGGTGCCGCCCTGATTTTCCAGCACCAGAAGCCGGCGCTGGATCGCCCCGATGGAGGCGGCGGAGATATTGCCGTAACGCAGCGAGAGTTCCTTGGCGTTTTGCCCGATCCAGACCAGCAGTGATTGCAGGTCCTTGAGGTCGAGCAGTGGCAAGCTATCCTCATCCGCCAGCCGGAAAGCGATGTTCAGGATGCCCTCCTGCGCTTCGCTTAATTCCAGCAGGCGCGCCAGTAAAAGCGGACCCATTTCGGAGACGGTCGTGCGCACCGGGTGGCCCTGGTCGCCAAAGATGTCCCAGAAGGTCACCGGGAAGGCTTCATAGGTGAAATCCGCAAAACCGATCTTTTCTGCGCGCGCGCTAAAGGGGCCATGCAATTTATGCGTCTCCGATCCGGGCTTGGCCAGGCCGGAAAGATCACCCTTCACATCCGACAGGAAGACCGGCACCCCCGCCCTGGAAAACCCTTCGGCCAGAATTTGCAGCGTGACGGTCTTGCCTGTGCCGGTCGCCCCCGCGATCAGACCATGCCGGTTGGCATAGCCCAGGCTCATATATTGCTGCGTGCCATAATCAGGCCCGCCACCGCCAATAAAGATATCCGATGTCATCGCGCCGCTCCTCGAGTGATCTTTTCTGAGATTGACCATACGTTTTTAACCTTTGGAGGCCATAGTGAAATGGTTCGGATCGGTGGTTATGTCCCTCCTGATCCGGGCATCCTCCCTGTCAGACTGGCCGTGCCGTTTATCGGTACGGCCTTTTTTCTATCAAGGGTTGAACAACCCGCTTGATTTCCGAGCTAAGTGGAGATTCCTGTTGACGGCTTCTGTGGCGTCTCGTAAGTTTTGCGCAATAAGTCGGCCAGTCCGACGGGGAGAAAAAAATTGGGAGGGGATGCATCGCGCATCCCTTTTCCTTTTGGCAGACATCAGAAAAAAATCCGTGACAATAAGGCGTTTTCAACGCATCGGGCCTGACAGTCAGAAATCGCCATGCTACATCTCGAGAACAGCACAGAAAAACGGAGCGTTCATGTCCTATTCACCATCACTTTTGGCCCGTATCGCGGGCCTGGCAACGCCATTTATTTTCGCGGGCACATTGGCGATGGCGCAATCGGACACTGCCACGGATAGTTCCTCGATTGCGGATGAATTGAGCCTTGGTGACGCCTCGCCACGGGTTGGCGAGACCTATATCAAGGAAGAGTTTGGTGATTGGGACCTGCGGTGCATCAAGACCGAAGAGGATGAAGACCCCTGCCAGATGTACCAGCTGCTGGAGGACGAGCAAGGCGCTCCGATTTCTGAATTCACCCTGTTCAAATTGCCCGAAGGTAACCAGGCCCAGGCCGGTGCGACCGTTGTCGTGCCGCTTGAGACGTCGCTTGCGGCACAGTTGAGCATCAAAGTGGATGATGCGCCCGCCAAACGCTATCCTTTCGCGTTTTGCAATCAGGTCGGCTGCTATGCGCGCATCGGGTTAACCCCGGAGGATGTGGAGCAGCTCAAGAAAGGTGGCGAAGCGATTTTGACCATCGTACCCGTTGTCGCCCCGGATCAGCGGGTGAACGTCACCTTATCCCTGAACGGCTTTACCGCCAGCTTCGATCAGGTGTCGGTGATTGAGCAGTAACGCCGCCGCGCGAACGACCGGCTCGCCTTTCATAACGCGTGGCTGCTAAATCCGACGCAACGCCAGAACAGCGTTCATGCCGCCAAAGGCAAAGGCGTTGGACAGCGCCACATCCACCTGCGCGGCGCGCGCGGTATTGGGCACCACATCCAGTGCGCATTCCGGGTCTGGTTCTTCATAGCCAATGGTCGGCGCGATGACCCCATCGCGCAGTGCCATGATACACGCCAGCAGTTCCACCGCCCCGGTCCCCCCGATCAAATGTCCGTGCATTGATTTGGTCGAACTGATCATCAGCTGATCCGCATGCGGGCCGAACACATCCGCCACGGCGGCGCATTCGGTTTTGTCATTTGCAGCCGTGCCGGTGCCATGGGCATTGATATATCCGATCTCGTCGCGGTTTACCCCGGCGTCTTGCAACGCTCCCGCCATGGCCCGCGCCGCGCCGTTTTTTGACGGCATCACGATGTCACTGGCATCTGAGGACATGGCAAACCCGGCCACTTCGCACAGGATCTCAGCCCCCCGCGCGCGCGCATGTTCAAGCTCCTCAAACACAAAAATGCCCGCGCCCTCGCCCTGCACCATACCGTTGCGATTGGCGGAAAACGGGCGGCACGCGTCTCGCGACATGACGCGCAACCCTTCCCAGGCCTTGACCCCACCAAAGCATAACATGGATTCCGATCCGCCCGTCACCATGACCGGGGCCATCCCCGAGCGAACCATGGAAAACGCTTGTGCCATTGCGTGATTGGAGGAAGCGCAGGCGGTTGAGACCGTAAAGGATGGTCCCTTGAGGTTATACTCCATGCTGACATGGGAAGCCGCCGCGTTGTTCATCAGCTTGGGCACCACAAAGGGGTGCACGCGGTTTTTGCCATCCTCATAGACCGAACGGTAATTGTCATCCCACGTACTGACCCCGCCCCCTGCGGTGCCCAAAACCACGCCGGATTTCGCGGCCAGTTCACCGCTGAACACCAGCCCGGATTGTTCGATGGCCTCTTTGGCGGCGGCCAGCGTGAATTGCGTAAAGCGATCATAAAGCGACATTTGCTGGCGGTTATACCGCCCTTCGGCCTCAAAACCGCGCACCTGCCCGCCGATCTGGATCGACAGGCGCTCGACGTCCCGGATCGCCAGCGGACCGATCCCGCAGGTCCCGGCCTGCATCGCGGCCATGGTCGTGGGAACATCAAGCCCAAGCGCGTTGATGGTGCCTGCACCGGTGATCACGACGGTTTTCATTGGCCGCTCACCGGTGTTCTTTTTGCAGGCGTTCAATTCCAGCGATAATCGTGGCGACGCTGGAAATATCGAAATCGGACTCCGTCGGCGCATTCGCATTAAACGGGATGGTGATGTCGAATGCCTCCTCTATCGCGAAGATGCTCTCCACCAAACCCATACTGTCGATCCCCAGATCTTCCAATGTGGAGTCCAGTGTGACGTCGGACGGTTCCAGTACCGCTTGTTCGGCGATAATGGCGATCACTTTGTCTTTGATGCTCATCTGTCCCGCCCCTTTATTCACATGATGGCGATTTAGTCATCCGAACCGGTTTTGAAAACCACCCTTTTCAAGGCTGCGACATCGCGCATCATTCGTGGCAGGCGCCGCATTGCCTTGTAACTCTCCATCTGAGTTTCCATCTTGGTCGCCGGTGAGCCCAGAATAGTGCGCCCCGCAGGCACGTTAGAGAAGATCTTGCTCGCACCGCCCGCGATGACACCGTCGCCGATGAATATGTTGTCGCTGACGCCGACCTGGCCCCCAAGCACGACGTTATTGCCGACATTGACCGACCCGGCGATCCCGACCTGGCCGCAGATCAGGCAGTCATCGCCAATGATGCAATTATGGCCGATGTGCACGAGGTTGTCGATTTTGGTGCGATCCCCGATTTTCGTATCCCGAATGGTGCCATAATCGATGGTGGCATTTGCCCCCACCTCAACGTCATCGCCGATGGTGACCGCGCCCAGCGAATGGATACGTCGCCAGGATTGCGCGGTGGTGTCTTTTTGATCGCCAAGGGTTTCACGCGCGGCCTCGACGCCGGATGCGTCGGGTGTGGTAAAGGAGAACCCATCCCCGCCAATCCGCGCACCGGGCTGTGCGATGAAACCCGCGCCGATGGTCACGCGCGCGCCAATTGACACCGCTTCGCGCAGAGAGGCGTTTTTGCCGATATGGGCGTTCCAGCCGATAAAACACTGCGGGCCGATCACGCTGCCTGCGCCGATCTGCGCTCCGGCTGCGATGACGGTGAGGGGTCCGATCGTAACGCCCTCCGCAATGCTGGCGCTTGGGTCGATCACGGCACTGGGATGGATGCCGGTGCCAAACCCCTGCCCCGCGTCCATCAGTTGCGTCAGCGAGGACATCGCATAGCGTGGGCGTCTGGGAATGATCGCCGCCTTCAGGCCAAGTGCTTCCCAATCAGCCCCTTGCCACAAGAGTGCTGCGCGCGCCTGCCCCGCGCTCAAATCCTCGGCGTAGCTCTTATTGGTCGCAATCGCCAGATCGTCGCGCCCTGCGTCTTTTGGCTCGCATACCCGCATGATGCGTAGCGACAGATCCCCAAAGGCATCCGCCTCAAGCGATGCGGCAATATCTGCGACGGTAAAGCTCGTCCCTGCCATAGCAATGGCCCTCACGCTGTTTCGCGTGAAGAGTTACCCTTGAACCGCCTGCAAGACCACCCCTGCTTTGGACAGAGCGTCCCAAATCCGCCCGTCCCGGCCATAGACGTCGCGGCGGAACTCGACCTTGCCCTTGGGGTCCACAAAAGCCGTGCGGTAGATGATATGCACCGGCACCGGCTCTTTGAGGTTCACCTGCTGCTCCTTACCGGTTGCCAGCTTGGCCTGAAACAACCCTTCCGGGTCGTTGGTTTGTTTGGCCAGCAGCGCATAGGCGAAATCAAAGGGGTCCGCCAGACGGATACACCCGTGGCTATAGGCGCGGGTTTCACGTGCAAACAGGCTCTTGGCCGGTGTGTCATGCAGATAAATATTATGCCGGTTGGGGAACATGAATTTCACCAGACCCAGCGCATTTCCGCGGCTGGGCGGCTGGCGCATGGCAAAGGGGAAGGTGCGCGCGGTGAATTGGGTGAAATCAACGGCGGCACGGTCAATCTGGCGGCCCTGCCGGTCGGTGATCTCAATGTGATTCACCGCGTTGGGGTCCTTTTGCAACTCCGGCAGGTACTCCTTGGTCACAATGGAGCGCGGCACGTACCAGCTTGGATTGATCACCATGAATTCCATAACATCCGAAAACTCCGGCGATTGACGCGCCGCTTCGCGATGCCCGATGACCGAACGCGTCTGGAATGTCACCTTGCCATTGTCGATAATCTTGGCCGAAAAATCCGTCAGGTTGACCTCAATGTGGCGCGCGCCGCGCTCCTGGTTGAGCCAGCGTTCGCGCTCCATCGCCACAATCACGGACTGCAATCGCGCCTGCATCGATGTATTCACCTCGCGCAGCGTGCCAGGTCCGGCAACACCGTCCTGCGCCAATCCGTGATCGCGCTGAAAGCGCTGCACCGCCGCCGTCATCGTAGCGTCATAGGTCTGACCGGGATTGCGTTTCATATACCCCATGCGCACCAATCGGTCGCGCAATGCTACGACCGCCGCGCCCGTTGCGCCCGGTTTAAGGGTTTGCGACGGTGCCGTCTGACCCCATCCGCCCTGCGCCAAGACCCCTTCAAGGCGCAGCTTCTCTTTCATCAAACCAGCGTATTCGGGGGTTGTCGGGGCCAATGCGCGAAAGAAACCCTTTGGAGAGGACTTCACGAAATTCACCAAATAGGACCCGCGGTCACGATAGGGCACCTGGCGGACAATTGCATCATCCACACGTCCCGGCACCAGCACGCCGGTCTGGATGTCACGCGCATATTTCAAAAACACACGCGACATTTCGACCTCGACAAGACCAAGGTCGCGCGCGCTGCGTGCGGCTTTCATTTTGGCCTGCAAGCCGGGCAAGTCATAGCGTGCGGCAGGCAACCCGTGGGTCGATGCCGCATCCAGCGCCTCAATCAAAGCCGCACGCCGGGCTCGGTCGCGCCCACTTCCGGTCCAAATCCCGTCATATGCATTGGCCTGGTAGAAGGCCGCAATATCCTGATCGCGCGCTGCGGCTTCTGCCACCGCCTGTTTGAACGCAACATCCTGCGCTCCCACGGCGGGCGCTGCGATCAGACAAGACAGGAAAAACACCGCCGCCGCGAGCATTTCAAAACGCAACCGATTGTGCACACCAAAAACCAACATGAAGACCCCATTTTTAAATCTTCCAACGGTTTTGGCCTGCCCAAATGCGCCTGTCCAATAACATTTTGACTGTGACGCAAAGAAAGCCCGGATTGATGCAACCACGCATCGGCCCAACCCGCATGATGGCGCAATACGTCCCATTGGCGATATTTTGCCTAAAATTGCGCCTAATTAACCTCGTCCATTTTCAGGACTTGGTTAACAATCGCCGGTATGAAATAACCATGTTGCGTCTGGGGAAGAGATGACACCCTCGTGTAACATCACGAGCAAAGGCAGATTACGGGGCGAAAACCAAATGACGATTGACAGCTCAACGAGTATGTCCCGCCGTGCACTTTTGGGTGCATTTGCGGCGACGGCACTAACGGCAGCACCAACTCTCTCGAACGCGGCAGGCTTCTTGCGCGGGGGTGGCGACATTCGGCGGATCCGGATGTATTCCGGCAGAACCGGTGAACGCATTGACATGATTTACTGGATCGAAGGGAAGTATGTCCCCGAAGCTGTGAGGGAAATCAATCACTTCATGCGAGACTGGCGGACCGACGGTGTTAAGTCCATGGACTTGCGCACGATCGATATCATGTCGGCGGCACATAACCTTCTGGATGCGAGCGAGCCCTACATGTTGCTGTCTGGCTATCGCAGCCCACAGACAAATGCAATGCTGCGAAGCCGCAGCCGGGGCGTTGCAAAAAACTCCCTTCACGTGAAAGGTCAGGCTGCGGATTTGCGCCTTGCCAGCCGTTCTGTGTCGCAGGTCGCACGGGCCGCGCAGGCCTGCAAGGGCGGCGGAGTTGGTAAATACTCCCGGTCAAATTTTGTGCATATGGATTGCGGTGTCGTCCGCACCTGGGGTCGCTAAAAAGCAGACTACTGGATAGGTGGCGTCTGTTCCGGAGCATTTTTTGGTCTGAGCGTCCGTGACCTCAAGAGTGGCGGTGTGTTTTTCGCGGATCTCAATATGTCCTCGGATATCATGCGTTTTGACTTTTCTTATGCGCCTGATTGCTTTCCCTCAAAACGAACAGGGAAATTTTTGGGTTGGCTTTGACAGTTTGGATGCTTTTGCAACATCCGACGCCCGCTTTGCTTCTTATGCAGCCCAAGTTCACCACCAAAAAAGCGTCAATGCGGTACCGATCCGTACAATCGGTACATTAAATTTGCGGACCCCGTTTTTGGCACCCCAAGAAATTGGCGGGCACGGCTCTGGACAGCTGTCCTACCATCGGTCTATGGAAGCTAACTCAGTGAAAGTGAGCGACCTATGACCTCTATTCTTGTTCTCAACGGACCAAACCTGAACTTGCTCGGAACGCGGCAACCTGAGGTTTATGGTACGACGACCCTCGCGGATATCGAGAAGCTCTGCGCAGGTTGGGCCGCTGATACGGGGTGCGGGGTCGCGTTTGGACAATCTAACCACGAAGGTCATCTGATTGATCAAATTCACGCAGCGCGTGGGGTTCATGATGGAATTGTCCTGAATGCCGGGGCTTATACCCATAGCTCCATTGCGCTCATGGATGCCATCGCATCGGTCGATTTACCGGCCATCGAATTGCACCTCAGCAACGTGCATGCGCGCGAAGATTTTCGTCATGTCTCCTACATCGCAAAGGTGGCGATTGGAATAATCTGTGGCTTTGGCGCGCGTGGGTACATCATGGCACTTGATGCGATGTTGGCGCATGTTTCGGATCAGAAAACGTAAAACTGTCACGGCGGCCCAACCTTGAGCAGGGCCGGCACAAACGAAGAATTTCATCCGTTTATTCGCGAAACCATGCACAAAAAAGGGCGCATCTCTGCGCCCTTTACGTCAATGACAGTCAGGTCATGATCAGCCTTTGACAGCCTTGGCAACTTCTGCGGCAAAGTCTTCCTTGATCACTTCGATGCCCTCACCCACTTCGAGGCGAACAAAACCGGAAATCGTTGCGCCGGCTTCTTTGGCGGCGTCACCGACCGTGAGGTCCGGGTTCACGACGAAGGATTGATTGAGCAATGTGACCTCAGACATGTATTTTTTCATGCGACCCACAATCATCTTTTCGATGACCTGCTCTGGCTTGCCGCTTTCTCGCGCAATATCCATCTGGACCTGTTTCTCTTTCTCGACGACCTCTGGGTCCAGATCCGCCTCAGACAGGGACGCAGGATTCACCGCGGCGATATGCATCGCGACCTGTTTGCCGAAGACTTCATCGCCACCGGTCATTGCGACCAGCACGCCAATTTTGCCCATTCCAGGTGCCGCAGCGTTATGCAAATAAGACACGACGACATCGCCATCAATGGTCGACATCCGGCGCACCGACATGTTTTCGCCGATGACCGCAACCGCATCGGTCACGGTCTGCTCAACGGTTTTGCCGTTCATATCGGAAGCTTTGAGCGCGTCAACGTCACCAACCGTCAGCGCAACATCAGCAATGCCTGCCACCATTTTCTGGAAGTCGGCGTTTTTGCCCACAAAGTCCGTCTCTGAGTTCACTTCCACGGCAACGCCGTGACCGCCCTCGACCTTGACCGCGACCAGACCTTCTGCTGCCGTGCGGCCGGATTTCTTGGCCGCTTTGGCCAGACCTTTGGTGCGCAGCCAATCGATCGCCGCTTCCATATCGCCATCATTTTCCGTCAACGCTTTTTTCGCGTCCATCATGCCCGCACCGGTGGTGTCGCGCAGTTCTTTGACCATAGATGCTGTAACTGCCATCTGAGGCTCTCCTTTGGGAATCATAGAGCGCAAGGCGCGCTGGAATACTAGGGTTGGGGCAGGTTACCCCTGCCCCATACGTCAAAGCCGTGACCGGCCTCAGCCTTCGGCTTTGGCAACTGTCTCTTGTTTGGATTCGATATCGAGCGGGGCTTCTTTGGCCATTGCATCGTTCGAAACTGTCTCAATTGACGCACTGCCGACTTCTACGCCCTCAGAAACGGCCTCCTCTTCGGGGGCTTCTTCCATGGCGCCGATGTCCACACCGGCTGCGCCCAATTGTGCGCTCATCCCGTCAAGCGCTGCACGCGCTGCCAGATCGCAATAAAGCGTGATGGCACGCGCCGCATCGTCATTGCCTGGAATGATATAATCGATGCCATCGGGCGGACAATTCGTATCGACCACGGCCACAACCGGAATGCCCAGCTTGTTGGCTTCAGCAATCGCCAGCGCTTCTTTTTTCACGTCGATCACAAAAATCAGGTCAGGACGACCGCCCATTTCGCGGATACCGCCCAAGGAGGCCTGCAATTTGCCCTGATCGCGCTCCATGCCAAGACGCTCTTTCTTGGTCAGGCCCGCAAAACCGTTCTCGGATTGCTCGTCGATATTTTTCAAGCGGTTGATGGATTTGGAAACCGTCTGCCAGTTGGTCAGCGTGCCCCCCAACCAACGGTGGTTCATGTAATATTGTGCGCATTTTTCTGCGGCATCGGCGATGGGCTGTTGTGCCTGACGCTTGGTGCCCACAAACAGGATGCTGCCGCCTTTGGCGACGGTGTCACGAATGGCCTGCAACGCCTGATCCAACATTGGAACGGTCTGTGTGAGGTCCATGATGTGGATGCCATTGCGCGCGCCGTAAATGAACGGACCCATACGAGGGTTCCAACGCTGCGTCTGGTGGCCGAAGTGTACGCCTGCTTCAAGCAATTGGCGCATGGTGAACTCTGGAAGAGCCATGTCGATATACCTTTCCGGTTTTATCCTCGGCGGGGGCATGACACCGTTTGGGTGCCAACCGGCGGACTTGACAGGATGTCTCCCTGCACAAGCCCAAACCCCGCCTGTGGGTTTCAATGCCTGCGCTATAGGCCAGCCACAGCACACCCGCAAGCCCATAACGCCGCGTTTCACGCAAGAAGTGACTACAAAATCGATCGGAACGCTTGTCTCCCGGCGACTTCGGGCTTTACGTTACGCCATAGCGTTTCGCAGAGAGCGCGATAGCCAAAAACAAAAACACCGGGAGACCCCATGAATACGACTTTGAAATCCGCCTGCGTCGCAGTCGCGCTGCTGCTGCCAAGCGCGGCGATGTCCGCCCCCCTGACCCTCACCCCGGCGAACCCGCAACCCAGCGCGGGCAACCTCACGCCCGGATTGGCGGTCAACTACGCGCTTCGCAATCATGGTCGCTCCCTGGTGGATGCCGCTCGGGTGCTGAAAAAGGGAAAGCCCGGCACGCCGCTCAGGGGGCTGTCTTATGAGGACACGAAAGACGGTGAAAATGTCCTCACCACCGAGCATTCGGAGAAAATTGCGGCCGCCATTTCCGGATACATCAAGTTTCCTGCGTCCGGCAGCTATGTTTTGGAATTCCTGTCCAATGACGGTTTGAAAATCGTGATCGGGGAGCAAGAGGTTGGGCTTTATGATGGGGTTCATGCCTGTGGTTACGTGGGCGAACAGGAGGTCACCGTGCCCCAGGCGGGGTATTACACGCTCGATGCGATCTATTTCCAGCGCAAGGGGAGCGCGTGTCTGCTGATGGAATGGGGTCCCGATAGCGATGGTCTCGAACAGGTACCCGACAGCGCTTTTTTTCATTGAGCCGGTTGATTACCGCGCCCCGCGCGCGCCATGCGCTGATCGCACCTCTGTCTCGCAGGCCATTGCCAGTGATTTGCGATCCTCAAATGCGCTGATTTTGAGGGGTGTGGCGTAGATCACACGGACGTATCCGCCCCTGCGCGTCGCGAGCACTTTGAGCAGATGTGGGCCAAGGTCCATATCTCCCCACCAGCCGTAAAACCGCGGATCTGAGCCGGGCGGCGCGTCATAGGTGACGCTCACCGGCTGAACATACTGGGAATCGCGCAGGGTGTTTTTAAACAATGCGTCAAACAACGCGCTTTTGAAGCGCAAAACCTGTAGCCCATCGCTGCTGGTGCCTTCGGGAAAGAAAAGCAGACTGTGGCCGGCCGCAAGTCTGCCGCGCAAAACATCGGATTGAACGCTGGCCTTGCTGCGCGATCGTTCAATGAAAACGGTCCCTGTTGCTCGGGCAAGCCATCCGATCCCCGGCCACCGCGCGACCTCGGATTTAGACACGAAATAAACTGGCTGGCCTGCGTTCAGTACGAAGATATCCAGCCAGCTGGCATGATTAGCCACGATCGCACCGGGTGCTTGCATCGCTTGCCCCACCCTTTGCATCCGCAACCCGATAATGCACAGCGCCATGCGACAGACAAAAACGGTGATGAAGGGCGTTACGGGGCGCGCCTGCCCGAAGAGCGGGCGTTCGAAGAGACGCAATGCCAGCAAAACCAAAAAACCGCCAAATAGGAGAAACGCCAAGGCCGGGCCTCGCAGCGCCACCAAAATCCACCCCGACCACGTGATTTTCGAAGCCGGTGGCGGCGCACCGCCTTGCCAGGTGATGCTCATCCGGACGCGCCCCGATATAGCCGCGCCTGACGTTCGTTCATACGCGCTGTATCCAGGATCAGACAGACATCGGTGGTATTGAATGCGTGATCGATATAGGCCCCCTCGCCGACAAAACCGCCCAGACGCAGATAGGCTTTGATCAACGCCGGAACCGCACGCATCGCCGCGCGCACCTCCAGATCGGCCGATGGGATGATATCCATAGACTGAAAGGCATCGGGCAGGGTTTTGACTCGCAAATCTTGTGGGGCCAGATAACGATGGTGCAGCACGGATAAGGGCGCTGCGAGCTTGGCAATATCGGTACCGTGGAAGCTCGCCACACCGAAGAGAACATGAATGTCGTGTTGTGCAATATAATCCGCCAAAGCGTTCCACAAATGATACATGGCCATGCCGCCCCGATAGTCAGGGTGCAAACAGGACCGGCCCAATTCCAACAGGTTGCGCCCCGAGTTCAACAGCACCGAAAGATCATATTCATCCGCGGAATAGAATTGGCCCGCGGCGCGCGCCTGATCGCTACGCATCAACCGATAAACGCCGACGACCTCCTGGCTGGCGGTGTCGCTCAGGAGCAGGTGATCCGCATGCGCGTCGAAGCGGTCGACTTCCAGCCCCCCCAGATGATCAACCATATCACCGCCGCCGCCGAGTTCCTGGACGAAAACACGGTATCGAAGCCGCTGTGCGGCCTGGCGTTCAGCCTCGGTTTGCGCAATCTTGACAGAAAACGCCGAAGGTGGTTTTTCATCCATCAAGGTGACACCCGTTTATGCATGGTCAAATCGCGGCCCATCATGGTTCCTTTCCAACACCATCTAGGCGTGAAAGTCTTATTGGGTTTACAATGCAAGCGTGCACGCTAGTATCGCCCTGCAATTCGTTAAACATCAAAGATCGGGACCAGAACGATACGAGTGCTATCTATGCAGACCTTACCATGGTCACGAAAATTCACCGTAACACGCGCATTTACGTTACTTTGGACTTGTCCTGTGCCCCAATCTGGAAAATCAGGGTGTTTGACGAACATTCCGGGTGATAAAATCGCGTTCAAATCTTCCATGGCGTCCTTTTCCAGCAGGAGACATTAATTGGGCCACAGTGACATCAACCTAGCCGCATTGATCGGCAGCCGCATCTGCCATGACCTCATATCGCCGATTGGCGCAATCAACAATGGGTTGGAGCTTTTGGGGATGGCGGGCGGCACCGCGGGCCCCGAACTTGATCTCATTCAGGAAAGCGTTGGCAATGCCAGTGCGCGCATCCGGTTTTTTCGGATCGCCTTTGGGGCGGCGGGTGAGCAGATGATGGGGCGCGCCGAGGTGACCTCCATCCTTGACGATATGATGCAGGGTGGGCGCCTTGATGTCGCCTGGGGGCCGCTGGACCCGCAACCGCGCACCGGGGTAAGGCTGGCTTTTCTGGCACTTCAGTGCCTTGAGGCCGCGATGCCCTATGGCGGTCGCGTGGAAATCAGTCATGACGGCACCTATTGGCTGCTGCACGGGCGTGCGGACAAGCTCAATTTGGACGCTGATCTCTGGGCGTCGCTCGACAACAAAAACCCGCCTGATGACCTGCGCCCGGCACATGTGCAATTCGCCCTGCTGCCAACGATTGCGGCGGATGAGAAACGCGCCGTCTCCGTTGAACTGCGCGACACGGAAGTGAAGCTGAGCTTTTAGCGCGCCTTTGGGAATACCGCACGCTGTCCGACACCATGGAGATCAACGCGTTAGGGGTCAGGTCATGTATCAGGTTTTCCGACAAACACCTCAGGTGCGCACGCTCCCCTGCCCCGTCACCAGATATTTAAAGCTGGTCAATTGCGTCGCACCCACCGGCCCACGGGCATGCATCTTACCCGTGGCGATGCCAATTTCAGCGCCCATGCCGAACTCCCCGCCATCAGCAAATTGAGTCGAAGCATTATGCATCAGGATCGCGGAGTCCAACTCCGTCATAAAGCGCCGGGCGGTTTGAATATTTTCGGTCAGGATACAGTCGGTATGGTTTGAGCCATGGGTGCGGATATGCGCCATCCCCGCCTCCAGATCCTCCACCACGCGGGCGGCAATGATCATATCAAGGTATTCCTGTCCCCAGTCGCTGGCCTGCGCAGGCACCGTACCCTCAATCGTCGCCAGCGTTTCATCGGCGCGCACTTCGACCCCTGCGTCAATCAACGCGCGGATCACCCCTCGCCCGATTGTCAGAGCGATGTCCTTGTGGATCAACAGACATTCTGCAGAGCCGCAAATGCCGGTGCGTCGCGTCTTGGCGTTTAACACAACCTTAAGAACCGTTTCAGGGTCGGCCTCGGCGTCAATATAGATGTGCACGATCCCCTCCAGATGTGCAAAGACCGGGACGCGCGCTTCGCGTTGGACCAGGCCCACCAACCCTTTGCCGCCGCGCGGTACGATGACGTCGATGGTGTCGGTCATGGTCAGCATTTGCGACACGGCGGCGCGATCCCGCGTGGGCACCAGTTGAATGGCGTCTTCGGGAAGACCCGCATCGCGCAAGCCTTGCACCAGGCAGCCATGCAGGGCAGCGGAGGAGTGAAAGCTCTCCGAGCCGCCACGCAGGATCACGGCATTTCCGGCCTTCAAACATAGCGCGCCCGCATCCACCGTCACATTGGGGCGGCTTTCATAGATGACACCCACAACCCCGAGGGGCGTGCGCACGCGTTGGATGTGAAGGCCTGTGGGCTGTGTCCATTCCGCGATCACCTCGCCCACCGGATCGGCCTGCTGTGCCACCGCGCGCAGCCCATCGATGACGCCGCGCAAACGGTCTTCATCCAGCGCCAGACGGTCCATCATCGCATCCGACAGCCCCTTGTCACGGCCAAAGGCGAGGTCCTTTGCGTTGGCCTCCAGAATGTCGGCGCGTCTGTTCCAGATGTGCTCTGCCGCCGCGCGCAAGGCGGCTTTCTTATCTGCCGCATTGGCAAACCCCAAGACGGCGGCGGCGGATTTCGCACGCGCGCCGATGTCCGCCATGAGGTCGGGAATGCTGTCCAAGTCCTTCATCCTGCGTCATCCTTCTGGTTCATCTGAACACACGTCAGATCAATTTTTCAGCCCTAAAGTGCCATATCATCGCGGTGGATCAAAGCTGCGCGCCCCGGATAACCAAGCAAAGCTTCGATCTCCTGCGATTTTCGACCTTTGATTATACGAGCTTCCTGCGCTGTGTAGCGGCTCAACCCATGGCCCAAGACATGGCCCGATGCATCGGCAATCGCGACCGAATCGCCGCGTCCAAAACTGCCCGATATGGCAGCGATACCGGCGGGCAAGAGGCTCTTGCCTGACATCAAGGCCGCCACAGCCCCCGCGTCCAGCGTCAGGACACCGCGCGGTTTCATCGCCGCGATCCAGCGTTTACGCGCAAGCTGAGGGTCGGTATCGGCGGTAAACCATGTCGCCGCCGCGCCATTTTCAAGGTATTTCAGTGGGTTATGCGGGGAACCTTCGGTAATTGCCATCGCACAACCCGCAGCCGTTGCCGTCTTTGCCGCCATCAGCTTGGTCTTCATGCCGCCCTTGGACAGACCCGACCCGGCATCCCCTGCCATCGCTTCGATCTCGCTGGTGATCTTGTCGATGACCTCAAAACGCGTGGCGGTGGAATCCTCGGTGGGATTGGCGGAGTAAAACCCGTCTACATCCGACAGCAGGATCAACTGATCCGCGCCCACAGTCACCGCGATTTGCGCCGCCAGTCGATCATTGTCACCAAAGCGAATTTCATCCGTGGCCACGGTATCGTTTTCATTCACGATCGGCACAACACCCAACGACAAAAGCTGCTCCAGCGTCGCGCGGCTGTTGAGATAACGCCGCCGGTTGGCGCTATCCTCAAGTGTTACCAGAACCTGCGCCGTGGTGATGCCATGCGGGGCAAGGACTTCTTCATAGGCGCGCGCGAGCCGGATTTGACCCACGGCGGCGGCGGCCTGAGATTGTTCCAGCGCCAGATCATGCGCGGGCAGTTTCAGCACACCCCGCCCCAGAGCGATGGAGCCCGAAGAGACCAGAACCACGGAAATCCCGTATGATTTCAGCCAGAATATATCCTGCGCCAGCGAGGTCAGCCAATCCTGGCGCAGATGACCGCTCCCGCGATCCACCAGCAAGGCCGAGCCGATTTTGACGACCACGCGCCGGGCGGATATCAGGGATGCCAAGGCACTTCCTCCTCGGCGGGTTTATGGCGCAACCGATCATCGTCGATCTGCCCGCGCAGGGCGCGCAGCACCTCCGTCACACCTTCGCGTGCAACGCCCGACATCATCATCACGGGACCGCCGACGGCATCTTCTAATGCCTTGCGCGTCGCCTCGCGCTCCTCTTCATCCAGAGCGTCGATCTTGTTCAGCACGGTAATGCGCGGCTTTTCGGCCAGTTTACCGCCGTAAGCCTCCAGCTCGGTGATAATGGTTTGGTAGTCCTGCGCCACCGTTTCGGATGTGCCATCCATCAGATGCAACAGCACCGCGCAGCGTTCCACATGACCCAGGAATAAATCCCCCAGACCGCGCCCCTCCGAGGCCCCTTCAATCAGGCCCGGAATATCCGCAACGACGAATTCTGTATTATCCACACCGACCACGCCCAGATTGGGATGCAAAGTGGTAAACGGGTAATCGGCGATCTTGGGACGGGCATTGGAGGTGGCGGCCAGAAAGGTAGATTTGCCCGCATTGGGTAGCCCCAACAAGCCCACATCCGCAATCAATTTCAACCGCAGCCAAAGCGTGCGTTCCACGCCGTCCTGTCCGGGATTGGCGCGCCGCGGTGCCTGATTGGTGGCGGATTTGAAGTGCAGATTGCCAAAACCGCCATTGCCACCGCGCGCCAGTTCCACGCGCTGGCCCACTTCGGTCAGATCGGCAATCACCGTTTCCTGATCCTCATCAAGGATTTCAGTGCCCACTGGCACGCGCAGGATGATGTCATCGCCATCCGCACCGGTGCGTTGACGCCCCATGCCGGGGATGCCGTTTTTGGCAAAGAAATGCTGCTGGTAGCGGAAATCAATCAGCGTGTTGAGGCCTTCGACGACTTCCGCCCAAACCGAGCCGCCCGTACCGCCATCACCGCCGTCCGGCCCGCCGTATTCGATATATTTCTCGCGCCGGAAGCTGACACAGCCCCCGCCGCCAGCCCCGGAGCGGATATATACTTTGCACAGATCAAGAAATTTCATGAGGGCTTCCTAGCCTGAGGACGCGCCGCCCTCAATCACAGTTTTCGCAGATAAGTCCAGGTGGGTACGGTGGTATCACGCGCAACACAATAGCTTTCCGCATCCCCGAGATACTGAAACCCGCAGTGCGTCAATACCCGCGCCGAGGCCGGATTATCCTGAAAAACACTCGCAAACATCGCGGCGTTCTTCAACGGATTGGCCGTGACCAGCGCCTGTACCGCATCTGATGCCAGGCCCGTGTTCCAATAGGGCGGTCCGACCCAATACCCCACTTCGGTCTGCTCGCGGTCCATCCGTTCCAGCGAAATCAGCCCCATGACTTCGGAAGCACCCGATTTTGTCCCATCCATCGCCCAGATATCCTCGAACCGGACATCCGCAAGCGCGCGCTCGATCAATGCCTCGGTCATGCCCGGCGGAACGGGGTGCGGGATCGAGGTGGTCATACGCGCCACGCGTTCATCGCTGGCATAGAGTTCAATCAGCCCCTGGTCGGACTTGCGCAGAGGGCGCAGATCAAAGCGTTCCATTTCCACAACGGGCTGTATCGTGATTTTCTTCATTTCCATCGTCATGTCCCTCCTCCGAACAGTACGAAAAGGACCGAAGCGACAGTCAGCGCCGCCAGTGTCCACATTAGATAAGGTTCAAATGGCGTTCCCGCCAGCGTGCGTGCGATTCTGTCACCTGCGAGGGTCCAGAGCGGATGCAAGATGATCTGGCAGGCCAGCAAAACAGCGGCGATGCTCGCCGTGGCCTCAAGTGTCGAGGTGCCAGGGCCCACAAAGGCCGTAAAGCCGCCCACGATCATCGCCCAGGCCTTTGGGTTGAGCGGATGCACGATCAGCCCGGCGACAAAGCCGGGGGCCTGATCCGCGCCCCGCACCGAGGACAAGCGCATATTCGCCACCTTCCACGCCAGCCAGATGATATAGGCGGCGGAGATATATTTGAGCGTTTCAAAGACCCAAGGCGCGCGGTCCGCCAATTCCATCAGGCCAAAACCAACGGGCCAGATGACAAGTTGCTTGCCAAGGGCGACCCCAGCCACAAACGGTAAGGCCGCCTTGAAACCATAGCGCGCACCGGTGGCCATCAGCGCCATATTGGCGGGACCCGGCGTGCCGACCTGTGAGGCCGCAAAAACCGCGAAAGAGGCGATGGCAACACTCATGCCCGCGCTTCCCATCTTTCTTGAGAGAGCGACATCCTCTGCAACGTCACCAGACGACCCAGCGACGCGCAGACCGCCTCATCATGTGTTGTGGGAGCAAAACCAAGCTTGCGCAGCACCTTGGCGGAGCCCGAATTGCCCAGAATATAGCTTGATTTCAAGTCTGTCTGAGCGAAATGAAAATACCGCGTGACCATCGCAAACGTGGCTTCGCTGACATAACCACGTCCCCAAAAGGGTTGCCCGATCCAATACCCAAGCTCATTGCCAATGGCACAACAGCCCACGATCTCATCAGACAGGGTGATCGCCAGAGCCCTGTCCTTATCGCAATGGCGGTCGATAAATTGTTGCGCATCATGTTCAAAATAGGGGTGCGGGACACGCGTCAACCAGCGCGATACAGACAGATTCCCCAATAACTTTGTGATGCCCAAAGCATCCGCACGCCGAAACCGACGCAACACAAGCCTGTCTGTCTGGATGCTCTTTGACATCGTGCATGCCTAACAATTCAGTATGGCAAAAAAGTAAAAGGGACCGGCAATAATCGCCGATCCCCTGTTTTTCAAGTCCTTGAGGAAGGGCTTATTCAGCGGCCTCCGCCACCGGGAGAACCGAAATAAACGTACGGTTCTTGAGACCCTTGTGGAAGGTCACGGAGCCATCAACAGTTGCAAAGATCGTGTGATCTTTGCCCATGCCGACACCAGCCGCCGGCCAGAACTTCGTACCGCGCTGACGCACGATGATATTGCCGGGGATGACGGCTTCGCCACCGTATTTTTTCACGCCCAGACGACGACCTGCTGAGTCGCGCCCGTTCCGGGATGAACCACCTGCTTTTTTATGTGCCATTTGGTCTCTCCTTAGCCTTTAGCCAGTTCAGCGGCCTGTGCGATCCAGCCTTCACGCTCGATCCGACCTTTGAATGACAGTTTCTCGTCGATAGCAGCAACATCCGCCTCGGTCCATGCTGCGATTTGCGCAAAGGACGTTACGCCGCCTTCGATCAGCTTTTTCTCAAGGGCTGGACCCACGCCGGACAGCTTCTTCAAATCATCCGCGCCGGCAGCCGCCGCTGGGGCCTCCGCCTTAGGCGCAGCTTTCTTTGGCGCTGCTTTTTTGGGGGCGGCTGCTTCCACTGCCTTGCTCGACACCGAGCCTGCACCCATCGCGGCCTTAACGCCGGATTTATCAGCACCAGACGCCAAAATATCCGTGATCTTGATCAGGGTCAGCTTTTGGCGATGACCCTTGGTGCGCTTGGAAGAGTGCTTCCGACGGCGCTTGACGAAGTTGATAACTTTTTCGCCTTTGATCTGATCGACGACTTCGGCCTGAACACCGGCGTCACTCACGAAGGGCGCGCCAACAACAGTGGTCTCGCCTCCCAACATCAAAATATCGTTGAATTGAACAGTTTCACCTGCATCAGCAGCCAATTTTTCAACGCGCAGCGTGTCGCCCGCGTGAACCTTGTACTGCTTGCCGCCGGTCTTGAGGACCGCAAACATAGCATTTCCTTTGCCTAACCGCGTTCTGTGGTCCCCGTCTTCGGGTGTTTTTGGCCTCTCGGCCACCTCGAACTGCGCACTCTTCTCAGAGTAGTGATTAAATAACACCAAGGCCCGGCGCACCGAACCCTGATTAAGAGAGCGCCGAATGCACCATCTGCCGGCACATGTCAAGGACGATCCGATCAGATATCATTGCCTACCGCGTTGAGGGCGACCGCGCGGCCAAGACCATAGGCGATATCCTTGAACAAACCCTCAAAACCAGCAAAAAGGGCATTGTTCAGCGCTTGTCCTGCCGGGCTTTGAAGGAATGCGAGATAGGCTTGCCGGTCGCTCGGATCAAGCGGCTGATAGGCCAGCAGAAAATATGCATGTAACCATGTTTGCGCTTCCCTGCGCACATCCGCCTCAGAGGCCCAGACATCGCTCAGAATTTCGGCCTCCGATTGGCGTAAAAACCCGCCATCCGACAACCCGCGATAAAACTGGTAGCTCGTGCTCATCGTGACGGCCACGTTGAATTCCAGCAGGTCATTGACCTTTAGGAGCTGTGTGGCAAAATCGACATAAGGGTCCTGGTGCGCTTGCAACGCGGCAAAGGCCTCGGAAGCTGCGTCCTGCACCGCCGTGTCGACCATCGCCTCACGGGCTGCAATTTCCAGCGCAACAATCTTTTGTCCACGCACACTATCGAAAAAAGTCACAGTGGTTTGCAGCCTATCCCCTTGCAGGCGTGCAAGCAGGGCCTGGTGAAAGCCATCCAACATCACAGTCGGATCATATAATGCCGCCACCTGCCCTTCCCAAAAAGTCCCGCCCTGCCCCGCCAGCATGTCAGCGTTGATCTGCGCGGCGTCTGCAAGCCCCTCTTCTTGAATGATCTGCGCCAGATCGGACAAACGCAGCGCATCCATCAGAACAGTCACACGCGCATCCGCCCAAGCGGACATTGCGCAAAAGCACATCACACAAGACAGGGCAAACGCGCGCATGGGCTAGAGGTCTTGACTGGGTCGCAAGGCTTGCAGGCGTTGCGCCACAGCTTCATAGCGGTTCGCCATGATCTCGAATTGAACGGCGTTCATAAGTTCATAAACTTGCTGCATCTTGGGGTTTTCCAGCGCATCGGCATAGGCCGAAATTTCCGCATCCGAGAACGCCTGATAGGTATAGGCCGATCCTGACAGGGCAGAACGTTGCATATTGAGGCGGATTTCCGGCTCCTGCGTCTTGAGGCTCTCGCGCAAATCCTCTTCATCCATCCGCAGATCAATGATTCCGGCCGAGGCGGCGGCCATCAAAAACCGCACCTGGACCTCCTGAATGGCACGGATCGAGGCATCTTCCGAGCCAATGGCGCTATTCATGCGCTTGAGCTCTTCCAGACGCGGCGATCCAATATCCACCAGCCCCGCAACAATCGCCTCACCGCTTTCGGTTTTCAGCGCATCGTCTTCCTTGAGGTGAGACGCATTTTCAACGACTACCAGCCGCTGCCCCAGATCTGACGCATAAAACTCGACCGCATGGTTCAAAATATCGTCGTCAAGCGTCTGAGACAGGATATCAATCGCCATGTCATGCATTTGTTCCGTGTCAAACACATCTTCTACCAGACGGGTCCACTCGGAACCAAAATCCTCCGCCTCAATGCCAATCATATTGGGTGCGGTTTCGGCAGACAGCCGGATGCTGTCCAAAGCGACGTCAAACCCTGTCACCTCCATAAAGGCTTCGAGCCGATCCAGGTCCGTCGCACGCGCGGGGCTCGTCAGCGTGAACCCAATCGCGGCTGCCATAAGAAAAAACGCGCAATTTCGGATCAATGCGGTCATATCTGTCTCCTGCGTTGACATTGCCTATACATCCTTAGGTGGAAGTGTAGGCGCATAACGTCAAGGGGCAATGAATTTTCCCATGTGATCCGGTCTTTGGGCAATCCCCCCTTGCCAGAGTCCAAAAAGGCGACTAAACGCACGACCACAAGACCCCCGCGGAGAGGTGCCGGAGTGGTCGAACGGGGCGGTCTCGAAAACCGTTGAGCCTTCACGGGTTCCCAGGGTTCGAATCCCTGTCTCTCCGCCATTAGTTCGTGATCGACCTCGAAACCCTAATATACTAGTAAATCAAGGGCATACAGCAGCCTAAGACACTAGAACGGGTACTAAATTGGGAACTAACTATCACCCTGCCAAGTTGGTCAAGATCCCTTCAAAAGGGAATAAATGGTATGTTGTGGTGACCAAGCCGACAAAACTACAGGCTGAGATACGATCTCATCAACTGGCAGCGAAGATTTACACGGAGCTTGATGCGCAATCCTTGCGCTGGAGCAGCAGCCTCAAAAGACCGTTTTCAACTTCCTTACACCAGAGCAGGTGCAAGCCGATCCATCCCTAAAAGACCCATTCTTGGGTCAACGAATGTTGCCACCAACTGAACACGCAAAGGACCCTGCGACTAAGCTGTCACGGTATCTAGAAGTCTACATGGCGCAATTATCTCTGATCCTTCTGGGATTGGGTTAGTGAACACGACATAACCATCCGGATAAAAACTGCCCACCGGCTTCGCCAATTGCATCGCATCACGGACACTGTTCTTTGCGACAACCGCTTGTTGATAAGCATTGGTGTAATTTTTCCATTCGCCAGACGCGGACAACCGTTTCCAAGAGCCATTAATGTCACCGCGTATGCGCGCTATCTGGACGCGAGCCGTCGCTGCGGCGCGGATACCGAGGTCTATGAATCGATGATCCAACCTGGACATCTTGCCCCTCAAATAATCCAGCTTTAAGACGTGGAAGGCTCTCTTCCCGCAAAAAAAACATCGGGCGCTCAACCGGATGTTAAATCTGACTTTCGACACGCAAGAGAAGCTATTGAAAACGTATCCTCACGGGCTCAAAAGAAAAAGCACTGACAAGGGTTTGAGCCTGCGCCCAGAAACGCAGCCGCGCACAACGGCGCAGAGGCGTTGGTGAAATGACAAGACCTAGACGGCACGAACATATCATCAAAGCGCCGAAGATGTCGCCTCATGCAAGAACAATCCACGTTGCGCTTAATATGCACGGAAACCGGGCATGCATCCTATGTCGCTTTGGTTGGGAGCGGCTTACTTGCCCGGATGTAATCTTGCTTCAGCGGGAAACCGGATCCTTGAGCACTTCGGCATTGCGAAGCCAGACATCGCGTTGTGCGAAGGGGATTTCGATATTCTCCTCCGAAAAACGTTTGGCAATCGCATGATTGATGTCGTTCTTGACGTTCATGATCCAGTTCACATCCCGCAAGATCATGCGCAGTTCAAACTCCAGCGCATCCGCGCCGAAATTGTTGAACAGGATCATCGGTGCCGGATTGCGCAACACCATCGGCTGTTCCTCGACGATCTCCTTGAGGATCGCTTCGACGCGACGTGTGTCCGTGCCATAGGCGACACCAACCGACACGATCAACCGCCCGACTTTATTGCCGCGCGTGTAGTTCGTCACCGTGCCGGATACGAGATCGGCATTGGGGACAATCACATCGGTACGGTCAAAGGTTTCGATGCGGGTGGAGCGGACGGAAATGTCCCTTACATAGCCCATCTGACCGCCCACTTCGATCCAATCTCCCTCCGAAATCGGCCTTTCGATCAGCAAGATGATGCCCGAAACGAAATTGGAAACAACCGTCTGCAGACCGAAACCGATCCCAACCGACAAGGCCCCTGCAACGATCGCCAGCGAGGAAAGATCGAGCCCCGCACCCGTGACCGCCAATAGCCCGGCAAGAAAAATACCAAAGTAACCGAGCCCGGACACAATTGCGTTCTGCCCGCCGATGTCGATCTGGGTTTTGGGTAAAACGCTCACCCGCAGCGTATTTTGCAAAAGCCGTGTCAGACCGTAACCGACGGCGAAAATGATCACCAGCGTCAGAAAATCACCCGGTGAAATACGGGTGTCCCCAATGGCAAAACCCAGCGTAAAGCGCGACCATAATTCGGTCAGATCAGCGACCCTTGCACCCCAGGCGAGGGCCAGAATGGGCAGCGACGCCAGCAGTAGAAAAAACCCGACGAATATCGGAAACAAGGCGTCGCGGGCCTGAACACCCATACCCGTCACCAGCCCGTAAACATCCGCCGCAAAGCGATTGAGAACAGCCACCCCCCCCAACACCAACATCGTACTCACCGCCGGATACAGCAACGCATTGCCCGCTTCGCTATACCCCACAGCCGCCATCAAGGGGGCGATGACGGAAATGGCGATCAGCCCTGTCCCCATCGTTTTGATCGCGCGCACCATTGACGTCCCGCGCGGGGTGTCCTCTTCTTCGGTGCCGTCGGAAGCCACATAGCCCCGCATCAACTGACCGATGCACGCCAGCGTCACACCAATCAAAACCATGATGGGAAACGCCAGGACCGCTTCGCCTTCGGGCTGCATGCTGTCAAATTCAAGCAGCAGACGTATGATGCCGCGCACCACCAGGAACACGGAAAGAAGCAGCAATAAAAACCGCGCCTGCGCGCGTTTTTCAGGCGTTAGCAGGATCAGAGCATCATCGGGATCGCGCGAAAACAGCCGTTCGGCCAACCACCGGAACCCCAACAGAAACGCGGCCCAGACCGGCAATGCATCAAGAATCAGGTTGATGCGTTCACCCGCCAGCCCCGTCACCCGCAACGCATGGGCAAAAATTGCCACGCCGATCAGGGGTATAATAATGCGAAACAGTGAAACAAGGAACCGCCAGACCCCGCTCCCTCGCCCCCCCATGGCCCGCAGGCGGCTTAGCGCAAAACCGGCCCAGGCACGGCCGCGAAAGATGAAGATCAGCGATATCGTCAGCAGGAACAGGACAAGGGGGGCGTTTTCGCGCAAAACCCGTCGCCGTTCAGGGTCTTTGTGGAGGCTAATTTCGGCACTGAGATTGCTAAATGTGTGCTCGAGTTCCTTGAGCGCTATCGGCCAGTTGGATGGATTGACGGGCGACGCGCCGAGCGACAGCAGACGTTTGGTCTGACGGTCCCGGATGATACTGTCGATTTCACCGACAATCGCATCCGCTCTTTGAAAGGCGGCCAATGCGACCTGAACCGGGGCCTGAAGCTCCTGGAGCTGGCCTTCGAGTTCGGCGCGGCGGGTCGCGATTTCAGCGGCTTCCTCCCCGGCCTCCGGAACCGGCCCCAACGCCTCTATTTGTCGTTTTAATGCGGATATTCGCGGCTCATTGGCGCTTTGTACTGTTGCAAAGCGCGCCCTGAAGTTAACAACACTCTGACGCAGAACTTCGAATTGCTCATTGGTACTTGCGCCGGTGTCGATGGCCTTTTCGGTCAGGTCGGCCAATTGTTCCCATGTCTTATAATCGGGGGTCTCTTGCGGTGCGTTTTGTGCTGTAACGCCTCCGGTGAAAACAGCGCACAGCCAGATCAGCGCGATGGCAAAGGCATGGAGAAATCGGCTCATACGTCTTCAAAGACCCCCGGGATGCTCGCCGGGGCCTTGGTGAGCCAGCCGGGCGTGGGCAGGCCTTTTTCGCGCAGGAACTCGGGGTTGAACAATTTGGATTGATAGCGCGTGCCGTAATCGCACAGGATCGTCACAATCGTATGGCCCGGCCCCATGTCGCGCGCCATGCGCATGGCCCCGGCGATATTGATACCAGAGGAGCCACCCAGGCACAGGCCCTCGTGTTCCAGCAGATCAAAGACGATGGGCAAGGCCTCAGCATCATGGATGTTGTAGCTGAAATCCGGCGTGAAGCCTTCGAGGTTTTTGGTGATGCGGATCTGGCCGATGCCCTCATTGATGGATGACCCTTCAGACATCACCAATTCACCGGTTGTGTAATGATTGTGCAGCGATGCACCATCCGGATCCGCCAATCCGATTTTGACGCCCTTGGGCTTCAACACCTCCGACACGCCCGCCAATGTGCCACCCGAGCCCACCGCACAGATGAACCCATCGACCTTGCCACCGGTTTGTTCCCAGATCTCAGGCCCGGTCGTCTCAATATGGGCCTGACGGTTGGCCACATTGTCAAACTGATTGGCCCAGATCACGCCTTCATTGGTGCTGCGCGCCAGCTCATTTGCCAAGCGTTCGGAATAGCGCACGAAATTATTGGGATTACGATAGGGCGCGGCCGGGACCTGGACCAATTCCGCCCCCGCAAGGCGCAGCATGTCTTTCTTTTCCTGGCTTTGCGTTTCGGGAATGACGATCACGGTTTTGAACCCCATGGACGCCCCGACCAGCGCCAACCCGATGCCGGTATTGCCCGCGGTACCCTCGACAATGGTGCCGCCGGGTTTCAGCATACCCCTGGCAACCGCATCCTTGATGATGAAGAGCGCCGCGCGGTCCTTGACGGATTGACCGGGGTTCATGAACTCCGCCTTGCCCAGAATCTCGCAGCCCGTCGCCGCGCTGGCCTGTTTCAGCCGGATCAGCGGTGTGTTTCCAATGGCCGCGGCCAGATCGCTTGCAACGTGCATGGCATTCCCCTTCAAAGTGATGCCTTAACTCCTAGACCTGCGGGGGCGCGACCTCAAGAGGAAGCGCGCAACCGATCCCGGTGTCGTGCCAGCCAATAGGTGATCAAAACCAGCGGCGCGTTTTCGAGTTTCTGGTCATCGCAAAGCGCCAGCAGCGCCTCGAAATCCATGACGCGGGATCGGATGTCCTCATCCTCAGACTCGAGCCCGCCCAACCCCGCGGTCCCCTCACCCAAATCCGCAATCCCAACATAGGAGTAGTGGAATTCGGTCGAATTTCCAGGCGAGCTATAGGTTTGCGCGACAGCATGCAGCGCCCCGATGGTCAGGCCAGCTTCCTCAAGCGCTTCGCGGCGCACCGTGTTCTGCGGCGTCTCGCCAGGATCAAGGCGGCCCGCAATCGGCTCCAGCTGCCACAGCGCGGCATCGCCGCGCGCCAGTGGCCCCATGCGCATCTGTTCCACCAGCAATACACAGTCCCGGACGGGATCATAGGGCAGAACATGCGCTGCATCCGCCGCGATGAAGACCGCGCGCATCAGTTCAGGTGTCATCGAGCCGTCAAAGCGTGCGTGGCTGATATCAAATTCATCCAGCGCAAAATACTGCGCGTAAACCCGGCGCCGCTGCGCAATCTCCACCCTGCCCGTAAAACCATTCACCCCTTCACGGGTCTCAGCCGCGTTCACGGTCGACCAGGCGCGCGCCCGGATCATCGGGAACATCTCAGCAATCACCTCGGGGGGCTTTTGCCCGAAGTATCCCATGACCTCATGTGCCGCGATGACGCTCAAGGCACCCCATTCCGCGGCCCAATCCTCAAGCGACCATATGCCGTTGCCCTTCCAGCGCTCCGGTCGCGCCATATAGCAGCGCGCGGCGCGCCGATCGGTGAGCACAACGGGTTGCAAGCTATACTCGAAGGCGTTTTCGTAATAATCCAGCCGCGCAATATCAGCTCCGGTCAGCCCCTCGGCCAAGAGCCCCACAGCGATTGCATCCTCTTGCGGCGTCAGCGTTGGAAAGGGGCCTTCGCATGCGGCATCGACACGGTATCCACGCAGTTCCGCCGACGTCAGCCGGATGTGCGCGGCCTCCCCCAGCACGGCCTCAAGCAGCGGGAGATGTTGCATCGTCCCAAATAAAAACAGCGGATCCATATCCGCGTTTTAGCGCCTCAACGCCATCTGCGCCATGCGTATTCGGTGGCCAGACCCGATAAAATACCGCCCGTAATCAGGGATATGATCACCAGCGGGTCGGCCATGACCAGCGCAAATTCCGCCATGAATTTGAACACCGCTAGCAGCGCATCAAACGCCCCGTCATACCAATTCGCCATGGCCCGACCGAACATCTGGTAACAGGAATGTAAAAACAGGCCCCATAGCACCAGCATCAAAATGCCGCTGAACCCGTTGTTGAGCGCGGCGCTACTGCCGCCCCCTGCCCGCTTGCCCATGACGCTCCAGCCGACACAGAGACCAATGCCCGCGTTCACATAGGCGAACATGCCAAATGCGGTGCTTTCCGGCATCAAAGGCATGATCAGGTGGGACACGATAAATGCAACGAGGCAAATACAGATCGCCGCGACAAGTCGGGCTGCGGTGGGCATCGGATCGGTCCTTTCGAGGGCGCGCGCCCCTCTTTAGCCGGGCCGCTTGATTGTAATTTGCGTCACATCGCAGTTCGAGCTTTCAAACGTCGATGCACAGGAGGTCAGGTAGAAATTCCACATCCGCCGAAAGCGTTCGTCAAAGCCGAGTTTGGCCACCTGATCCCATTTCGCATTGAAGGTATCGTGCCATCGGCGCAAAGTTATGGAATAACTGTGGCCAAATTCGACAGATCGTTCGATGCTGAGCCCGGCCTTTTTGACCTGATCACGCAGCGCCGAGGGGCTTGGCAGCATGCCGCCCGGAAAAATGTACTTCTGGATGAAATCCACACCGCGCTGGTAAACATGCCAACGCCGGTCCGCGACGGTGATGATCTGGAGCGTAGCACTTTTGCCCGGCTTCAAACGATCCCTTACGACATTGAAATATGTCGGCCAGTATTTTTCACCCACAGCCTCGAACATCTCGATACTGGCGATGCCATCATAGGTACCGGTCTCGTCGCGGTAATCCTGCAACTTGAAGTCAACCATTTCAGAAAGTCCAGCGTTTTCAATACGGTCTCGCGCATACTTAATCTGCTCTTCAGAGATGGTCAGGCCGGTCACCCGCAAGCCGCGTTCCTTGGCGGCATATTCGGCAAACCCGCCCCAGCCGCAACCAATCTCAAGGATATGATCGCCCGGTTGCGCCCCCATTTCATCCACCATGGATTTGTATTTCTCGATCTGGGCGTTTTCCATACTTTCCTGCCCGCTGCGGAACATCGCGGAGGAATAGGTCATCGTCTCATCCAGCCACAAACCATAAAATTCATTGCCCAGATCGTAATGAAAACTGATGTTCTTGCGCGCCTGCGTCTTGTGATTGCGTTGCAGCCAGAACCGGAACCGTTCAAAATTGCGCAAAATGGCCATGCCGGGGAACCCATCATAGATGTCTTCGTTATCCGCGTGCACGAGGTCCATGAAGGCCTGCAAATCAGGTGTTGACCACCACCCATCGAGGTAACCGTCACAAAATCCAAGATCGCCCTCGCGGATCAGGCGGGCAAACAGATCGCCATTGTGGATTTCAATCTCGGCAACCGGCCCCGGATTCTGCCCTTCCGCGCGAAACCGTCGCCCGTCCGGTACGACGAAATCCACACGCCCGTTATTCATTTTCTGCGCCATGGCGAACACATGCGTGAAATAACGCGGCAGGTCGTTTTGGCCGTCAGTGCTGGTCAGGGTCATGTGGTTTCCGTCTGCTGTATGAACCGGGTGTTTACCCAGTTTTTTATGAGGCGCAAAGGTGGAATCAAGCATTTCAAAAGCCTTTGTTTTCATAGGCATTCAGGGCGATTTTTCGCCCCTCATCTGCGGCAACAACCGGAGCGGGAATTGCGTCATTCGGTGACAATCCCCAGGCGCGCGGGATGGCTTCAAAATAGGACAGCGCGTCCTGGCTCGGGTTGGAGCGACCCTCTGCGATCCAGCGATGAGCGTAGTCGCGGTTCTTGTCGAATTTATCGAGCTGCGTGACCGGGTTGAACACGCGGAAATAGGGCGTGGCATCCGGGCCGGAACCTGCGGACCATTGCCAGCCCATGGCGTTGCTGGCCGGGTCCCAGTCGATCAGGCAGTCCTCAAACCATTTCAGGCCGATCTGCCAATGCGTCAGCAGATGTTTCGTCAGATAGCTGGCAACGATCATGCGGCCGCGATTGTGCATGATGCCGGTCACATAAAGCTCGCGCATGGCCGCATCGACGAATTGAATGCCGGTGCGCCCCTGTTTCCAGGCGATGACTTCGGGCGCATCAGGGTTGGTACGCCAGGGGAAGGCATCCCAGTTCTCTTTCCAGTTTCCGGTCAAAAGACGCGGCGTGTGATGCATCAGATGATAGGCAAACTCGCGCCAAACCAACTCCTTGAGGAAGGTTTCTGCGCCCGTCTTGCCCTCCTGGCGCGCCCGCATCCCGGCATGCCAGCATTGATGGGGGCTAATCTCCCCAAGGCTGAGGTTTTGGGACAGGCCAGAGGTGCCATCCACCCCCGGCAAATCACGCGTCGTGTCATAACCGTCGACTTTCTGCGCGATGAAGGCGCCAAGCCGGGCTTGTGCCGCTTTTTCTCCCAGACGCACGTGAGGTCGCACGATCTGCGCCCCCCGGTTCATGCGCACACCCATATGCCAATCGGCCAATGCATCACTGGCGGGCCAATTTTGCGGTGCTGGGATCGCGCTTGGGGCCGGTAAGGGCGCTTCGACATCCCGCCCCTTCACCATGTTCCAGAAGGGCGTGTAGACCTTGTAAAACCCACCTGTTTTCGTCTCCACGGTCCAGGGTTCAAACATCAGATGCCCGCCAAAGGATTTGGCCTCGATCCCCTGTTCTTTCAGGGTCTCCTTAACTTCTGTATCGCGCGCGACCGCATCGGGATCATAGAGGCGCGACCAATATACCGCGCCCGCGCCGGTTTCCTTGATGAGCTTTTGCAGCGTTTCCAAGGCAGGCCCGTGGCGCAGGATCAGATGGCTTTGTTTCTCGGCAAGGCTGTCCGCGAAGGTTCCAAGGCCAAGGCCAAGCCGCCATTTAGGTGCGGCTCCAAGGCGCGCAACAGGGTCATCGTGGATGAACACCGGAATGACCGGACGCCCCGTCGCGCAAGCCGCATGCAGCGCCGGGTGGTCACTCAGGCGCAGGTCGCGTCGGAACCAGACAAGAACAGGAGATGAGGACACACCGGAAAACCCTTAACGTTTCATTAAAGGATGTACGTAAATCAATTGCCGATGGATCAAGGTAAAAGATCACAACATCTCGTCAAGTGCCTCAAGAAGCTGGGTAATTTCATCAGGTGACGTGTAATGCGTAAAGCTGAGCCGTAACACACCCAAAGCGTCATCCACTCCCATCGCCGCAAGCGCGCGCCCGGCGTAGAAATCACCACCCCCCGCCATGATCCCACGTGAGGAGAGTTCCGCGGCAACCTCTTCGGCGTTGCGTTTCAACGCCAGTGCCACGGTCGGGGCGCGGTTTTGCGGATCGGACGGGCCGATCAGGCGCACCGAATTGCGCGATTTCACCGCTTCCAGCAGTGGTGCCAGCAAGGCGCGTTCATGCGCGCGCATCAGATCATGCACCGCAACACCGCGCGCGCTTGGTGTGGCATCTTGCTTGAAATGATGCGCATAGAGCTGATCGACATAATCGGCCATACCCGCACAGGCGGCCACCTGCGCATGATCCGGACCCGCAGGTGTGAAGCGTTTGTAGAGCGTATCCGCGTTGAAATGATGCCCCTGATTGGGCAACAGATTGCCCAAGGTGCGACGGATCATCATGATCCCCTGATGCGGCCCATAAGTTTTATAGGCCGAAAACAGATAGATATCAGGCCCCAGCGCGTGCAAATCCGGGAACCCATGCGGTGCATAGGAGACGCCATCGACGCAGGTAAACGCCCCGGCGGCATGCGCCAGCGCGGTGATTTCCATGACCGGGTTGATCTCGCCCACCACGTTGGAGCAATGGGGAAAACACACCAACCGCACCCTGTCATCGAGCAGGTTTTCAAGGTCTTGCGGGTCGAGATGCCCGGTTTCCGGGTCCAGCTGCCATTCGCGGATTTCAATGCCGCGCTGCGTCAGGCGCCGCCAGGGGCCGGAATTGGCCTCATGGTCCTGATTGGTTACGATGATGGCCTCGCCGGGCTGCATCATCTCAGCAAAGGCCTGGGCCAGAACATAGGTGTTTTGCGTGGTGGAGGGACCAAAACTGACCTCATCGCTCTCCACACCAAGCAGCCCTGCCAGACGCAGGCGCGCCTCATCCATTTCGGCCCCCCCCAAGCGACTGGCCGGATAGGGCGCATAGGGCTGGACCTTGCGTTCGGTATAAAACCGCGTGAGACGGTTAATCACGGGCGCGCAGGTATATGACCCGCCCGCGTTCTCAAAAAACGCCTGGCCCCGCAGCGGAGCAGCCTCAAATGCCGGGAATTGCCGGCGGACAAATTCGATATCTAATTTCATGCCCGCAACGTCTCTTGTGACGTCCAGGAGGTCAAGAACACAATTTGCATCATCGCTGCATTGCGCCTGTTAGGCGTTGCATGCAGGCGCATTACCCTGACGAAAACCGACGGTCGCACCGCTCAAGGGGGCTATGCGAGATGTTAACGCGCCGCCTCCTGATATCGTGAATTCGCATTTGGTCCAGGTGGCCAAGCCGAACGCTTCGGTTTGCCCCGCAAGATAAAGCTCAGCACGCGCCCACAGGCATTCTCAACCCACAAAACGATTCCCAATCGTTCAAACCTCTATTTTGGAAGCTTGATGCAGACATAGGCGGTTCAGGGTGACCGTGATTCGCGTGCGCGGCCATGACACTCAGCGCAGCTGTCATGGGGCCCGTGCCCTGTTGTATTTGCGCGCGCCGACCGTATGGCACGCTGGCAATTCGCTCAGCTATGTTCTGCGTGCATGCCGACTATGGTTTGCGTTTTCTTCCCACGGCCCACAATTGAGGGGGGCGGCGATGTTGCCGTGCAATATGAAAGAAAACCTCATGAGTACGCAAAATTCCTTCGAAACACCCGACCGGGCTGATGTCGATAGGGCGATTGCTCAGGCGCATCAAATGCGCAGTGAATTTATCTCCCGGCTGTTGAAATCCGGATTTGCACAGCTGCGCGCTGTGTTCACGCAAAAAAGCGGTATGGGTAAGGCGTCAGCATAACCAACGCACCCGGCGAGGCGTCTGGCTGGCAAAGGAACATCGCCTGTGAATAAAAAACGAGATCTGAATGATCGATATTTGCACATTTCAAATTTCCCAGCACCCATGGTCCACGCTGAAGGCCCCGACGGATCAATGCACCAGCCCTGATCAGATCAGTTTATCCGGCATTGCCAAAACCTTAACGCGTCCAGACCCGAGTGTTGGGCGCGATGCGGCGATCCGCGTCATCAGGCCGGTTGGACCGCTATCCCCTGTGTCAATTGGCGGCAGAATGACATGCGCTGCCGTGCTTCCCTGAAATCTCCGGCGTTTAAGGTGTGCCTGTTCTCTAACTGAGGAGACAGGCCATCATCGCTCAAAGTACAAACACAGCCTTTGGACGTCATGCCCGTTAGGGTCAGTTGCGAAGCTTTATGGATCGATCAGCGGATGCAAACCCCGTCTGTGCGTAAAACCCCAGGACTTGCGCCCAGAATGCGCGCATCGAAATTTAATACGACAGGTGATTGCGAGTACCCTTTTGGGCATTGCATTCACATGCGCTCAGAGCACCATTCATCACAAATCGGCCAGGTTTTACTCCTCTTGCCCGATCAAAACCAGATGATTGTCAAAGGCCAGCGGATGCTGCGCAAGCGGTTCAAGCGTTGTATGATCGATACGGCTGACCCGGCCCAGACCATCGGTAACCATTGCCCCCGCGACCCCGCAAATATCCATCTGGCGCAGCACGGTATCCGTCCCCATAGCGGTATCGAAAATCTGGATCGCCCCGCCGCGTGGATAGGTGAGCGCCATAGTGTACCCATCCATCACCGCAACGCTGCCCGCATAGCCATCAAGCCCATAGAGGACGTCGTCTTGCATCGGGACCGCTGCCAGACCCGCTCCGGGCGTGTAAATCCCAGCAAGGGAGGGCGCCGCAAACGGATCACCCTGCCACTGGAACGCGCAGGCCACACGCCCATCTGCGAAGGCTGCAATATGGCGCAGCGAGTTTTGGTGCAGCCGGTTTGGCAAGCTGGCCTTGTCAATCACCTGCCCGGCACCGTTGATGACGGTCAAATTGGGTCGCATCGCGTCAAGGTTCAGCTTTTGTCGCCCGGTTCGGGGATGGGTGCGGATGCCGCCATTGGCAATGGCAAACCTGTCGCGTCCTGGCAGGCGCACAATCTCATGCGGACCGATCCCGCCCGAGGCCACCTCGCCGCTGCGCCGATACCCCTGCGTGACGTCCCAGATTCCGATCCGCCCGGCCCCTGTCGCGATCTCGTTCTCGGTGGTGAATAACGTTTCTCCATCCGCCGAAAATGCACCATGCCCGTAAAAATGTCGTCCCGCAGGCGCTCTCATCCGGTGTAATACCACCCCCTGCGCACAGCCGATCACCAGGGCATAGGTGCCTGGCCTGCGTGCGAATGCAACGGCCTCGGCCCGTGTTGGATGCGCCGCCGCCGCATGGCCGCGATCCGGCAAGGGGATGGAAAAGGCGATGCTGGCATCCGCGCACAGGCCGATCAGGACATAGAGCCCCTGCCCGTTACGCGCGGCGCTCAAATATGCCGGCGCGCCCGCCGCGGCCCACCCCAAGGAGGGACACCCCGCTGCGGCCAGGACCCCACCCAAAAAGCTGCGGCGCGACGGCATCGCTTCAATCCCCGTCCAGCGCATTGAAACCCGCCGAAATGCCAAGCGGCGCGCCAATGTCCTGCGCAACACCCGCCTGCACATCGCGCACCATGCGTTGCAACACCTCGATTTTGAACCTTTTGACAGGATCGCCCACACCGCTCATTGCGGGATCATCCAGACCCTTGGCCTGCGCGATTGCGGTGTCAAATGCCCTGCGCAGATCATCGCTCATCGTTGCATCAAAACCGGTTTCGGCAAGCGCGCGCAGCGCAATCAAGCTCAGCGAAACATGCCGCAAGGACCGTTCGGAGCGGCGCGCCTCGGCCCGCATGGGGCGTGGGCGATCAAATGTGCCAAGGGGGCGAGCAAGCCGCTGATCATGCAGGAACTCCAGCCCCGTTGAAAGGGAGGTGTAGAGCGCGCGCTGTGCCTCCTGTTTCGTTTTGTAAACTTCGGTCTTCCCCGCAACAAAGCCTTCGCCAAATCCACCGGTCCAATCCTCGTGCAAAATCCGGGCCACATCCGCAAGGTGGGTTGTGATGGCACGGGTCAGGGCGCAGGCGTAATCTGCATCCTCCTGCGGCGCGCTCAACAACCGCTCCAAGGCTGAAAAACCCTGGGCCGCGACGGATACTTCGCGAAAAACGCCGGGGTCCGATAGCGTGACATCCTTATCCGCTTTCAAACGCGAAAGCGCCTTGCCCACCCGATCCTTGGGGTCAGGCCAAAACGCAATCGCCAGATTGAAATGACGCGCTTCAAGGGGGCCAAATTGAATGTGGCTGATGCTGATCCACGCATCATATGCGGCGTAGTAGGCGGGCAAGAGTTGTTGGGGCGCGCAATCCATCCGCGCCGCATTGGCAAGGGTTTCCCCGGCTTCGGCAAATCTTGCATAGCCGGGTAAAATCTGGTCCTCAACCGCTTGCTCTATGTCCGCCAGCGCCGGGCTTGATGCTGTGATCGCCAGGGCCAGAGTTGCCAGAATGCGCATTATAAACTCTCCAGAAATCGAATGAGCGCCGCGCGGTTCGGCGCGGGCATTTCAACGACACGTTGTTTGTGGGGCTCCGCCTCCCCCCCATGCCACAGGACCGCCTCAAGCAGGTTGCGCGCGCGGCCATCGTGCAGGAAATAGCTATGGCCGGACACCTGTTGCGTCAGGCCGATCCCCCACAATGGCGGGGTACGCCACTCCTGTCCTGTCGCGCGCGCTTCGGGGCGATTGTCGGCAAGGCCCGGTCCCATGTCATGCAATAACATATCGGTATAGGGCCAGATCAGTTGAAAGCTTTGCTCGGGCTGACCCGTCAGGCGATGAGTCACGTGTTTGGGTGTATGACACGCAATGCACCCCGTCTCATAGAACACACGCTTGCCGTTCAAGACCTGGGGGTCATCGACGTCGCGCCGCGCCGGAACGCCAAGGTTGGAAGAATAAAACGACACCAATGCGAGGCTTGTGTCCGAGATTTCGACCCCATCATGGGCATCGGTGTTCCCATCCGGTGCCGCGCGACAGGCTGCTTGCGCCGCGGTGCAATCACCATAGCCCTTCGGGTGCAGGCTGGTGGAAATACCGATGTCGCCAGCAAAGGCTGCTGCGGATTGCTCAAGGACGCTGGGCTTTCCGGCTTTCAGACCAAACCGCCCCAGCATCGGTATGCCGTAAACGTCGGACATCACAATATTGGTACGCCCTGAAATGCCATCGCCGTCCGCATCCTCCGGATCGGCACTCGCCAGGATATCGCGCGCCGCAATTGCATCGAGCAGGCCAAGGCCGATCATCTGCGGCGCGACCCGCACGCTCAGCGTCGTATCAGGGTGCAAGGGGCCATAGCCCAGATCAACAAGGGCGTTTGCGGGCCGCCGTAACATCGCCATTTCCCCGTCAGATAACGGCACATCGATCTCTTCATAGGTAATGCGCAAGCGCGCCTCGCTGGCATGGCCCGCCACGCCGAAATCCTGTATTTGGCCGCCATAGGTCGGCTCGGGGGCGGTGGTTATATAATCCTCGATCTCGGGTGCACCGCTTTGATCCGTGGGCACGGACAGACGGACAAGCATTGATGTTGCCGTGTCATCAGGCCCCTGGGGAGGGTGCCCGCGCCCGTCCTTGAGGTGGCAACGCTGGCAGGAACGCGCATTATAGAGCGGGCCAAGCCCATCCGAGGCAAGGGTCGAGGACGGCGATGACACCCAGAGCTTTTTGAACAGACCGTTTCCGACCTTGAAATCCAGTTCCTTCTCAAACGAGATGTTACCCGAGGGTTGGGAAAATGCGTCCGCTGTCTTTCTGGCACGCACCGTTGCGGCCCCGCCTTGATTGGCCTCGAAACGCTCGGATGTCGTGAAATCATCCGTCGGAGCAATGATCGCAGCGATTCTGGCCTGTTCCGCCTCCGTACGCGGAACGATAGACAAATGCGGATCGCCCAAGGGGTCCGCGCCAGCAGGGCTTGCTGCCAGAACGCAGATAAAGAGGTATATTTTAGATGTGGTGCACATTGAGTCTATTGTTCCTTTCGTAATACCTTATAAGTATACTCAGGAATTACCAGAGGCGAGTCTCTCGCCGCTCACAATCAACGGACCGACCACGATATGGTGCCATTATCAACGCCGCCCCTGCCCCTGCCGGACCATGGCTTTCAAGCGCCGGCCGTTCCGGATACACAGCGTGATTTGCTGAACCGATTGCGTCTGGTTGGCATGGGGTGCCGGGTCGCCGCTCATACCGATCTGTTCGAGGCCTGTGCGCTGTTGTCGCTGGACGGCGAAGACGCAAAGCGGACCTACCTTGGGACATTCGTGAAATGCCTGTCTGATGCCGTTTGCAAACGCATCATCTGGTTCAGCCCAGGCAGTCGCGAGATGTCTTTTGACGAGGCCTGGATCATGCGCTGTCTTACCTCGATCCAGCAAAAAGATACGGCAAGTCTCGACTTCCTCCTGCGCTCACGGGTTACGCCTGCGGATCGGCGCTACATCGGCTTTCTGATGGCGCGTGTTTCTGAGAAATTTTCTCAGGTTTAGAATAATTCTAAAAAGGGCTTGGCAAAGCTACTGTTCCTCCTATTTATTAAGTAGAAGCAAGCCAGCGTCACGCCAGCCAGCCAGATCAAATCATATTTCGAGGTGAATACATGACCCAGACAGCCGTTGCGTTGACCACAGATGCACGTTCCGCCATTGCCGAAGCATTGAACCAATCCGTCGCGGAAACCGCCGTGACCACGATGTTGGCACAGAATTTTCACTGGAACGTCAAAGGCATGGCCTTTGGTCCCCTGCACGACCTGTTCCAACAGATGTATGAAGACCATTTTGTCGCTCAAGACGATCTGGCCGAACGTATTCGTGCGCTTGACGTGCATGCGGAAGGGACGCTTGCCGGGATGCTGAAACGCTCGAAAATCCACGAACATGACGGCCATGCAACGGATCAGGAAATGATCCGCGTGATGAAAGAAGCGCAGGAAACGCTGGCCTCCACCCTTGCGGGATGTGGTGCGCTGGCCGCTGAGCATGGTGATACGCTTACCGAAGATCTTTGCATCGCGCGCGGCCAGACCCATGAGAAATTCGCTTGGTTCCTGCGGGCGCATCTGGCCGGTTGAACCCGACCATAATCGACTAAATCGCGGTCAGAGGATATCCTTGGCCGCGATTTTTCGTTTCGCCAGCTTCTTGCGATAAGCCTGCTCCCAATGCTTGTATTTGCCCAGACGCGCCTGTTGCGCGATTAGCATTGTTACAAACCCAGCGCGATGGGCGTCTTTCTTCAGCGCCTTGAACATCGACTTTTGCGCCTTGGTCATCGAACATCCGATGCAATGTCCTTGGCGTTTGAATTTGCACACATCAATACAGGGGCTGGGTGTTTTCGGCATCGCTATATCCTTGCTGGCATTATAGCTGGGATGGGTCTGTCTGAATTGCAACACGCGCCCAAAGATCAAAATGATCCGGGCGCGTGTAAGCCACTGGTATCAGTGGCAAACATATGACGGTTACGGGGAACATACCGCCATATTCTGTCCGCTCTTATTGGAAAACAGCGTTGGGATCATCAAGGCTGTCTGAGCCCTCAAATGCAATCTGATCCACACCCAGAGCGGTAACGGCGCGTTCAATCGAGCGGGTTTGATCGACCAGCGCGTCAACCGCCCCCATGATCAACGCCTCCCCTTTGGCATTTCCGCGTTCCAGCATCATGTCATAGGCAAAACCGGCTTCTGCGGCCGTTTTCATTTCGGACATTTCAAGCATGGTGGTATCCAGCCTGGCGCGCAGTTCTGCATCAACACCCGCATCCGCTGCGGCGACCAGCGAGGACAGCGATGCACCCGCCACAACCGTGCCGTCAATGCCCGTGTAGCTGCCCAAATAGACGTTGCGAATGCCAAGCGCGTCAAAAAAATGGCTGTTATGGGTGTTATCCGAGAAACAATCATGCTCCTCTTCGGGATCGTTCAGTAACAGTCCAAGACGCATCCGCTCGCCCGCCTGCTCACCGTAGCTCAGCGAGCCCATGCCCGTCAGGATGGTCGCAATCCCGGCGGTTTCATCGCCCAACACCGTGCTGCGCGCGGCCCCATCACCCTGCCACTGTGCCACCATCCATTCCAGATCGGACACCAGCAGTTCGGTAGCAGCAACCAGATACGCGCCGCGTCGATCACAATTGCCGTTGGAGCAGGTCGCGCCCATGGCATAATCCGTCCAGGGCCGGTTCCCCGCACCGGCACCGTGACCGTTCAGATCCTGACCCCAGAGCAGAAATTCGATCGCGTGATAGCCGGTGGCCACATTGCTTTCCACACCGTCCGCCTCATGCAACGCGCCCTCAAGCAAGGCAGGCGTGATTTGTGCCGCGTCGATGGTTTGACCCGAAAGGGTGAAAGACGGGTTGGCGATCACGTTCAGAACGGCATATTCGTTTTCATCCGTGGCACCGCCATAGGTCGCATCGACGTAATCGATCAGCCCCTCATCGAGCGGCCATGCGTTCACCTTGCCCTCCCAGTCATCCACGATGGCATTGCCGAAACGATAGACTTCCGTCTGTTGATAAGGCACGCGGGACGCCAACCATGCCGCCCTGGCCGCTTGCAGGTTTTCGGCTGACGGGTTGGCGGTCAGGGCATTCACCGCCTCCAGCAGCGATTGCGCCGTCGTTAGGCTATCGGTGTATTTCGCCAGCGCGATGTCGGCGTAATTGTCAAGCACGGCTGCTTTATCCGCAAAGGCTGGCGATGCAATCATCGCAACGGTGCCGAGGATGGCTGATAATCTGGTTTTCATGGATTGGCTTCCCTTTGGATTGAAAACGATTGGTTAATGAAGCCGCACGACATTGTGCGGCATGTCAGGTTTTGGCTGCGCACCTTGATTGGCGCTGATGATCTGAATGGATGTGCCGACCTGCGCCGCCATCAGGGCCACACGCACGGCATGTGCGGGTATCACAACAAGGGCCGCGACCATCGCCGCATCATCCAATTCACCCGTGCAAGCCGCTTTGACGATGTGCAGGAACACAGCCTCATCTGCGCCCAGGCAGTCACACTGCACCTCATGGCGCACCAGCGGGCGGCGGGCGAATGTGGACAGGGTGTTGATCAGATCCTCGAAGACGCGCATTTCAGCGACGGCCTTTCCCTGTGGCAGGTTCACGGCATAGCCATTCCAAACCTCCGCCTGCCCTTCCGGACCATGGCACCACAGGCGCAGATCGCGGATCAATAACGCCTCCCAATCCTCCAGCGTCGAAAGATGACCCATCATGGCGCCGCCACGTTTATAATGCTCCGGTGTCATTTGGTCAGGATCAACTTGCCTGCCCGCGTGATGCGCAGCAGATAGGTTTGGCCGTCCAGGATCAGACGGGCCTGATCCCCGCCCTGCACGATATGTCGCACATCATATGCGGGTAATTCTTCGCTCTTGGGCTGAACTGTGGTGGTGCGCGGGGGGCTTTGCAGGGTTGGCATCACTTTGCGCCCTCCAAACGGTCGATCAGATGCTCGATCGAAAGGCCGCCACCGTATTGCCCTTCTGCCGCATGTTGCAGAATTTCGCGCCAATAATTGTCGTTCTGATCGGGTATCTGCGCAGCTTGTGGGGATGGTGACGGCATAGAACGTGTTACATTCAGGTCTGTCATCTTTGCCTCCGGGGGTGTGGATTTCCGGGCTTGCCCAATACGGGTGGCTGGGAAGACTATGGTGTTGACCCCCCTGCGAAAGGGGGAAGAAGACGGGCAGCAGAGGCCGCCCGTTGCGAAAATTCACGTCATGTCCAACCGGTTTCGTCAAAAAACTGTTGGGCATGGGGTAGGGATTTGGCCATGGCGCTCAGATCTGAGGCAAATGGCCAGGTGCAGCCACGGCGCGGCGCATCAGCAGGGTATTCGTCTTTGCCAGCATGCGGTGCCTGATCCGGGGCCAGCTGTGCCGGGAACCCGACCCAATCGGCTTTGCCATCGGTCCAATCAGCTTCGATCCCCCTGGCTTCGCTGAAATCGGGAGCCGGGCACGCATCAGCATCGCAATGACGTGAGGCATACAGATCCAATGCGCCCCCGGCAAAGGCCGATGCCGATGCCGATGCCAATGCCGATGCAAGCGCCCCCGTCGCCGTCGTTGTTGTCCTCGCCGTCGTTAATCGCGCCGTGGTTAATTTCGTCAAAGAACGTGACACTGTCACTCTCCATCGCTTTGTTTACTAAAACAGTCAGATACTAAGTGATGACATAAATCAAGCTTCCTGATTGTTTTTGTCGGGAAATATTTTTTCCTATATAACCAGAACCCGAGGCCATTCAGGCTACCCTAATTCGCCGATATCCGCGTCAAGCTTAAAAAAATAGAGGTTCGAAGGATTGGGGAACGTTTGGGGATTCGGATTGCGTGTGGGCGCGTCTTGAGACCAATATTCCGGGAAAAGCAGGTGATAATGGCGTGACGGCCCAGCCTGATCGTAAGCGATGGGGTGGACGCCCCCGGCGGCATCGAATGTGCCAAGGTAGTGGGGAAACCTTCTACGAGGAGAGCGTCCATGAATGAGGTTAGCATTATCGGCCTGGATCTGGCCAAGAACATACTTCAGGCGCATGGTGCCGGAGCCGATGGATTGGTTGTGTTCTGGCGCAAGTTGTCACGTGCTGAGCTGTTAAAATTTCTGAGCGAGCTGCCGCCATGCTTGGTGGCAATGAAGGCCTGTGCGAGTGCCCATCACTGGGGGCGGGCGATCGGCGATCTCGGTCACACAGCCAGGTTGATCCCGCCTGCCCACGTCAAACCTTTTGTGAAGCTGACCTGCGCCCCTTAAACTCCTCTAAATTTATGTAGAGTCTGCCCACCAACAGGACGGACAAATGAAGGCACGTTTCACGGACGAACAAATCATAGCAATGATCAAGGAACAGGAAGCTGGCGAGAAGACTGCTGATGTATGTCGGCGGCATGCATTGCCCGGCAGGCGATTGCGAAGCAATCCACAATGCGATCTGTCTTGGCAACCTTGCGGGAATTTGTCCTGTGGCTTTCTCAGCAAGATGGGTTTCGCAGCCGTATCAGAGCGGCAGACGCGGATTATTTCAATCTATCGCGTCGCGATGAAGCAGAGGCCCGCGCGGCCCCGCCACGTCCTGCACCCAGCATAAACCAAGCCAATCGCGCCCTTGACCTTATGCCCAGCGCCACACCACAACAAAAGCGCGACAAGGCTGTCTTTGCCCTTCTTTGCCTAACAGGTGTTCGTGTCGCGGCTTTGGTATCGCTCAAGATCAAACACATTAATCTGCGGGAACAATCTGTCACCCAAAACCCACGCGAGGTGGCCACCAAATTTGGCAAGGTCATTGATACCTTCTTTGCCAAAGGATTTGATGATGCAGAAACCGCCCTTGCGGACTGGATGACCTATTGCGATGAGGTGGCCCTTTACGGTCCCGATGATCCATTGTTTTCAGCAACCGCTATAGCCGCCAACTCAAATTTAGGTTTCGCAGCAAACGGCTTTACCCGTGAACATTGGAAAACCACCGAACCCGTGCGCAAAATTGTTCGCATAGCGTATGATGCTGCAGGCATTCCCAACTACGGCCCGCATGCCTTTCGTCACATGCTTGCACGCCATGCAGCCAAACATTGCACGTCCGTGGCAGAACTCGTCGTCACCTCTCAAAACCTCGGGCACACAGATGTCTTGACCACCTTGCGCAGTTACGGCCAAATCAGCCGCGATGCACAACGCAAGTTGATTACGGGAACTACGTCTGATGTGGATTGAAACTGCCCAATCTAAGCAACAGCTCGATGTGGGAATAAATGTGGGAACGAAATAAAAAATTATCTTATTTCCGTTTAAAAACAACATGTTGTAAATTGATCATGGCGGAGCGACAGGGATTCGAACCCTGGAGACGGTCTCCCGCCTACACACTTTCCAGGCGTGCGCCTTCGACCACTCGGCCACCGCTCCATATAAGTGGTTTAGCGCGCTCCTGGCAAGATGTGCAAGAGGCAAATCTTAATTTGTAACGTAATAAGCTAATCTCTCCGAGGACAAAACGATTTCGACGCAATGCTGGAATGGCGCGGAGCACGAGCCAATGAATCAAGTCTGGAATTATGCGCTCGACACCGTTCTGTCGCTTGATGCAGATGCGAGCACTATTCAATAAAACACCTTTGTTGCACAGCTGTAGTGAGACACTAAGTATTGCAGTAACTGGAAGACCATCGAAGAACACGGAAGAGGCAAACAAAAAGAGCTTTTGGTAGGTGGCCGTCACCAGTCTGATTTTCTCCATTGAAGACATCGGATTGTAGGCCGAAATGCATGTCCGCAAATTACCTCACCAATGCGGTATCTTGCGTCTGATCGCAGGCGGTCAGGTGCCGCTCGTGACACGTGTCTTTGCGCGTGAGGGCGTCAAGGGGCTGGAGCGGTGCTTCCCAGCGCAGATCCGCACGGAAAAAGGCGAGCAGACAGTGATTTCAGACTCGCGCACCATCTGTGAAACCCTCCCCAGCACCGGCGACCTCAAAGCCACAGCCCAGCAGGTCGCGAGTGCCATGAATGCGCAGTTGCGGGCGGAGGGCGGAGCGATGAACAACAAACTCTCAGACCTCAATGATCACCTGTTCATGCAGCTGGAGCGTCTTTCTGATGAAAGCCTGTCGCCCGAGGACATACACAAAGAGGTGAAGCGCGCGGGCGCGCTGGTCGCCGTCGCCGATCATATCAGCAGCAATGCCGATCTTCAGTTCAAGGCCGCGAAGCTCTTTGCCGAGCATGGCGACAAGGTCCTGGGCCACCTGCCCCAGATCATCGGGAGTTCCTCGAAATGAAGGGGAAACAGATCACATACAGCGAATTGGAGCTGACTGGCTCGAGATCCGCAAGGAGACCCCGCGCCGCGAGCTGCAATGGGCGGCGTGGTCCAGATCATCCTGAACCTGTCCGACCTTTGGGAGGACATCGCCGGTCCACTCGAGGGCACTCGACTTGGCACGATTGACACCATCGAGAGCGCCACGACCGGCGCATAGATACGCCACTTTCAAGGCGTCGAAAGGCGCGGCGGAATTCGTCCAGACCTTCAAGAATATCGACATCTACAACAATCTGGTTTGGGACATCAATCTTGCGGGTTTGTACTGCTAACGCCACCCACAAAAAGACGGGCCAGACGGTGCCATTGAAGGCGTTCGCTGGCGCTTTAACACGGTCTATAACGCCAACCGCGCAGGCACCGGGCGCGGCCTGAACTTGTCGGGGTGGTCCTACGCTGATTTCGTATCTGCTGGCGTTGTCAGCGACTTTGAATTTATCGGGAATATCATCTGGAATGACACAGATGACATCAAGGTTCTGAACACGTTCATCAGCGTAACGGGCTTCACGGTTGATGACAATCTCAACGCGCAGGATGGCGATTATGTCGGCACTGATCCGCTGTTTGTTGATCCCGACGCGGCGGTGGTCATCGGCGAAGGCCATCGCCCAACGATCACAGTTCCAGATCTGACGCTTGCAGACGGATCACCAGCCAAGGGCATTGTGTCTGGTTATTCTGAGGCTCCATTTGATCTTAACCTTGATGGCACGCTGCGCACAGATCCGGCATATGCTGGCATGCAATCAGATCCCGTTGCCCTTGAGGTTGTCGGCAATGATGCCGGTACAGTAACGGTCAATGAACTCGGTAGTGGTGATCTTAGCGTTGCGCCTGTAGCGGCAGCAGCAGTCACGGCGGTGTGGGTTCCCCCTCGATCTTTGTGGATGGCTCGGCAATTGGCAGCACACGCGCCAATCTTCACACAGCCGTTTCAACAGGGTCTAAGGTCTACGTCGAATATTCCGGGCTTGATCTGTCAGCAGCACCGTGGGCATCCATCGCACTGTTTGGGGCCAATGATGGCCTGAACTTTCCGTATCTCGGCTCAGCAAATGACATAGTTCTTATGCCAACACCAAACGCGCAAGGCTTGGCCGATATTCGAGCGGCAGTTAAAGCGCGACACTCTTCAATAACAGGACTGTAAAATGCCGATACGTTTAGAAAGTTCTGCAAAATCGGGCTACGTCAACCATATCGTCAAACAAGGGGCGGATACCACATTTGGCGACGTGATGAACTGGGGGGATACCGGACCTGATCAAAACATCACATGCACCCTGAGCGTCAACGCCAGCGGCTTTGGTGCATCAGGGACCGCGTCACCCTTTCTCAACATCTGCAAATCAATGACGCCGCTGGCTTTTGGGATCAGCGGCACCAAGATTGAATACCCGGAAATCGTTGCGGGGGGCTACACTGACGCAATCGGCTATGTAACGGCCAGACCGCCAGAAGCAACGTCAGGTCTATGGGCGCTCTGGTCTTGGCAGGGGCCGGGATTTGAGCCGTTAGCTGGTCGATATCGCTTCACCTACACGGGGGATCAAATTACCGGGACGTTGGGCATTTCGGTTGTCTCGAACACGCCGGGGGAATTGATCTTTAACATTGGCGAAACACCCGGCCAGTTTGGATGGTTTTGGGCTACAATCACGCCAAGCAATTACCCGCAAAACTTTGTTTGTGTTCGAGAGGATTACCAGGACCTTTACGACGCAGGCGAGATATTCAACCCTGAGTACATCGCATCGCTGCGCGGTTTGAGCCAATTACGCCACCTCAACACGCTGGGTATCAACGGCAGTGAGATGGACAGCATTAACGATTTTCCAATTGAAGACAATCCATTCTGGTCGCCCATACCCTTGTCGGTGATTATGAAGCTGCACAACAAAACAAAGATAGATCCGTGGATATGTATGCCACATCGCGCGATGCAGATTGCAGGTCCGGGCATTGTGGATACGACTTTTGCGCGTGATCTGTGCGGATACCTCAAGGCCAATCTGGACCCGTCACTGATCGCCTACATTCAAAACAGCAATGAGACGTGGAATTCTACCTTTGACCAGTTTGCAGAGGTGTTCAACGAGGCCCGCGACCGGGGTTGGTCTGATGTAAACAACAGCGTGTCTTATTGGGCCATGGCGGATGTTGTTTTGGCTCAAGCGTGCAAGGAAGAATACGGCGCAGAGGCAGCAACCAGACTGCACTACTCAGCCGGATCGCAGGCAGCAAGCGCGGGCGTTACCTCGCAGTTCGCGACCGCAAGTGTCTGGCAGAGTGAAGAGCCGGATAACTGGATCGACCCGGCTACGGTTCTTGATAGTATTTGCGTGGCCTCGTATTTTGGCAGCGGGTTTATCTCGGCACCAAATGAGATCGCTAACCTAAAAGCGCGCGTCGATGCGGGCGATACAGAGCAAGAACTGATCACTTATATCGATGGTCGGATTGGCGCTCTGGATTACATCGGTCAGGCGATTGGGTGGTTGCAAGCGAGCAAGACAGCGGCAGGAAGCATCCCTCTGATCCTCTACGAGGGCGGCACGCATATTCAACACTGGTTCGCGGTGCAGGGTGTATCAGAGGCCGATTACGAGGCTTGCATCCCCGCTTTGACTGCATACTCATACTCACCCGAACTTGCGGCAAGATATGCAACGCTGATGGACGCCTGGGCATTGATCGGTGACGGTCAACACATGGATTATAATCATATCGGCCAGCCGGGGAAATTCGGTGCTTTCGGCATGGCGAGGTCGCTTAATGATTTCGATAATCCGCGCGCAAGTTATCAGATCGCCAGGAGCGTGACAGAGACGCCTTGGTGGGATGATCCGCGCAGGGGAGTGCAGTGCAGATATTGGCGAAGCGGACTTGAGCACCTTCGAAACCTGTTTGAAAGGCGTTCAAAGCTGTTTTTGACAAAACCGTTTGCTGCAATTATCTCTGTCATTCACTGCAGAAATCCTTGTCGCGCTACAAGCGCTACAAACAACAACCACAATTGCAAGCCAGTGGCCCCCTTTACCCCTCGCACCGTAATCCTTATACAAAGACTAAGAATAGATAGTGAGGCTCGCGATGAACAACGTAACCGAACCGCTGGAGGGTGCGCCGCTGATTGCGCCCTCAACAACTGACCACCCGCTTTACGAGCAAATCGTGGAGGCGTGTCGCTCCGTTTATGACCCCGAAATTCCAGTCAATATATACGAACTCGGACTAATCTATACCATTGATATAAATGAACAAAGTGAAGTTTTTATCAAGATGTCCCTGACCGCGCCCGGCTGTCCTGTCGCCGGCGAGATGCCCGGATGGGTGGCGGATGCGGTGGAACCGATCGCGGGCGTGAAACACGTTAATGTCGAACTGGTCTGGGAACCGCCCTGGGGCATGGATATGATGTCGGATGAGGCGCGTCTTGAACTCGGCTTCATGTAATTTCTGCAAATGAAATCCGAAAAAGAGAAGATGATCGCCGGTGAACTCTACCGGGCGGGCGATCCTGAATTGGTGCGGGACCGGGCGCGCAGTCAGGATCTGCAACGCCGCTACAACGCGACGATTGTGACGGATGCCAAAGACCGCAAAGACATTCTGGATCAATGGCTTGGAAGTCGCGGTTCACGCGGATCGGTCCGCGCGCCCTTTTATGTCGATTACGGCTATAACATCCATTTGGGCGAGGATGTGTTCTTCAATAACGGTTGCGTCTTGCTGGACGGCTGCACCATCCACATCGGCGATAAAACTCAAATCGGTCCGATGGTTCAAATCCTCACTGCTGACCACCCGCGCCGGGCCGAAGATCGCGACGCGGGGCTGGAATTCAGCCGGGCGGTTCGAATTGGGCGCAATGTCTGGATCGGCGGGGGCGCATTGATCATGCCGGGCGTCACAGTCGGAGATGATGCGATCATCGGTGCGGGGTCGGTGGTCACCCGCGATGTGGCACCAGGCACGACGGTCGCGGGAAATCCCGCACGACCGCTTGTTCCACGCAGCGATACTGCTTAGATTAGGCGCAAAGGAGAGTTTCCATGTTTGGTATCCCCGGAAAACAGGCCGTGACCCTGACCCCGAAGGCCGCGTCACAAGTGGCCAAGCTGATGACATCCGCAGGTCATGCGGGTCTGCGCATCGGCATCAAGAAGGGTGGCTGTGCGGGCATGGAATATACCATGGAATACGTCGAAACCACCGATCCCAATGATGAGGTCGTGGAGCAGGACGGCGCGCGCGTGATGATCGCGCCGATGGCGCAGATGTTCCTGTTCGGGACCGAAATCGACTATGAAACCTCGCTGCTGGAAAGCGGGTTCAAGTTTCGCAACCCCAATGTGACCGAAGCCTGTGGCTGCGGCGAGTCCATCAAGTTCGGCTGATCATCGCGGTTTTTGCAAATGCACGTAGGTCTCGGAAAATCGCCGGGACAGATGTTCCCCCGCCACGATGGTATTACCGGAACCGCGCGGCGCGATATTCGTGTCATAAGATGGGTTAAAAAACAGCGGGATGGAAATACGTTCGCGGTCCGTGCCGATCACCCGGTGCGGTGTCGCCTTGACCAGGCCATCGGTCCAGATTTCCATCATTTCCCCGAAATTGATCACGAATTCGCCGGGCGGGGCCGAAACCGGGATCCAGCCGCCACCGCGTTTGCGCACTTCCAGGCCCGGCGCGCCATCGGTGGCCAGCAACGTCAGGCAACCGTAATCAGTATGGGTCGCGATTCCGAAATCACGCGCGGTCGCCCAAGCGGGCCGCGCCGGGTAATAATTACCGCGTAACAACGCCATTGGCGTCTCAAAGGATTGGTCGAAATAATCATCGGGCGCCTCAATGGCGCGCGCGATCCCGCGCAACACATCCATCGCAACGCCGCGTGCCTGATCGTAATAGTGCTCGATATCACTTTGAAAATCCGGCAGGGCCTGAGGCCATTGGTTTGGCGCGTAAACGGCTAATTTGCTGCGCGGATCATCCGCTGGCAGGCTAAACCCACTGTCAAAGAACTGTTTGAAATCGGGATTTGCCGCCGGGTCGACCTGTTCAGAGCCCGACGCGCCCCAACCCCGGTTTGCGCCCGTGCGCGACATGTCGAGGTCAATTTTATCGGCCTCTGGCAGCAGAAAGAACCTGCGGTACTGCGCGAGCACCGCATGCATTCGTTTGGGGGTGATATCGGTGTTGAAGACGGTGAAAAAACCAATGCCCGTTGCGGCTTCATGCAGCCGGTCCAGCGTGTTGGCGTCGCGCGCCATCAGTAATCTGGCATCCAATCTTGGGATCATGGCAACCTCCGAACCCTTTCTACGCCCCTGCCATACCAAAGCAGCGCGTGCAAGCGCAGCTGGCCGATTGCCGCGCGGCGATCATGCTGATACCAAGGGTTATATTCACATCAGGAGCGTTTCATGCGGCGGAAAATGGCAGCGGGCAATTGGAAAATGAACGGCACACAGGCTGATCTCAACGTGCTGGACGACCTCAATGCGACCCATGGTTCAAGCCCTTGTGACATTGTGATCTGCCCCCCCGCGCCGCTGTTGATTTTGGCTGTTGCGCGCTCTGCGAAAGGTGTTGTTGCCATTGGGGCGCAGGATTGCCACCCCGAGCCGAAAGGGGCCTTCACCGGAGACATCAGCGCCGGCATGATTGTCGATACCGGTGCGGGTCATGTCATTGTGGGCCATTCCGAACGCCGCGAGGCTTACGGCGACACGGATGCGCAGGTCCGCGCCAAGGGGGAAGCCGCGCAGGGGGCCGGTTTGATCGCGATTGTCTGCATTGGGGAGAGCCTGGCACAGCGCGAGGCCGGGGACGCCCTGCCCGTTCTCAAAGCCCAGCTTGCCGGGTCCGTGCCAGAGGCAAGCACGGGTGCCAATCTCGTTGTCGCCTATGAGCCGATCTGGGCCATTGGCACTGGCAAGATCCCCACACTGGAGCAGATCGGCGAGGTTCACGGCGTGTTGCGCGCAGAACTGGTGGCGCGGTTTGGCGATGAAGGCGATGCGATCCGCCTGCTTTATGGCGGGTCGGTAAAGCCGGGCAATGCGGCAGATATTTTCGCCACGCCTGAGGTTGATGGCGCATTGGTCGGCGGAGCGAGCCTGAAAGCAGAAGATTTTTCGCCGATCATCGAGGCGCTTGCCGCCAGCTGAACCGGTCGATGAAGGGCGCGCCGAAGATGTGAACCGACAGCGCGCCTTTGGCTATTTTATGATGATCTCAGGCCCCATCACCAGCGTCGGCAACCAGGTCGAGATGATCGGTATATAGGTCACCATGATCAGGAACACAAAGAGCACGGCCGTGAAGGGCAGTGCGGCCTTGACCACCGACATCATCGGCATATTGGCCACGCCAGAGGTCACAAAGAGGTTGAGGCCCACCGGCGGTGTGATCATGCCGATTTCCATGTTGACCACCATGATGATGCCGAGATGAATAGGGTCGATGCCCAGCTCGATGGCAATCGGGAATACCAAGGGGGCCACGATGACCAAGAGGCCCGAGGGTTCCATGAACTGGCCACCGATCAGCAGGATGACGTTTACGATTACCAGGAAGATGATCGGCCCGAAGCCCGCATCCAGCATGGCGGCCGCGATCTGCTGCGGGATCTGCTCATCGGTCAGCACGTGCTTGAGGATCAGCGCATTGGCGATGATGAACATCAGGGTCACAGTCAGCTTGCCCGCCTCAAACAGCGTTTTCTTGGTGTCGCGGTGGAAAAACGCCGTGACCAGCGCGATGGGTTTGCGCATCAGGGTCAGGTTTTGGGTGTCATCGCCCTTGACGTGCAACGGCCCCATGTCGCGATAGACGAAACAGGCAATGAAAAACGCATAGACCGCTGCGACCGCCGCCGCCTCGGTTGGCGTGAAGATACCGCCATAGATGCCCCCCAGAATGATCACGATCAGGAACAGGCCCCAGCCGGCCTCGCGCCCGGCCTCGAAAACCTCTCCCCAACCGCGCCATTCCCCTTTGGGTAAATCGCGTATCCGGGCGATGATATAGATGGTGATCATCAACATGGACCCGGCCAAAAGGCCCGGAATGACCCCGGCCAGGAACATGCGCCCCACCGAGACATCCGTGGCCGAGGCATAGACGACCATGACAATGGAGGGTGGGATCAGGATCCCCAGCGTGCCCGCATTGGCGATGACACCGGCGGCGAAATCCTTGGTATAGCCGACCTGTCGCATCCCCGCGATGACGATGGAGCCGATGGCCACGACCGTTGCCGGAGAGGAGCCTGAGAGCGCCGCAAAGAGCATACAGGCGAAAACCCCCGCAATCGCCAGACCGCCGGGGAAATGCCCGACAAGTGCGATGGAAAACCGGATGATGCGCCGTGCCACGCCGCCCGTGGACATGAAGCTGGAGGCGAGAATGAAAAACGGGATGGCGAGCAGCGTATAATGGCCTGCCATCGCCTGAAACAGGGTCTGGGCAATGGAGGCCAGCGAGGTATCGCCGAGCACCAGCAGGAACACGATGGAGGACATGCCCAGGCTGACCGCGATCGGCACGCCGATCAGCATCAGCCCAATCACCATGGTAAAGAGGATTGCGACTTCCATGGGCCTAATTCCCCGAATTCATGTGTTTGACGGCTTCGACCTCGTCTTCGGCCTCATGGCTGACGATCAGGCTGGTGGCATCGCCCCGTACCAATCGCACCGTCGCCTGAATGAAGCGAAAGAGCAGCAATCCCATGCCAAAAGGCAACATCGCATAGGGGATGAAGCGCGGGATTTTCTCATAGGCCTCGCCCTGATTGAAGATCGGCTCGATCCAGCGCAACCAGTCGGGCATCGGCATATCGACGACCTCATACCAGGCCTGATCGCGGGTATTTTCAAACCCCGTGGGGAACCAGCGCCCGGAGGTCGCATCGAACCCCGCAAATGGTGCCCAATAATCCCAAGCCCCTTTGAAAACCAGAAAGGCATAGGCAAGACAAACCGCCGCCGCGATGAGCGCCAGAATGCGCCGGATCGGCGGGGAAAACAGGTTGATCACCGCATCCACACCCAGATGCGCTGTGACCTTGACGCAGTAGCTCACACCAAAGAGCACCAGCCAGGCAAACAGAAACGTCACCGCCTCCAAGCCCCAGATGATCCCGGTATTGAAGCCATACCGCAGCACCACATTGATGAATGTCAGAAGGGTCATCAACCCGAGGATCAGCGCAATCGCCGTCTCCTCTATTTCGTTCACGATCCGACCCAGAATCGTTTCCGCCTCATAGGAATGCGCCATGCGCCCCCCTCCCCCTTGATGATCCACCCGGCCCGCGAAGTCAGGGCCGGGCAGCATTGGTATTGGCTTTAGAAACCGGCGTTGATCGCCTGTGCCGCGTCGATGTTCTCCTGACCGACGTCATCTTTGAATTCTTCCCAGACCGGCTTCATCGTGGCGACCCACTCGGCGCGTCCGGCCTCATCCAGCTTGCGCACAACGCCGCCCGCTGCGATGATATCAGCCTTGGCCTGCTCATTGACGGAGGTGGATTCAGCGTTGCGAACGTTGGTCACTTCCGTGATGATGGTGGCAAGCTGGTCGCGGATATCGCCGTCCAGCGCATCCCACCAATCGGTGGAGGTCACGACCATATAATCGATGATGCCGTGGTTGGTTTCGGTGATACCGTCCTGAACTTCAAAGAATTTTTGGCCGTAGATGTTGGACCATGTGTTCTCCTGACCATCCACAACACCGGTTTGCAGCGCGCCGTAAACCTCAGAGAATGCCATCGGCTGCGGTGAGCCGCCCAGAGCCGCCATCTGCGCCTTGAGCACGTCGGAATTCTGCACGCGGAATTTCAGACCACTGGCATCCGCCGGGCTGTTGAGCGCCACATTGGCCGACATCTGTTTCATACCATTGTGCCAGAACGCCAGCCCCAAAAGGCCCCGGCGCGTCATGGATTCCTTCATCGCCTGACCGGTCTCGGAGGTTTGAAACGCGTCCACGGCCGCGATGTTCTTGAACATGAAGGGCAGATCGAAAATGCGGAACACTTTGGTGAACTGCTCGAATTTGGACAAGGACGGTGCCGCCAGATGCACATCACCCTGCAACAAGACTTCCAAAACCTGGTCATCGTTATAGAGCGTCGAGTTCGGGAACACCTCCATGCAGGCCTTGCCGTTCATCTCTTCGTTCACGCGGGTTTGTAATAGCGAGGCGGCAATGCCCTTGGGGTGACGGTCGGTGTTTGTCACGTGGCTGAACTTGATGACGATCTCACCATCATCACAGGCGGCGGCCACGGCTGAGGCGCTGACGGATAGGGTCAATGCCGTTAAGACAGCGGTCATAGTCTTCATGAGGTTTCCTCCCAGAAACATTGTTTTTTTGATATTGATCGCGTATTTGAACTATAATGCACTAAGCCTCATCAAACAGGCGTTCGCGCATAAGAGCAAGAGATATGATTTTCGAACTGCGCTGCGATTTTTTGATGCTTTTTATCAATGCTGTAAGGGACACTCTTTACCTCGCTTTTCCTTTCAGACCCTGCGCCCTCCTGCAATCAACCACATGTCGAAAAGTAAAGTTGAGTAAGACCTTAGCTGTCGAGTATTCTCCACGCTATCCATTTGGTTTTTTGATTTTGTAGTAATTTTTTTAAATTAAAATCAATTACTTATACGCCAAAAACTTATCCTCTGCTCCTCGCGTCGGGACCCACATGTTCGCTCAGTTTTTTCAAGAAAATGCGAGACTGGAGTGGAGGACGCAAACGCGCACGCAACCCATCGCCACAGAACCGAAAGTAATGAAGGTCGCGCGGCGGATTTGCGGACTTATCAGCAAGCCTGGAAACAGCCCCTTGCCTTGGCACCTGTTTCACGCGTTAAAGAATGTCATGCGATCACTTATTCAATCCCCGCTCGATCCGGTCTTTGTCCAAAATCCCTATGCGCTTTATGCGCGTGTCATGGCGCAGGACCCGGTCCAATACTGGCAGGATTACAAGATGATGGCCGTGTTTGACGCAAAATCTGTACATGCTTTGTTGCGCGACCGCCGTTTGGGACGGGCCGTCCCCTTAGAACACCAAAACCCGGTGCCGGATCATTTGCGGGATTTTCATGCGGTGGAACGTCATTCCATGCTGGATATGGAACCGCCCAATCATACGCGTCTGCGCGGTTTGGTCTTGCGCGCCTTCACGTCGCGGCGCGTCAAGGCGCTTGCGCCGGATATCGACGCGATCTGTGACGACCTTCTTGATGCGTTTCCGACGGAACCCTTTGATCTGAACCTTGCGTTCTGCACTGCCCTGCCCGTCCGTGTCATCGCGCGCTTGCTTGGCGTTCCCGAAGAGATGTCGGACCAGTTGCTGCGCTGGTCCAATGCGATGGTGGCGATGTATCAGGCCAGCCGCACGCATGAGACCGAAATTGCGGCCAATACCGCCGCCGCTGAATTTAGCGCATTCCTGTCGGGCTATATCCAAGAGCGGCGCAGCGATCCGCGCGACGATCTGATCACCCATCTGATTGCCGCCGAGGCGGATGGCGAAAAGCTGAGCCGCGAGGAAATGATCGGGACCTGTATTTTGCTGTTGAATGCCGGGCATGAGGCGACCGTGCACACGATGGGCAATGCGGTGAAGGCGTTGCTGGAACATCAAGCGCCCCTGACCGCTCTGGCACCCAAGGCGATTGCGGGCACGGTCGAGGAAGTGCTGCGCTATGATCCGCCCCTGCATATGTTCACGCGCTATGCTTATGAGGATATCACGGTCGGCGGGCATGAATTAAAGGCGGGCGAACAGGTCGCCCTGATGCTCGGGGCGGCGGGACGGGACCCTGCGCGCTTTGAAAACCCCGACCTGTTCGACCCGTTTCGCGCGCCCGCGCCGCATGTCGCCTTTGGTGGTGGATTACATTTTTGTGTCGGCGCCCCGCTGGCGCGGCTGGAATTGCAATTGGGGCTGCAAAGGCTCTTTGCGCATGCCCCGGATCTGCGGCTCGCTGAAACGCCCGAATATTCCAACAGCTACCATTTTCACGGGCTTGCTCGGCTGATGGTGCGCCAATAACCGCTCAAAGCGGCAGCATCGTGGTAGATTTGATCTCCTCCATGGACAAAAGTGCGGTCACATTATGGACGCGGACTTCCGAAATCAGCGCCTGATAGAAGACGTCATAGGCGCGCGCATTCTTTACCCGCACTTTAAGAATATAATCGATATCTCCGGCCAGACGATGGGCTTCCTGCACTTCCGGGCGATCACGCAGGGCTCTGAGAAATGCCGCCTGCCATTCCGCTTCATGGGCGGAGGTGCGAATGAGAACGAAAAAACAGGCTTCAAAACCCAAGACCTCGGCATCCAGCAAAACCGTCTGCTGTCGGATCACACCCGCGTCGCGTAATTTGCGAATCCGGTTCCACACAGGGGTCTTGGAGGAGCCGATCCGCGCGGCGATTTCATCCAGCGACTGGCTGGCATCGCGTTGCAGCTCGCCGAGGATTTTCCTGTCTACGTCATCGATACGAACGTTCATTCTGATTTTTTCCTCTGCGGGGTCAAATGTTCCATTTTTCAAGATAAACAGAACACATGTCCTTATCAACCCGCGCATCTAGTAAATAACCGGGAATATTTCCTATATTAGGGATAAGAAAATCTGAAAGGCCGGTATCAATGGATCACTTCCCAATCTTCCTGCGCGTGCATGGTCGCCGTATCATCGTATCGGGTGGCGGCGAGGCGGCATTGGCAAAGCTGCGCCTCTTGATGAAAACTGCGGGACATATCACGGTCTTCAGCCCCGCGCCCGCTGATGACATCACCGCCTGGGCCGACGCGGGAAAGCTCACCCTGATCCGCCGTGCCATGGCACCGGGCGATACCCTGTGCGCGGCCCTTTTTTACGCAGCGGATGAAGATGCTGCCGAGGATGCACGCACGTCACGCATCGCGCGCGCCGATGGGGCCTTGGTGAACATCGTCGATAATCTCCAAGACAGCCAGTTCATCACGCCCGCCATCGTGGACCGTGACCCCGTGACCATCGCCATCGGCACCGAAGGCGCCGCCCCCGTTCTGGCCCGCGCAATCAAAGCCGACCTCGAAACCCGCCTGCCCGCAACACTCGGTCCTTTGGCGCGCATCGGTAAAACCTTCCGCAAGGCCGCGGACGCCCTGCCCTTTGGACGTGCGCGCCGCGATTTCTGGCGGGATTATTATTTCAACGCGGGCCCTGCCGCGATCACAGGCGGCGAAAACGCTGTGAAAGACCGGCTTGATACGTTGCTGGTCGATCATCTGGACCGCAAGGCGCGTACAGGTCATGTGCATTTTGTCGGTGGCGGCCCCGGTGATCCGGATCTGTTGACCATGAAGGCGCGCCGCGTGCTCGATGAGGCCGATGTTGTCATCTATGACCGTCTGATCAGCCAGCCCATTCTGGAACTGGCGCGCCGTGAAGCGGTAATGATCGATGCCGGCAAAGAAGGGTTCGGCCCCTCGATGAAGCAGGAAGATATTAACGCGCTTATCGTGCAGCACGCGCAAACAGGCGCGCAGGTCGTGCGGCTGAAATCCGGCGATGCGACCGTTTTCGGACGTCTGGACGAAGAGATTGACGCGGTGGATGCCCATGCGATCGCCTGGTCCATCGTGCCGGGTATTACATCGGCCTCTGCCGCCGTGGCGGAAATTGGCCAAAGCCTGACCAAACGCGGGCGTAACGCCTCCGTGCGGTTCCTGACAGGCCATGACATGAAGGGTTTTGCAGATCACGACTGGGCCACGCTGGCGCAACCCGGTCAGGTCGCCGCGATCTATATGGGCAAGAAATCCGCGCGTTTCATTCAGGGCCGCCTGATCATGCACGGCGCGGATCGCCACACCCCCGTCACCGTAATCGAAAACGCCTCGCGCCCCGATCAACGTATTTTGGAAACCACGCTGGATGCCCTGCCCGCCGCCTTGAGCGCGGCTGAAATGTCTGGTCCGGCGTTGACATTCTATGGCCTCGCTCCGCGCGAAGCCGCCGCAGCACGCCTGCGCAAGACCGATCCCTACTCCCTTCCCATCCAAGCAAAGGAGGCGCTGTAATGCCCCGCGCATATATCCCCAAAGTCGTGACCGCCAACGCCCTGCTGGAGGGCGATGTGATCTATCAAACCGCGACCGGCTGGAGCCGCAATCTGGCCGAGGCCGAAGTCCTGACCGATGAGGCAGATGCCGACCTGCGCCTGATTGATGCTTCCCAACAACACGACCGGGTCGTGGGCGTTTATCTGGCCGATGTGGACATCAGCGGCCCTACCCCCAAGCCGACGCATTTTCGCGAAGATTTCCGCGCCCGCGGCCCGTCCAATTACGTCCATGGCAAACAAGAGGCACCTAAGCATGTATAATTATACCGACTTTGACACCGCCTTCATCAAGGAACGCAATGCCCAGTTCCGCGCCCAGGTCGAACGCCGTATTGATGGCTCGCTTACCGAGGATGAATTCAAGCCGCTGCGCCTGATGAACGGTCTTTATCTGCAATTGCACGCTTATATGCTACGCGTGGCGATCCCGTATGGGACGCTCAACAGCCGCCAGATGCATGTGCTGGCGGATATCGCGGACAAATGGGACAAGGGGTATGGCCATTTCACCACGCGCCAGAACATCCAATACAACTGGCCCGAATTGCGCGATGTGCCCGATATGCTCGACGCTCTGGGTGCGGTGCAGATGCATGCGATCCAGACCTCCGGCAACACCATCCGCAACGTCACGGCGGATCATTTCGCCGGTGCTGCTGCCGATGAAATCGCCGATCCGCGCCCGGTTGCCGAATTGATCCGCCAATGGTCCACGGATCATCCGGAATTTCAGTTCCTGCCGCGCAAATTCAAGGTCGCGGTGACCGGATCGCCCAACGACCGTGCTGTGATCAAGGCGCATGATATCGGGTTGCGTATGGTGGAGCGCGACGGTTTGGCGGGTTTTGAGGTTATCGTTGGCGGGGGCCTTGGCCGTACGCCGATGATCGGCAAGGTGTTGCGGGATTTCCTGCCGCGCGAAGATCTGCTGCCTTATCTCGAAGCCATTGTCAGCGTTTATAACCTATTGGGACGGCGCGATAATAAATATAAGGCGCGCATCAAGATCACCGTCCATGAGAACGGTCTGGAGGATTTCGGCGCGCGTGTAGAGGAGCGTTTCGCCCTGATCCGTCCGCAGTTCACCGGCGTGGATCAACAAATGTTAGCCGCGATTGAATCCGATTTTGCCGCGCCCGAATTCCGCAGCGCTCCTGACACGGAATATCAGGACGCACGCCGCCACTATCCGGCGTTCCGCAGTTGGGCCGACACCAACCTGTCCGAGCACCGCGCACCCGGCTATGCCATCGTCACGATCAGCCTTAAGGCTCATGGCGCGACACCAGGTGACGCCACATCCGCGCAGATGCGTTTGATGGCGGACCTCGCCAAACGCTACGGCCATGATGAATTGCGCATCAGCCACGAGCAGAACGTGATCCTGCCCCATGTGCATAAAAACGATCTGCCTTCGGTCTATTCTGCCCTGCGCGCGGCGGGTCTGGGGACGGCGAATATTGGTCTGATTTCGGATATCATCGCCTGTCCGGGGATGGATTATTGCGCGCTGGCCACGGCCCGTTCGATCCCGATTGCGCAGGAAATCGCGACCCGGTTTGATGAGTTGAAGATCGAACATGACGTCGGCCCGCTGAAGATCAAGATTTCGGGCTGTATCAATGCTTGTGGACACCACCATGTGGGTCACATCGGCATCTTGGGCCTGGACCGCGCAGGTGTGGAAAATTACCAGATCACGCTGGGCGGGGATCACACGCAGGATGCCACCATTGGCGAGCGTGCTGGCCCCGGTTTTTCGGCCGAGGAGATCATCCCGGCGGTCGAGCGTCTGGTCATGGCTTATCTCGACCTGCGCTCCGAACTAGGCGAGACGTTCCTTGACACCTACCGTCGCCTCGGCTTGGCCCCGTTCAAAGCCGCGCTTTACCCAGAGGCGCGGGCCAATGCCGCTTGATCACGCGCCAACGACACTTCTAAGCGCAAAAGTGGCGCGGCTAAACGATCAGCTGCGCCATCACAGCGCGACGGATGTGTTGCGTGTGGCCTTTGACGAGGTTCCCGATCTGGCGTTGGTCTCCAGTTTCGGGGCGGAATCGGTGGTGTTGCTGCATCTGACGGCGATGGTGAACCGCGATGTGCCCGTGTTGTTCATCAACACTGAAATGCTGTTCACGCAGACGCTTGTCTATCAACAGGAGGTGGCCGAACGTCTTGGCCTGCGCAATTTGCGTATTCTGCGCAATCGCGCCAACACAACCCGCGATCCGCACGCGACCCTGCACCAGAGCGACCCGGATGCCTGTTGCGCGCTGCGCAAGACACAGCCGTTACAAACCGCGCTGGAATCGCACGGCGGTTGGATCACTGGACGCAAACGGTTCCAATCGGGCAAGCGCGCTGACATGGAATTCTTTGAGGTTGAGCCGGGCACGGAGCGCATAAAGGTCAATCCGCTAGCCCATTGGCAACCCGGTGACGTCGTCGATTACATCGCCGAGAACCGCCTGCCGCGTCACCCGATGGTGGCGCAAGGGTATCCTTCCATCGGATGTGCGCCCTGCACCTCCCCCGTTACGGCTGGCGAAGACCCCCGCGCAGGCCGTTGGCGCAACACAGAAAAAGACGAATGTGGCATCCACTTCGTCGATGGCAAAATGATCCGCACGGGATCAATGGCAAAATGATCCGCACAGGAGTCCCCACATGAGCATTCTCGTTACAGATACCGGTTTCACACAAGACGATTGGTGTGAGCCTTTCATCACATTGGACGCGGCAAATGACGCCACAGCGTTGGATATTCCCTCAAATGCGGAGCCCGCAGATATACCGCTGTGCGACGGGCTGCACATGATCCGGGTGGATTTCCCCTCCTCTGCTGACGGGCGCGGCTTTACCATCGCAAGACAACTTCGGTTGCGCGGCTTTACCGGGCGGTTGCGCGCGCGCGGGCATGTTCTGGCGGATCAATACGCCATGGCGCGCCGGGCCGGATTTGACGAGGTTGAAATCTCCGATGAACTGGCCGCACGCCAGCCCGAAGATCAATGGCAGTTCCGCGCCAATTGGAAGGACCATAATTACCAATCCCGCCTGCGTGGCTGATTGACGCCTTCCCCTCATCCAATTTTCTTTCTAAAAGGGAGACGCAGGTGTAAGCCTGCGTTGACACATTCATGACCGAGCAAACACCTGTGACCCAAGCCGCCGCCGTAAAAGTCCCCACCCTGCCCGATGCGCAGACCGTAACCAGCGTTCAGCACTGGACGGATCGCCTGTTCTCGTTCCGCGTGACGCGCCCTGCGTCCTTGCGGTTTCGGTCCGGCGAATTCGTGATGATCGGGCTGATGGGGGACCCGCATCCCGAAACCGGCAAGCAAAAGCCGTTGCTGCGCGCCTATTCCATCGCATCGCCCTCCTGGGACGAGGAACTGGAATTCTATTCAATCAAGGTGCAGGACGGGCCGCTGACCTCCAAGCTGCAACATATCAAGCCGGGCGATGAGATCATCCTGCGTCCCAAACCCGTTGGCACATTGGTGCATGATGCCCTGTTGCCGGGCAAACGGCTGTGGTTTTTTGCCACCGGCACCGGGTTCGCCCCCTTTGCGTCCTTGCTGCGTGATCCGCAGACCTTTGAGGATTACGAACAGGTGATTATCGCCCATACCTGCCGCGATGTGGCGGAATTGGAATATGGTCGCCAATTGATCGAGACCCTGCGCAGCGATGAGATGATGCTGGAGCTTTTGGGCGAAGAAAACCTCAAAAAGCTCACCTATTACCCGACGACCACGCGCGAGACGTCCCCCAAGATGGGACGGATCACGACGTTGTTGAAAGACGGCACTATGTTTGCGGACCTGGAGATCGATGGCATTTCGCCTGACACCGATCGCGCGATGGTATGCGGTTCCATGGGGCTTAACACGGACCTCAAGGAAATTCTCGAAGGGTTTGACCTGGAAGAGGGCGCCAATTCCGATCCTAAACATTACGTCGTGGAAAAGGCCTTCGTCGGTTAAATCGGCAAAACGAGCCGTAAAAAGGGTCCGATCTCTGGATCGGGCCCTTTTTTATCTTGGCTTACTGACCGCCCAAGGCGTTGCGCAATTGGGTCAAAGCGGCTTCAAGAAGTGCCGGGTTATCCTGCGCCGATTTAACCGCGTTGCTCAACACCAGCTTTTGCGTTGTCGCCAGATCTGAATTTTCAATCATCTCATTGACCTTCGCCAAATCGAATCCTGCCACAGTCAGGGCTTCTGCCTCTTTTACGTCATCCACAGCGGCCAGACTTTCGCGCGTTGGAGCGCTCTGCTCGGCAACTGCGGGCGTGTCCGTCGCGGCATCGGGCGTCGCATCGCTCAGGAGGTTTTCGCCAGCTTCACTGGCATCCTGCACCATTTCAGTAAGGGCTTCACCGGCGGTTGTAGCGGCCTCTTCGGTTGCAGCCGTTGCCTCTTGGGCGAGGTCGGCGGCCTGCTCAGCCGCTTCATCAGCCGCTTGCGAAACCGCCGCCGTTGCCTCATCTACAACATCAGCCATTGTCTCAACGGCGTCCTCGACCGCATCACCCGCTGCGGTTGCGATGTCTTCTGCGGTGCTTTCGACCGTCCCGCTCGCATCAGAAGCAGCGTTGTCCAGCACGACCTCGGCTTGCGCCGCTGTATCATCAACCTCTGGAACCGCCTGTGCTGTATCAGTGTCCGGTTCGGTGGTAATGACCTCGCGAACGGCTTCATCCACACGCTGACCGGAAATCAGATAATAACCACCCCCCAGGATGACCGCAGCGACCAAAACCCAAATCAGATTTTTCATAGTATTTTCCCTCATTAATTCTCCGCAGAACGTTATGCGGACAGCTCTGCGCATTGTATTGCCCGCGCAGCGACCAAAGACCAACCCTCAAATGACGAAACTGTTCCCTTCGGCTCCTTCCAGCCCAAATTGCGACTTGAAGTGGCGCTTTTGCCCGGTTACTTTAGCGTCTAGAATTTATTAACAACTCAAGGACGACAATCATCGCTCGCAGACCCCATAACGCGCCGCCTCAACGTGACACAGGCCCGCGCGTCAACGAAAAAATTCGCAACTCAGAAATCCGCCTGATTGGTGCTGATGGTGAAAATGTCGGTGTCGTGACGCCCGACCGCGCCATGGAGATGGCAAATGACGCCGGTTTGGACCTTGTAGAGATTTCGCCGAACGCCAACCCGCCCGTGTGCAAAATCATGGATTTCGGCAAGTTCAAATACGAGACGCAAAAACGCGAAGCCGAAGCCCGCAAGAAACAGAAAATCATTGAGATCAAAGAGGTCAAGTTCCGACCCAACACCGATACCAACGATTATGATGTGAAAATGCGCAATGTTTTCAAGTTCATCGAAAACGGCGATAAGGTGAAAATTACGCTGCGCTTCCGGGGGCGCGAGATGGCGCACCAGAACCTGGGCCGTGAACTGCTCGAACGGGTTGCTGAGGATACCAAAGACGTGGGCCGCATCGAGAACTTTCCCAAAATGGAAGGCCGCCAGATGGTCATGCTGATCGGGCCGTTGCCGAAATAACCCCACTCTGTTGGTTTGATTTGAACACCCTGGCCTTTTGGTCGGGGTGTTTTTCGTTGGCGTGGCTGAAACACTGATCACTCCAACCATTTCAGTGCCGGGTGATCGGCAAGCGTCTACGCCATGCGGGCAACGACCGGGCCAAGCCCCCGGTCGTTGATTAAAATCCTTCGATCAGGCCGCTGCGGCGACCGCCCGTTTGGTCATGACACCCACCAGATGCGCGCGATAAGCGCCTGTGCCATGGAGATCATTGATCATGTCATCACCACTGACGGTCATTCCATCAAGCGCATCCGCAGAAAAATTGGACGACAGAGCTGCTTCAGCCTCGCTCCAGCGGAACACACCGTCATTGGATGCGCCAGTCACCGCCACACGTACGCCATCCGCGAATTTCGCCACAAAAACGCCTACAAGCGCAAAGCGTGACGCCGGTTGCAGGAATTTTTGATAGTTTGAGGCCTGCGGGATCGGAAAGCGCACTTCGGTGATGATTTCGCCTTCTTCCAAAGCGGTCGTGAACATGCCCTGAAAATAGTCATCCGCCGCGATGGAACGGGTGTTTGTCACGATGGTCGCGCCCGACCCAAGTGCCGCAGCAGGATAGCATGCGGAGGGGTCGTTATTGGCAAGGCTGCCACCAATGGTGCCGCGGTTACGTACCGCGGGGTCACCGATATGGCTGGCGAGGTCGGCCAGACCCGGATATTTTGAGGCTGCATCGGTGGCCACCGTCGCGTGGGTGGTCGATCCACCGATACAAAGCTGACCATCATCCCCCGTGCACACCCCCTTCATCTCGGCGATACCAGAGAGGCTCACCAGAACCGAAGGGCTTGCAAGGCGTTGTTTTAACGTCGGAATCAGCGTTTGACCGCCGCCCAGGGCCTGCGCATCTTCACGGCTGAGTGCGGAGACCGCATCCCCCACCGAACTGGGCATTTCCACATCAAAGTTGTACATCGTTCGTCCTTTCTGTTGGCCCCGCATCGGCGCATGGCCGTGCCGGTCCATAAATACCGTGGCGGGGTTCGGGCGGCACCCTTCCCCCGCCAGTTCAGGTCATTGCATCGCCGCCCAGACGCGCGAGGGCGTCAGCGGCATGTCGATATGCGTCACGTCCTTGCCACCGCGTTGCAGCGCATCCACCACCGCATTGACGACCGAGGGCGGTGAACCGATGGCCCCGGCCTCGCCGCAGCCCTTCACGCCCAGTGGGTTATGGGTACAGGGCGTTTGACACGAATGATCGACCGCATAGAACGGCACATCATCGGCACGCGGCATCGCGTAATCCATATAGGAGGCGCTCAGCAGCTGGCCATTTTCGTCATAGGAACAGTTTTCGAGCAACGCCTGCCCGATCCCCTGCGCCAGCCCGCCATGCACCTGTCCGGTCACGATCATCGGGTTCACCACATTGCCGAAATCATCAACGGCGGTGAAGCGTTCGATGGTGACCTTGCCGGTGTCGGGGTCCACTTCGACCTCGCAGGCATAGGCCCCTGAGGGGTAGGTAAAGTTGCTCGGATCGTAAAACGCCGTTTCCTCCAGCCCCGGTTCGAGGTCTTCGAGCGGGTAGTTATGCGGCACATAGGCGGCCAGTGTCACATCGCCCCAGGCCACGGATTTATCCGTCCCCGCGACGCTGAAGGCGCCGTCCTTGAGTTCGATGTCATCCTCGGAGGCCTCCAGCAGGTGGCTGGCGATTTTCTTGGCCTTGGCGATGATCTTTTCGGTGGCCCGCACCATGGCCGAGCCGCCCACCGCCAGTGAGCGCGAGCCATAGGTGCCCATGCCCATCGGCGCATTGGCGGTGTCACCATGCACGATTTCGATCATGTCCTCGGGGATACCGATCATTTCCGAGATCACCTGTGGGAAAGCGGTTTCATGCCCCTGCCCGTGGCTGTGGCTGCCCGTCATCACGACCAGACCACCCGTTGCGTTGACCCGCACAGTGGCGGATTCGTAAAGTCCCGCACGTGCTCCAAGTTGCCCCACAAGGTTGGAGGGCGCGATGCCACAAGCCTCAATGTAGCAGTTGATGCCAAGACCACGCCACTTCCCCTTGGCCTCGGACTCCTTGAGACGCGCCTCAAAGCCGGACAAATCACCAAGCTCTTCGAGCTTATCCATGGTCGCCACGTAATCGCCCGTATCATATTCCACGGCCACCGGGGTGGCATAGGGGAATTGCGTGATGAAGTTCTGCCGGCGCAGCGCAATCGGATCGACGCCCAATTCGCGTGCCGCCTTATCGACCACCCGTTCCAGTTGGAAAGTGGCTTCGGGGCGACCCGCGCCGCGATAGGCATCCACCGGCACCGTGTTGGTAAATACCGCCTTGACGTTCACATAGATCAGCGGCGTTTTGTAGTTCCCCGCCATGAGCGTGCCATGCAGCCAGGTGGGGACAGAGGGCGCAAAGGTGCTGAGATAGGCACCCATATTCGCATAGGTATCCGTGCGTAGGGCCGTGAAATTATTCTCCGCATCCAGCGCCAATTCGATTTTGGTCACATGGTCACGGCCATGCGCGTCCGACATGAAGGCCTCGGACCGGCTGGAGGTCCATTTGACGGGCCGGTTGCAGGCTTTGGCTGCGAAAGTCACGAAGGCCTCTTCCTGATAGTGGAAGATCTTGGTGCCAAAACCGCCGCCGACATCCGGCGCGACGACGCGCAGCTTGTGTTCAGGAATGCCCAGAACAAACGCGCCCATCAAAAGCCGGATCACATGCGGATTTTGTGACGTCGTATATAGGGTGTGATCCCCGGTGCCACGGGCGAAATCCCCCACGGCAACGCGCGGTTCCATCGGATTGGCAACCAGGCGGTTGTTGACCAGTTCCAGCGTGGTGACATGGGCCGCCTTTTCAAAGGCTTCATCCGTGGCGGCTTTGTTTTCCTCAACGAAACCCCAGTCATAACAGAGGTTTGACGTCAGATCGTCATGGACTTTGGTTGCGCCAGCTGCCACGGCCGCCTTCATATCAACGACGGCGGGCAATTCGGAGATATCGACCTCAATGGCCTCAGCCGCATCGCGCGCCTGCTCCAAAGTATCTGCAACAACGGCCGCAATCGGCTCGCCGACATGACGCACCTTGCCATGCGCCAGGACGGGGTGGCGGGGTTCCTGCATCGGTTCACCGTGCTTGTCGGTGACTTGCCAGCCGCAAGGTATCCCTCCGACCGCTTCAAAATCCACACCGGTAAATACTTTGACGACGCCGGGCATCGCCTCGGCAGCGGCGGTATCAATTGACGTGATCGTGCCATGTGCAATATCAGAGCGCAGGAAAAACACATGTGCCTGCCCTCGTAGATTGATGTCATCGGTATAATTTCCCTCGCCGGTCAAAAACCGGATGTCCTCGCGGCGCTTTGAGCTTGCGCCGATGCCTCCATCTTTTGGCATGTTATTCCTCCCTGAAAAGCGGTGGCCTAAAAGCCCACCTTACGGTGCTATCGGCTGTAAGGTGGGCTTTTAGGCCACCCCTGCCGACCCTCTGTTTTATTCGGCAGCGATGCGGCTCACGTCTTGCCCGGCGGCGGCCATGATGGCTTTGACGATATTGTGGTATCCCGTACATCTGCAGATATTACCTTCGAGATACTCTCGAATTTCCGCTTCCGTTGGATCAGGGTTCTCTTTCAAAAGCGCTGCGGCACTCATAACCATGCCCGGCGTGCAAAATCCGCATTGCAACCCGTGGTGATCCTGAAAGGCCTGCTGCAGGACGCTGAGCGATCCATCCGCATTGGACATGGCCTCAATCGTTGTCACCTTGCGACCGGAGGCTTCGGCGGCGAGCATCGTACAAGCTTTTACCGCTTCACCGTCAACATGCACCACACATGCGCCGCATTGGCTGGTGTCACACCCGACATGGGTGCCGGTGAGTTCCAGCGTATCGCGCAAGAAAGACGACAGCAACGTGCGCCCCTCCACGTCACCAGACGCTGCCTTACCGTTCACGGTCATTGAGACCTTTGTCATAGTTTCCTCCCTGAGTACTGTTGTTGAAAGGAGTTAAGCACGCCGTTCGCCTGTTGAGAACCACAAATTTCGTCAATAGGACGATGCTGCACCCTCGTGCCCGTCTAACGGGCAGCTTTCAAAGGTGATCTGTCACTTTCCCGCGCGCGGCTGCGGGCGTGCCGGTATCTCCTTGAGCAATCCGCCAACGCCCATGCCCGCAATGACATCACCGCTCACGTCCAGACCGCAAATGATCCGCGACAGCACCCAATCCGCCCCATTCAATGCCGGAGAGCGCGCACAACCTGGCAAGCCGATGACCGTTCGATCCATAAGTCTACCTATAAACAATAGGTTACCGGGGTCAACCGGCATGCCGAACCTGTCCACTTGCCCTCCCGCGCGGCGCAAGGCGGCAGGTGCCACATCGTCGATATCCGAGGTTGCGGAGCCATTGAGGATCAACATCAGCTCATCCGTACTCTCACCGAGTGCCTTTGCAAGCGCGCCTTCGTCATGGGCAATCACCACCGGTTCACTGAGCGTCATGCCGAATGCGGCCACCCGGGCCGCAATGGCGCTGCGGCCTTTTGAACCAGCCCCTCCTGCAATTTCAGTGATGATCAACCCGACCGATCCGATCGCCGGCCTGGCAAGACGCATGGATCGATCCGCCAAAGCGCAGGCCTCAAGCAAGGCGACCCGTGGCACGCCGTAAGAAATGATCTTGATCGTGGCCATCATGCCGCCTGCCGACATCTGCTGAAACGGCGGTACGGTTGCCAGCGTGATCATCGGATGCACGCGGTTGATGGCTTCGAGCGCCGCGACATTCAGCACCGCAACCCCCGGCCCCTCGGCCAAAAGATTAACGCGGCCGGTAAAGGGCTCTGTCACACGTATCCCCTGGCCGCCCGGATCGGGTACGATAGCAGCGGCCAAGGCCTGAGCGGCGTCGTTTTCGATCACATCACCCGCCTCGAGGCGCGCTACCGTGACGTGATGAATGCCGGCACTTTCAAGTGCCGCGATGTCTTCGGGCGACAAGATACGCCCCTTGCGCAGGCGCTTGCGCCCGCCCAGGGAAACCGAATGGGCCAGAATGGCACCTTTCGCCTGTGCCAGGTCGATGGTGCCGAACTTCAAGACCCGCGCCTCAAGACACGGGTCATTTCGCCGAGGATGGACAGGGCGATTTCCGGCGGCGCGGCGGCACCGATGTCCAGACCAACCGGCCCATGGATGCGCCCGATCTGATGCGGCTCAAAACCGGCCTCCGCCAACCGGTGCTGGCGCGCGGCCTGTGTTCGTTTTGATCCCAACGCCCCGATATAAAAGGCGCGCGAGGCCAGCGCGATATGCAGGGCGGGATCGTCCAGTTTCGGATCATGTGTGAGCAAAACAACAGCCGTGCGGCTATCCACGCCGATGGCTTCCAGCGCCTCATCCGGCCAATCGGGCAGTATACTTTCGCCGGGAAAGCGCGCCTCAGACCCAAAAGCGGCACGCGGATCCACGATAAAGGGATCATACCCGGCAATCCGCGCCATCGGCACCAATGCCTGCGCGATATGCACCGCTCCCACGACAATCAACCGCAAGGGCGGGTTGTGAATGGCAACGAAAATCCTGCCCTCACCCTCAAACCCGGATCGGTCTGTCGCAAAACGATCCGCATAGGCGTCATCTATCAGTGCCCGCGCACCGGTATCCAAATTGACCTGATAGGCAATTGGTGTGCGATCCGCCCGCGCCGCAACCAGCGTGCGCAACAGATCAACCGGCAAAACGGCACCAACCGGCTCGACCAGAATGCGGATCGTTCCACCACAGGCCAACCCAACGGCAAAAGCGTCCCCATCGCTGATGCCGTATTCAAGCAGCCTTTGCGTGCCGGTTTCCAGCGCCTCCGTGGCCTCCAGAACGACCGCGCCTTCGACACATCCGCCCGAGACCGAGCCTTGCATCTCACCATCCCCGGCAATCACCAGCTGCGCGCCAACGCGGCGCGGTGCCGAGCCCCAGGTTTCAACCACCGTGGCCAGAACCGCCCCCCGACCCGCGTCATGCCAGGCCAAGGCCTGCTCCGGCGCGTTTTCAAAAACATCCATCGCGACTCTCCCTTCGGTGGATTATTCAACATGTGGCCCGGCTTGTCTGCCCCAATCGCGCGCCCTTGCGGGCATGTGATCTGTGCTCTGGCGCGCAATTTGACACCTTGTTCCCGGCGGCACCGCCTATTACATCTAAGACAAAGATAAAACGGAGCCGACCCGATGCCGATGCAAGCCCATGAAATCGAAGACCTGCTGCGCGCCAGCTTTCCCGATGCGACCATAACGGTTGAAGGAAACGACGGTGTGCATATGGCCGCCATGGTGGTGGACGAAAGCTTTCGCGGCAAGAACCGCGTCCAGCAACAGCGCGCCGTTTATGCGGCCCTCAAAGGCAAGATGGACGGCTCAAACGGTGAATTACACGCTCTGGCACTCACGACGAAAGTCCCGGATTAATCGATGATCCTGCGGGTTGAGCGGCCCTGAAATTTGGTCGCCTTCTTCTGGACATCTGTGACACGCTGGCCATATTTAGACGAAAATGGCCAAAATTTCTGAAACATCGACCGAGATTTCGGCGTATGCACTCAAAACTGCGCCGCATAACATGGAGACCCCTGAATGTCTGATGCACAATCTACGATCAAAGAAACCGTCACCAATAATGACGTGGTCCTTTTCATGAAGGGCACCAAGGAGATGCCGCAATGTGGTTTTTCCAGCCGTGTGGCAGGTGTTCTGAACTACATGGCCGTCGATTTTTCCGACGTGAACGTTCTGTCTGACGAGACCCTGCGCCAGGGCATCAAGGATTATTCGGACTGGCCGACAGTACCACAGCTTTACGTCAAGGGCGAGTTCGTAGGCGGCTGCGACATCATCACCGAAATGACCCTGTCGGGCGAATTGGACACGCTGTTTTCAGAAAATGGCGTGAGCTTTGATAAGGACGCCGCCGATAAAATCCGCGAGGCCAACGGCTAAATCACTATATCGATAAAGAAAGGAAGCATCTCTTGCTTCCTCTCTTTATCCCGGCACCTCATCGTCAGATTTTCGACACTGGCGGTAGACAAAAGTTTCCTGACCGGTTTGCGCGTCAAACCACGACAGGGTGGCGGCCTCCGCCTTGGTCCACCAGACATAACCCGATTGATCTGTCGTGTCAGCATATCGCGCCCCGGATGCAGCGGGCGTGATGGCGAGCTGGATCAACGCGCCTTCTAATATCATCACGACAATGGACCCCGCGTCCTTATCCTGCGCAAAGACCGTTGGAATTTTGACCGACCGCTCGCAGGTATATGTCGCGGAAATCGGCCCGGCATAGGCGGTCATACCCCACAGACACCAGAGCACGAGCGCATACACCGCGCGATGCATCACGATCACGCCTTGGTTTTTTCCTCAACGGACGCCGCCAAAGCCTCTGCGCGCGCGGCCAGTTCCGCAAGCGTATCCGTGACCGATTGCGGCACGACCGGTACCTCTATGCGTTCCGGCTCAACAACCGTGTCGCGCAAATTGGCAAGCTCGGCCTCGCGGGCGGTTAGTTTGGCCTGCAATTCTGCAACCTGATCCTCCACGCTCGCCGTCTTATCGGCCAGCATCAGACCGGCCATCAACAACATCCGCGCTTCGGGCATACGCCCGGCCTGATCGGCCAATACCTGCGCCTCATCATCCAACATCTTGGCGGCGGTATGCAGATAATGCTCTTCGCCAAGCTGACAGGCGACTTCGAATTGACGCGACCCAATTGTGATTGTGACTTCCGGCATCAGGCTGTCTCCTGTGTTTGGGGTGCGCCTGCTTCGAGGAGCGGTGTCAATGCGGCGATGATCTCATCCGCCTGGCTGATCTCGGCACTGCGCGCGGCGCGCAAGGCGTCAAGTTCGGCGATCATGGCTTGATTGATCAACTCAGGTTCGCCGACGCCCTCGGCATTAGCCGCGCGCAACGCCTCGCAAGCCTCACCAAGCTGCGCATTCGCGCGCCGTAACCGCTGCAAATCCTGATCAAACTGATCCATACGCGCCGCCGTCGCCGCGGCACGGGCCTCAAGAGCCTCCAGCGCGGCTGCCTGACGTTCGCCCAATTCGCGCACCTGCTCGTTCAACTCGGCGTTGACGGTTTTTTCATCCTCAAGTGCTGTCTTGAGCGCATCGATATCCTCAGCATCAGCGAAGGCGTCGACACCCGTCGCCACCCGGTCCAGGGCGGACATAATCCGGGTTTGGAGATCTTCGATTTCGCTCATGCCCACCTCTTTTTCATACTGAATACGGCACCGCAGCGCTAAGTGCGGCCCGAATCGCTTTTATATTGCGCCAGATTAACGCGATTCCGCGCCCCTCACAAACACGCCTTTCTTTATGATCAATTGCTTGCCGGGGACTCTTGAAGTCGCTGTATGATCAAAGCCCTTCCCCGGCTCTTGATCTTTGCGAGGTGGCTGTTATGCAACGCGCAAACGCTGGCGTTCGTGTCAAAAACCCCGCTCCGGGGGCGTCTCAAACGACAAAGGATTCTACCCCGTGGATTTAAAAGCCCTTGCTGCCGCCAACCCCGATCATTGGTCAAAGGCCACGGCCATTCGCGCCCTGACTCTGGATGCGGTCGCCGCCGCCAATTCGGGCCATTCTGGTATGCCGATGGGCATGGCGGATGTGGCGACAGTGCTGTTTGAAAAACACCTCAAATTTGATCCGACACAGCCCAATTGGCCGGACCGGGATCGCTTTATCCTATCGGCGGGACACGGCTCCATGCTGCTCTATGCGCTGCTGCACCTGACGGGCTATGCGGATATGACACTGGAGGAGATCAAGAATTTCCGCCAATGGGGATCGCGCACCGCAGGGCATCCGGAATATGGGCACGCCTCAGGCATTGAAACCACGACCGGCCCGCTGGGTCAGGGCATCGCCAATTCGGTGGGTTTCGCCATGGCCGAAGAAATCCAGCGTGCGCAATACGGCAAGAAGGTCGTGGATCACTATACCTATGTGATCGCGGGGGATGGTTGCCTGATGGAAGGTGTCAGCCAGGAGGCCATCACGCTGGCCGGGCGCCACCAATTGAGCAAATTGATCGTGCTCTGGGACAATAACGATATCACCATCGATGGCCCCGTGTCGCTGTCGGATCGCACGGATCAGATCGGACGCTTCAAATCCGCCGGTTGGGACGTGCTGGAAACTGACGGGCATGACCCGGTCGCGATTGATGCCGCCCTGAGCCAGGCCAAGACGGGTAAAAAACCCACGATGATTGCGTGCAAAACCCACATCGCTTTGGGCCACGCGGCACAGGACACGTCCAAGGGTCACGGGGCTCTGACGGATGCCGATCAGATGGCGGCGGCCAAGGAGGCATATGGTTGGAAAACCGGACCGTTTGAGGTGCCCGCAGATGTCAAAGCCGCCTGGGAAGCCATTGGCGCGCGCGGTGCAGACGTCCGGCGCGCGTGGGAAGAACGTTTCGACGCCCTGCCCCGCGCCAAGCGCGAGACCTTCAACCGCGCCTATGCGCTTGAGGCCCCCAAGAAGCTGAGCGCGGTGATCAAGGCGTTCAAAAAACAAATGTCGGAAGCCGCACCCAAGCTTGCCACCCGTGCAAGCTCCGAAAAGGTGCTCGAAGTCATCAACCCGGTAATGCCCGAAACCATTGGCGGCTCTGCGGATCTGACGGGCTCCAACAATACCAAAACCAGCGATCTGGGTGTTTTCGACGTTGATAGCCGCGCCGGGCGTTATGTGTATTGGGGCATTCGCGAGCATGGCATGGCGGCGGCGATGAACGGCATGGCGCTGCATGGCGGTTTGCGCCCTTACGGCGGGACATTCATGTGTTTCACCGATTACGCGCGCCCGGCAATGCGCCTGTCGGCCTTGATGAAAATCCCGACCGTCTATGTGATGACGCATGACAGCATCGGTCTGGGTGAGGATGGCCCGACGCATCAACCGGTTGAACACCTCGCCATCAGCCGCGCGACACCCAACACCCATGTGTTCCGCCCCGCCGATACCATCGAGACGGCAGAGGCCTGGGAATTGGCGCTGACGTCCAAACAGACACCCTCCGTTTTGTCACTGACGCGGCAGGGGCTCAAGACGCTGCGCACCGAGCATAAGACCAAGAATATGGTGGCACAGGGGGCCTATGTGCTGGCGGATGCCGACGGAAAACGACAGGCGATCCTGTTGGCGACGGGTTCTGAGGTCGAGATCGCAATGGCCGCGCGCGATATTTTGCAGGCGGATGGGATCGGGACGCGCGTCGTGTCCATGCCGTGTTGGGAGCTTTTTGAGGAACAGGACGAAGCCTACCGCAAACGCGTTCTGCCCGGTGGACCGGTGCGCGTGGCGG